>ONFP01000001.1 GCA_900317105.1 uncultured Succinatimonas sp. | reverse complement strand
TCCGATGATGCTGGCAGTGTAGGGAGATTACCAATTGGTATCGCTTGTACCTATATTATGCTGACTAGCAAGCCCTCGGATTTATCCGAGGGTATTTGACAGACATACATAAGCTGATACTGATGTTTAATATCAATTGTCAGATTAATGGATCCGTCTGTCGGTTGGAACAGAGAACATTGATGACATTGATAACATTGATTGAAGAGCCTGATAATGCCTTTAAGACAGTAAAGGAGGAGCAGCTTAAAAGCAATGAGCGGGAAAAAAAGCTGGCCTTCTGGAGAAATGTGACAACTGCTATCCAGCTTACGGAAAAGGCAAACTCCCAAGTCTGAGTTTGCCTTTTAAATCAATTACAGCTTTTCCTGCGACATCATTCTTTTATGTCCACCGTAAACACGGAGGAGGAGGTACCTTTAATCCTGAAATTCTCCGAAATGTTGGCCTGCGTATTACTGATTTCACCATAATCCAGCTTTGCCAGTCTATCTATTTCAGAGGAAGAGATTGAGTATAACACTTCACCTTTAACTGTACTGCCAGGATTTAATACAGACTGTTTCTGGTTGTGAACAAAGGAAGTAATTTCATTCTCATAACCGCCTTTAATTCTTATATTGTTACCAAATTTATCCAGAGAGATTGTAAATTTGCCCGAATCCGGAGCTTCGTTAAATTTCAGGGACTTGGTTTTATCAAGTTCAGAAGGAGCCGACTCTATTACAGCCTTAGCTGTATTGGTGGTCAGAAGAGACATAACCACTCTGACCTTAGCCTTTTCCTCATCACTAAGAGCAGTAAATTTTGCATCCGCTCTGCCGGTTACAAAAGCCGACAGTTCGTCAGCAGCGGCGCCAGGCTCCTGACTTAACGTTTTTCCATCAGGAAGACTAACGCTCATTCTGCCTAAATCCCTGAAGAAAGCAGCCTCCTCTGGATTAGTACCAGTAAGCTTTTTCATAGAGTCAATAAAGTTAAGGTTAATATAGTTATTAACTTTATTCGTTACCATATAGCTAAAAAGCTGTGCCGGATTAAAGCTGCCCTCTGCCCTCAGCTTACCTTTAAGCATCATGTTCTTGAGATAATCTTGAATAAAGCCGAGGCTGGCACCTTTAAAATGACGATCCAAGAACTCATTGATCGCACGCTCTGCATAAGGATCTGTCTGCTTCTTTATATCTGAATAAATCTGACTTACAAGTTTATCGTCAACCTCTCCAAGATACTTATATGTATTCTGATCCTTTCCAGTAACAGAGCATAACGAAGTATATAAAGAATCAATTGTCCTGCCTATACTTAAAGTGGTGGAAGCGTAAAGGTTGCGAATCTGATGAGGCAGTTCCGTATTGGCGGTAACACTGTTCTGCAGCTGAGAGTACGCAGTCTCAACTCGAGAAAACTCCGTGGATTCAAAAACCTTAACCAGAGTCTGTCGCAATGCCGGATCAAGTCTTAAGGACAGCATTCCTGCAATAAATGTTCGGGCAAAATCCACCTTAACAATGTCACTAAGATCGGCACCACTTTCACTAGCTCCAGAAACCAGCATTGAAGAGATGTTGCTTAAAGCCTTCTGAATTTCTGAAGCAGTAGAGCGTGAGTTTAGGCTCATAAGCTCATTGATGTCTGCAGAATTTACATAATTGAACATCTTTGTAATCACCCCTGGAGCAAAGGTCAGAAAAGAATTTCCTGACATGACCTTTTTACCATAGGCAAATAAATGAGTATTCTGTGAGCTTAGCTCGCGCAGCTCAGTAAGATTCTGTTTCATAGCATCAATCTTATTCTTAAGCGAAGCTATAGAACGGACCTCATCTCCACTTTTGAGAAGAGTCTGGTAATGTAAAGTCAGCAGATCACGCAGATCAGGATCATCCTTACTTTCCTTCAGAATAAGGTTACAGCCCTCCTCTAAACGATTTTTTTCCTCTGCAGTATATTCTTCAGATAATAGATTATCATTCACAATCTTAGCAAAAGCCTCGTCAGGAGACTTTAGTTTATCAAGCTGAGGTATCCTGAGCTCTCCTTCCTCATTGATAATTTCATTCTCCAGATATTCAAAATAATCATTTGATAAGGTTGGCTTTCCAAGTTTTTCTGAATCAGTGATACTTAGAAGAAGAGTGCATATCTCGTTTGTTTTCTGAGAAATACTTGTCCTGAATGCATCAATATCAAGCACTTTGCGACCATCTTTATTCTTAAGAGGAGGTTCATCAAGATCATTTTCCAGAGCTTTATTTAACAGCCTCTGCAGATTTGGAGAATTTTTTATCTTAGACTTTCCCTTAGCCTCAAGCTCAAGGATGGTGCTGTTAATAATTCCGGCAGCTTCCTTTTTTGCAAGAGCACTTGCTATCTTCTCCTGGTTTGTGTTTCTGTAATTCTCTGCAAACTGTTTAATCACACTTCCTTTTACTGCAGACTTCTGACTGATTCCACTCAGATCTTCTTCAAATTTACCCTGAGCAGCTCCTCCGGAAGCCTCCAGAATTGTATTTCTTATTGCATTAATAAGATTGGAAACTCGCTGTCTTGAATGCCCCAGACCAAAAAAGCACTTGAATTTATGCAGCAGACCAGACTTCTTTATCTCTCCATTGTCTGAAAGGTAATAGGAACTGTTATTATCTAATCTAGAAATATTCTCAATATTAAGATCCATTTTCTATTTCCTCAGTTTTTGCTTAAAACCTTCTCTTAGAACCTCATACCGAAAGTCCTACTCCGTAGTTATCCACACCACCGTCAGAAATCTCTGTTGCAGGAATATTCTGATAGGCATTCAAAATCGCATCCCGCACATCTGCAGCTCTCTGACTGAATTCATTGAGCTTTTGAGCTAGTCCTTCTGAAGTCAGGTTCTGAACTGAAAGGTATGTGGACAGTACCAGAGATTCCTCAAACAATCCAAGATAACAGCCACCGGTTCCGATTCCGTTAAAGGAAAGGGAAAGCGCTGCCCTCAGTGCAGTTTCATTTAATCTTGCAATCTTTTCAGGATCAGTTACAGGAGCAAAAATTACCACGTCCTCCTGTACATTTCTGTACTGCAGAGTGATAAGAATATCATCAGCATTCAGCATACAGGATCCATTGTTATCCAGCTCAAGGGGGAGTCCACTCTCCTTTGCCAGTTCAGCGATGATCTCTTTAAACGTCATAACCAGTCTCCTTCTTAGTCTGTCTGTGTAAGCCTTCTGTTGTAAATCTTGAAGCACAATACTCCAGAATATACAGAACACATCAAGGCAGCAGCCCGCTTTACTCGTTTTATAAATCACATAAATCAGACAAAAGCCGCTATTTTATTTTTGTAAAAAAAACTTAACAATATATTTAGATATTAGTACAAAAGATAGCCAATAAAAACTGAAAAGATTATTTTTTTATTAAAATTGTACCTACATCGCATAATCATAAATCATAGTCATACCGCTCAAAAGGTTAAAGCGGGAAAGCAGATTGAGGTAGGCTTTGAAAGCTCCAAGGTGTAAGGATTTTCTGAGAGAATAAGAAAAAAAATGCGGTTTCAAGAAATTCTCAAAACCGCTTTAAAGGTTATGTACCACCTTATTTAGAACACATGCAAACGAGTCATTTGCTTGCTATACTAAGTTTTCATTAGTATTAGGTAACTCGTGTTAGTATATGCTAACTTATTTTTTCTTAGATTGCAAGCGGTTAATTCTATTATTCAATATTAAACCAAAAGGTGCAACAAAATATCTTTGTTTTTCAACAGGTTAAAAAAATTTTGTGTAAAATTCTACAAAATATGAACTTTTTTGAGGCGAGATACTCTAATACAGTACATGGAGAAAGTATTTCTTCAGCTTTCTTCATTTTTATGTCCCGAATACATAAACCCAGTGGTATTGAAATCACTGGGTATTTTTTTATGTATTTTCAACAGGTTACTAAGGAAGATTGGACTCGACAAAATCCCAGTCAATGTGATTTACAAAATCCTTAAGGTAATCTGCTCTTCTGTTCTGATAATCAAGATAGTAGGCATGCTCCCACACGTCCACGCATAAAATAGGAGTCTTTCCCATTGTCAGCGGATTGCCGGCATTTGAAGTGTTAACAATCTCCAGTGCACCGTCTGTTGCACACAGCCATGTCCAGCCTGATCCGAAGTTGCCTACAGCAGAGGACTTAAAGAGATCTAAAAATTCATCCAGAGAATTGAAGCTCTTCTCGATTAAAGCTAAAAGCTTTGCTGAAGGCTGCTTATTCTCAGCACACAGACACTTGAAATAGAAGGTATGATTGAAAACCTGGGCAGCATTGTTAAACAGAGGGCCTGGCTGAGCTTTTTTTATAATGGTCTCTATTGATTCATTCTCGAAGGAGGAGCCATTTTTCAGCTTGTTGGTGGTTTCAACATAGGCATTAAGATGTTTATCATGATGGAAGGTGAGAGTCTGCTCAGAGAGAAAGCCTTCCAGGGCATTTTTTTCATATGGTAGAGGTGGTAAAGTAAAATCAGCCATAAATTGACTCCTTATATTCTGTTGTCATAGCTTCTTTAAGATTATGTTATGGAATAGAGAAAATCAAAAAGAAATTGTTGGCAGATTTTCTTTTTTATACGAAGGGCACGTTATTTACTATCTTTTTCGAATTTTATGTATTTTTTTATTTTTTTCAAATAAAAAATGTGTATCGACAGATATAAATATTTTCAGATCTTTTTATTAAATGACGTCGCTTTAAATAATGTCATTAAATTTTGAGTTAACTTTATATCATTTAAAATCAAATAAATAAGATTATTATTTTATTATACAAAGGATTAGTGTGATCAAACTCAAAGTATTTTGGTATAATTCTTGCTCTGCAAAGATTTGACATAAAAATCGAGAACAATATTCCCTGTTTATGCTAAATCGACAAAATCGAATTATTATTAAGAATAACTAAGCGAACTAAGAATGAATACACAGGAAGAAACAATGTCAGAGTTTATCGATAGTGTAAAATTAGACCAAATGAATGATATAAAGCAGATGCTGGCACCATTAAACAAAATCTTCAGCATCGCTACCTGCTCACAGATTGAAATCAAGCTGAACACTGAGAATCAGACAGTTCAGTTCATAAGCGCCAAGAACTCCAGCAAGCTTCATGAGATTTCATACAAGGACAAGAGCCCATTAGGCCTTATCAAGAGCGTAATGCAGGAAGTCTAAGAAGAATCCTCAAAAAAAATTTCTCCAAAAAAACTAAAAACTACAAAACCGCTCAGGTTTTGTAGTTCCTCAAAATCTCCTCAGAATTTACAAGATTTAAACAGTCAGGCTATCTCTTAACGGGATCTCTCCGCGTATTTTTTGAAACTTGCATATTTTACAAAAGGAATTGAGACCTTTCTGTCTGTAACCTTGTACCACAGCTTACGGGTAAGCTCTGCATCGACAGTGGAATCATCAAGAGAAATATCAACACAGACCTTTGCAAGTGCGGTAAAGTCAGCAAAAACAGTACCGGTCATCTTATCCTGATTAATGTATTCAGTTGCATTTGGAATACCATCAACTCCGAATACAGGAATATATTTAGACTTATCTTTATGCTCTCTGCCGAGATTGTAGCCTGCGGTATTAAGATAATCTACAGCGCCAACAGCCATTGAATCGTTATTCGCGATAATCATATCAATGTTTTTAAGACCAACCTTAGCAGCCTGAGCCTTAACATCCTCAAATGCGGCTTTAGAGTCCCAGTTGTCATAGTTCTCAGAAATTATGCTGTATTTAATTCCGGCCTCATCCAGCATTTTCTTTATCTGTTCGGTTCTGCCTTTGGTATCAGTGTGGTCTATCTCGCCCTGCAGAATAACGATATTAAGAACTCCATCCTTATTTCTGTCAACGCCTTTGATTTCATTCAGATAGTCATGAATAATCTCAAACTGATATCTGCCTGCTGCAGAGGAATTGGTACCCACATACCAGGCTCTGTCATATTTCTTCAGATCAGCATCGGAAGGCTTACGATTAAAAAAGACAATACGATTGCCGTAGGATTTGGCGTGATAGATGATTTCAGATGCCATTTTTGGATCAACAAGATTTATGATCAAAGAATCTTTAGAGGAAATACTTGAATAAATCTGGTTTAACTGCATTGAGGAACTGTTTTTTGCATCAAAAAATTCAATTTCGACATCCCTGTTCCTGGCATATGCCTTCAGACTGGCATTAAACCTGAGAATAAATTCAGAGTCGCCGTTATAATAAAAGGTGTAAATATCATCAGAAGCGATAGCGCTCTGAAGCTGAAATAAAAAAAGAAAGCTCAGTATAAGCTGAAAGATTCTTCTCATAAAAAAAAATATATATATGCTATTCGTTTAGTGACTGTGCATTATAGACTTTAATTTTTGAAAATGCTCTATATGGGATAAAAATAGTTCTGCCATCCACCTTATACCAGACAACTTTCTGAAAATCGTCGTAACCATTAGTTTCAAAAATCATCATCATAACTCTGGTCAGAGCAGAATAATCGGCAATTGTGGTACCGGTCAGCATACCGGCTTCTACACTCTTTAAAGCCTCTGAAGTACCATCTATGCCAAACACTGGAATATGGTTATGCCCTCTGAAAAAGGAATAAGGCATATTGTATTTGATTTCATTTAATGCTTTGATTGCACCAAGCGCCATTGAATCGTTATTTGCGATAATCATCTCGATGTTCTCAATGCCATAGGTACGAATCTGATTCTTTAAATCCTCATAGGCAGTTGAGTAACTGTATTCATCAAAATTATATGAAATAGGATTCAGATTAACTCCATACTTCTCAAGACTCTCAAGAATAACCCTAGTACGAACATGAGTGGCAAAATCATGTTCCCTTCCCTGCATGAAGACCACATCTAAAGAACCATTTCCATTCTTGTCATAATCAGGATATTCATTGATGTATTTTTTGATCATGGAATACTGCTTGCGGGCAGAATCAAACATTTCAAAGCCCACATACCAGGCCTTGTCATAGGATGGAGAAATATTTGCAGTAGGCGAGGTTCCGAACAGTACAATCTTTACATCATGCTCCTCAGCCAAATCCATCATCTCAGAAAGATACTTTTCATCCTTAACACTGATGATCACAAAGTCACCAATGGAAACATTTCTCTTAAACTGCTCATACTGTCTTTTGGCCTCGCCCTTTGCATCATAGACCTTAAGGCTGTAACCTCGCTGTTTTGACATTTTCGCCATGGTGTTATGCACATTAGACATAAAATCTGTTTCCATAGAGAAAAAGAAAAGCTTGATTTCCTCTTTTGCATAAACAGAACAGGAACAGAACAGAAACAGAAAAACGAAGATTTTAACGAATATTTTCATAAAAGCTCACCAAGAATACCCTCATATATCTATTATGGGAAACAATTAGAGAGCTAAATAAAAAAAAACAAATAATTTTGTGATGAAGTAGGAATTATTTGAAGGATTATTGTTTAAGGAGAAACTCGCAAAAAAAAATTTAGTTTTTTTTATAATAAAATCATATAGATAAAAATATTTTTAATTTTTTTTAATTTTTTTTGAACTTTTCTTAAAACCACCGCTCTAAGTAATATCAGTTAGATGTTTTTATGGCAATGGCTGATGACTTTTTCATAATATATTTCCTAAAGCCCAGCGTTAAAAAAACGTTGGGTCTTTTTTTTATGCGCGCTCTATTTTCAGACGGTATCTCTGAAATGATACGCCCTCAAAAGCACCTTCTCTGGTTATGAACAGATAGCCAAAGCCAATTACTTTATCCGAGTCTTTTGCCCTGACAAGACAGATAGAATTTCTCTCCCAGGCAGGAACAGAGTACTCCGTGAAGAGTTTCTTCACCTCACGGCTATGGGCTCTTTTCTCTGGATGAAGTTTCATTGCCCCTGAGTAGTCAAAATCCAGAATTACTCTGTCACAGGCAAAGCCATCATCACAGGCTTCAAGAGAATAGATATAATCATCTATTCTAAGTTTTTGCCCTGCTTCAAGCTCATACTGACCGTGAGCATTGCATACTGAAGGTCTGACAATATAGAGAAAATTTCTAAACCGTCTTACCTCATAGCCATCCTCAAGAGGTATCACGGTATTCTGATCCGGTGAAATTCTGCAGAGGTTAAGCGCATCTAATACCGCATTGTACTCGGGGGTCATGATAAGCTTTTCATACAGGAAAAGTCTTAGAACACTCAGCATCAGAGGTTCATCACTGATCTCAAGCTTTGAGATATCCAGTCTGAGTCTGTCCCTGTCAAAGGCGCGCTCATAAGCCTCTCTGGCATAACGCATGGCAAGATCATGCTCATAGGCGCACAGTTTCGAGCTTCTGATAATAGATTTATCAATCCCGTGAAATCTTTCTCTGAGCAGAGGCAGAACCTTCAGGCGGATGAAATTTCTCTCAAACTTCATATAGGTGTTTGAAATATCAAACACATGGGAAAAGCCTAGGGATTCAATAATATCGATAATCTCTGACTTATGAAGTTCAAGAAGAGGTCTAATCAGAGTGCCTCTGTCGTCGCGGACCATAAATCTCATCCCCGACAGTCCATAAGGACCAGAACCACGCTTTAAGGCCAGAAGAAAGCTCTCAATCTGATCATCAGCCTGATGCCCAAGTAAAAGAACACTGTGCTCATCCAGATTATCCAGAAGTGCCCTATAGCGTTCAGCTCTTGAGACTTCCTCAGGGGAACGGCCGTTGCCATAGACAATATTAAGCTTAGGAGTTCTGATTTCTACGCCAACACTTTCACATAACCTGTGACAGTGATTAAACCAAATAGGATCATCGGCATCAAGACCATGAATACAGTGAACTGCCAGAGCTGTGTATCTTGGATCAAGCTCAGTTACTTTTTTGGCAATCAGGAGAACTAAAGTAGAATCGGCCCCTCCAGATAGTCCTACGACCAGTTTGGATGGACCGATTGAAGAAATGATTTTTTGAGCAAGTTCAGTTACAACCTGCTCGGCTTTTTCTTTTAACAATATCCGTACTTCATTAAACGAGCGTAACGCTGCTCTAACAGGCTCTCGGCAGGCAGATTCTGCAGCTCTGCAAGATCAACCTCAAGACGCTGTTTCAGACTCTCAGCAACCTCATCGTAATTACGGTGAGCGCCACCTAAAGGCTCGGTTACAACGTTATCAATTAAACCCAGATCCTTAATTCTGTGAGCAGTAATGTTCATAGCCTCAGCAGCTAATGAAGCCTTATCTGCAGACTTCCACAGAATAGAAGCACAGCCTTCTGGAGAGATAACTGAATAGGTTGAGTACTGAAGCATATTAACTCTGTCACCGACACCGATTGCCAGAGCACCGCCAGAACCACCTTCACCGATAACAGTACAGATTACGGGAACCTTAAGATCTGACATCAGCTTTAAGCTCTCTGCAATAGCGCCAGCCTGAGAACGTTCCTCAGCACCAACACCAGGATATGCACCTGGAGTATCAATAAAGGTAATTACAGGAATATTGAACTTCTCTGCAAGCTTCATAAGTCTCATAGCCTTGCGATAGCCTTCTGGGCGAGGCATACCGAAATTGCGCAGAGTACGTTCCTTGATATCACGGCCTTTCTGATGACCGATTACCATAACGCTCTGACCGTTAAGACGTGCAAGACCGCCGATAATAGCCTTGTCATCAGCAAAGGCACGGTCACCTGCAAGCTCGTGATAGTCAGTAAAAATTCTTTCAATGTAATCCATGGTATATGGACGCATTGGATGACGTGACAGCTGTGAAATCTGCCAGTCCGATAAAGAAGAGAAAATCTTCTTTGTCAGTTCTAGATTCTTTTTCTCTAACTGATTTAATTCAGTTGTTAAATCAACACTTGAGCTTGAGTCTGAGCTTAAACGCTTTAACTCTTCAATGTGAGCCAGCAGATCGGCAATTGGCTGCTCAAACTCTAAATAATTAATGTTCATCACTACGATGTAAACCTCATTGGGTACTATTCAGATAGACTAGTTGTAAATTTTACTACAAAAATCGATTTGCTCAAAATATTGATACAGATCAATTTAGTGAAAATTCATCCAGATCGTCATTAGCCATCAGAATTTTCTTAACAGGGCCGTAGCTTTTACGATAGCAGTCAAGAAGAGGAAGTTTTTCTAAAAGCTCCAAATGGGCCTTGGTTGGGTAGCCCTTGTGTTTGGCAAACAGATACTCAGGATACTGTTTATCCAGCTCATACATCTGTCGATCACGCTCAACCTTGGCAAGAATTGATGCTGCGGCAATTTCAGCAACACGTGCATCGCCCTTCACCACGGCCTGTGTGTTTATTCCCATATTTCGTGGAACCTTATTGCCGTCAACCAGCATCAGATCACACTTTAAAGCCATATTCTCGTAGGCTCTGCGCATAGCTTCCAGAGATGCATTGAGAATATTCATTGTGTCAATTTCCTGAGGAGTGCACTGTCCAACGCCATAGGCAAGAGCTTTTTCCTTAATCAGAGGCTCCAGCGCATCACGCTTTTTTTCAGACAGCTGTTTTGAATCATTAAGACCTTCAATAGGGTTGGCAGGATCAAGCACAACACAGGCTGCTACAACATTACCCATCAGTGGACCACGACCGGCCTCATCAACCCCGCAGACTTTGAAAACCGCAGGATCAATTGGATAAACAAAAGGTTCTAATACTATTTTTGCCATTAGAAAGGAACTTCTTATTCTGATTTAGCTTCAGATGTCTCTTCAGTTGCAGAACCATCCGTCTGAAGGCTCTCTGAAATTTCAGGAGCAGAATACTCTGGAGTCTGCATAGAAGCTACACTCTCAAGATTTGGAGTGGAGTCATAAGTACGGTTGATGATTTTGAAAACAGCATCGCATGCCAGCTCATCAGAATTGCAGCGCATACTCTGATGGATATTTTCAAATTCTTTCTTCATCAGAATGTTATCGTAGACTAAAAGTTTGTACATCTCGTCGGCCAGTGCCTGTGGAGTACAATCATCCTGAATAAACTCCTTTACCACCTTTCGGCCTGCAATCAGGTTAGGTAGTGAAAACACATTGATTTTCAGAAGTTTTTTGGCAATCAGAGCTGATAAGGAGCTAACCTTGTACGCAACGGTAAAAGGTGTCTTGAGCAGCATGGTTTCAAGAGCAATGGTACCGCAGGTTAAAAGCACAGCATCCGCTGAAGCAATTGCATCCTGGGTATTGCCCACATAAACCGTAATCGATAAATCAGGAGCAACCTCAAGCCATATATCCTTAACCATACTTGCCAGAGCATAATTCGGTACAGTACAGATAAATACGGTATCAGGAAGCTTCTTCTTGATTATTCTTGCAGTATGGGCGTAAATAGGCAGCATCCTTGAGATCATGCCTCTGCGTGATCCCGGAAGAATTGCCATAACCTTGTCTTTTACGGGTTCAACGCTTGTCTTCTGCAGACAGATCCTTTCGCGACAGACTTTAGGATCAATTGAAAGAGGAATGGAGTTTGCCAGAGTATGTCCAACATAGGTACAAGGCATATTTCTCTGGGCATACCAAGGCTTCTCAAAAGGAAGCAGAGCAAGAATCTCATCACAGGCTTTCTTGATTTTATCTACACGTTTCTCTCGCCAGGCCCATACAGATGGACTTACGTAATGAACGGTTGGGATACCGGCCTGCTTTAATTTCATCTCCACGTGAAGATTAAAATCAGGCAGATCGATACCGATAAAAATACAAGGTTTGGCCTTAAGCAGAATCCTGATGATTTTTTTTCTGATGCTCAGAATCTTTGGAAGCTTGGAGAGGACCTCAAAGAATCCCATCACTGACAGCTCATCCATTTTAAAGGATGTAACCAGTCCCTGATGAATCATCTTAGGACCGCCAATGCCGATAAACTGGGCCTGAGGGTCTCTGCGCTTTATTGCCATCATAAGACCCGCACCAAGAGTATCGCCGGAGCTTTCTCCGGCTAATAGTGCATACAGATGTGGATTCTCACTTACAGGCATTAGCGAACGATTCCTCTACCATGATCCTTCAGGAAGTCGACAAGAGGTTTTACTTCTGCAAACTCTTCTGCAATTTTCTCAATTTCAACAATAGCTTCTTCAAGAGGAAGATGTTTCTTGTACAGAAGCATATATGACTTGAAGATTGCTGAAATTGCCTCATCAGAGAAGCCTCTTCTCTGAAGACCACGCTTATTGATTCCGAAAGGCTTAGCGTAATGACCTGCAGCCATAACATATGGAGGAACATCCATATTCAGTGCAGCCATACCGCCAACCATAGCGTGACAGCCAACTCTACCGAACTGGTGAATTGCTGCAAGACCACCGAACACTACCCAGTCATCAATTACTACGTGACCAGCCAGAGTGGCATTGTTTGAGAAGATACAGTTATCTCCAATCACACAGTCGTGAGCTATATGAGTGTTGATCATGAACAGGTTATTAGAACCGACAGTAGTGGTTCCTCTGCCCTGAACAGTACCTCTGTGCATTGAAACATGCTCTCTGATGACATTATTGTCACCAATGGTCAGAGTTGTTGGCTCTCCGGCGTATTTAAGATCCTGACAGCCTTCACCAATGGAACAGAACTGGTAGAAATGATTTCCCTTTCCAATGGTGGTTGGACCTCTGATAATAGAAAAAGGCTCAAAAATACAATCATCGCCAATGGTAACGTTACCTTCGATGATTACATTTTCGCGTATAGTTACATTTTTACCTAAAACTACATCTGGACCAATTTTTGCGCTTGGGTCAATAATTCCAGTTGATTCAGTCAATGTAATACACCTTACTAAAAATTAGTGTCTTGCACACATCAGGTCTGCAGTACAAACCACCTTTCCATCAACAGTTGCAACACCGCTGAATGAGGCAATACCACGTCTCTCCTTGAAGTATTCAACGTCAAGAATCAGCTGATCACCAGGTACAACCGGACGCTTGAAACGAGCATTGTCAATTGCTGCAAAATAATATAATTCACCCTCTTTTGGCTTACCAACCATTGTAAAAGCAAGAATGCCTGTAGCCTGAGCCATAGCTTCAAGGATCAGAACACCAGGAAGAATTGGCTTACCAGGGAAGTGGCCCTGAAAGAATGGCTCATTAAATGAAACATTCTTTACTGCCTTAAGAGTCTTTCTTTCACCATCGATAGAATAGTCTAGAACTCTGTCAACCATCAGGAATGGATATCTGTGAGGTAACAGATTCATGATCTCTTCTACATTTAAGGTATGTGCACTTTCAACGATATCAGTCACTTTTTCCCCCAATAAATTTAATTATTTTTCTTCTTGTTCTGTTAAGGCCTTTAACTTAGCCTCAAGAGCTGCGATTCTATGGTACATATCATTGATATGCAAAAATCTTGATGTATTCAGACGCCATTCCTTGTTAGTTGTTGCAGGAATAACTGATGAATAAACACCTGGCTTGTCAATGCCTCTCATGCAGGCAGTACTGCCGGTCAGGGTAACCCCGTCACACAGTTCGATGTGACCGTTAATTACGGAGGTACCACCAATAATGCAGTATTTACCGATGGTTACTGAGCCTGCAATTGTGGTCTGACCAGCAATAGCGGTTCCATAACCGATTCTGTCGTTATGAGCAATCTGACACAGATTGTCAATAATTACATTGTCTGCAATCACAGTATCATCAATTGCGCCTCTGTCGATACAGGTGCAGGCACCTATTTCAACACGGTTGCCGATAATAACTCTGCCGGTCTGAGGGATCTTGATCCACTCTCCACGCTCATTAGCGTAACCGAAACCGTCAGATCCAATTACGGCTCCAGACTGAATAAGACAGTTTGCTCCGATCTGACAGTCATGATAGACACTTACATTTGGATAAATCTTGGTGTTATCACCTATCTTGGCATTAGGTCCGATGACAACATTTGCACCAAGCTGTACATTGTTACCGATAACGGCACCCTTCTGTACGTGAACACCAGGTCCTAATGCAACATTCTGACCAAGCACTGCAGTAGCATCAACAACTGCTGTTGGATGAATTCCTTCGCATACGGCAGGAGTTGAGTCCAAAAGCTGAGCAACCTTGGCAAATCCAACATAAGGATCATCCAGGACCAAAGCAGCTCCCTTGGCATGTTCAACATCAGCCTGTTTTAGGATTACAGCACCAGCCTTACTCTCTGACAGAACAGCTCTGTATTTTGGATCTGAGAGAAAACTGATTTCATCTTCTTTAGCTGTCTTAAGGTTGGCTACAGCCTTGATGTCGATGTTGCCATCTCCAATAAGCTGTGCGCCAATCTTATCAGCGATATCTTTTAATAACATTAGGAAACCTATTTATGTAAATATTATTTCTTTACTGGCTTTAACTTTGAAGCGCGCTCAATAACTTCCTTAGAAATATTTACAGCATCAGTAGCGTATACAACAGTCTCGCCGCGAACAACTAAATCAATGCCACGCTCTTTAGCGATACGGTCAATAGCTTCCTGAACAATACGACCTAACTGAACCTCAGCCTCTCTCTGTTTCTTCTGAGAGTCTTCCTGCAGAGCCTGAGCCTTCAGATCAAACTCTGACTTTAAAGAAGCAAGCTTACGGTGAATCTCAGTAGCTCTTGAATCTTTAGCAGTCTTTAATTCCTGCTCCAGCTTTACGCCCTGCTCCTGAATCTTGTCTAATTCAGCCTTTCTTGGACCAAACTCTTTCTGTAGCTTCTCAGCCTCAACCTTAGCCTGAGGAAGTTCTGACATGATTAGAGGAACATTTACTACAGCGATTGAAATATTGTGAGACTCAGCTGCAGCAGGAGCCTTGTCTTCAGCAAATGAAACCTGGGTTAATGCAAAAGTAAGTGCAGTAGCAATAGCTAGTTTTTTTAACATTTTAATAATCTCCCTGTTTTAGAAGGTGCTACCAATATTGAAATTAAACTGTTGTGTATCGTCGCCGTCGTACTTCTTGATTGGCTTTGCAATGTTGAAGGATAGAGGGCCTAAAGGTGACATCCATACTAAAGAAATACCAGCAGAAGTTCTGTACTTGCTTGGTGATGAATAGTCATACGAATACATGCTTGAACGTGAATCCCATAGAGAACCAGCATCAAAGAACAGTGAGGTTCTGATACTGTTCTTGTAGGCCTCTGCTACAAGAGGAGTTGGGAAAATAATTTCTGCAGTGGCAGCCCAGAAAGCGTTACCGCCGATAGAGTTGCTTGACTCGTACCAGGCACCGGTTGTCTTGTTCTTGTAGATAGCACGAGGACCAATGGAATTACGCTTGAAGCCTCTTAGCCACTCAGAACCACCCAGTGAGAAGTTATCGAAGAAAGGCATAATTTCCTTGGTGCCGTTCTTGTCTCTGTAACCATTACCGTAGCCGGTCTTACCTCTGATGGAAAAAACATAGTCCTTATAGGTATTCAGAGGGAAGAAATGGAAGGTCTCAGCAGTTGCCTTGTAGTAATGAATATCTGAATTTGGAGTAGTGATCATTAAAGACAGAACCTGTCTTGAACCGTCAGTTGGGAATACCTTCTGATTCAGAGTATTACGGGTCAGATCAACACCTGCCTTGTAGTTAACAAAGTCTACAGCCTTCTGACCGTCCTTTCCGTACATATTGAAGAACACATCACCCTGCTGGAAATCAAGGCCGTTGTTCCTGATTCGGTTACGCTCAATACCCAGGCTGTAGTTGATAGACAGAGTCTCTGACAGTGGGTAGCCGATATAGCCGAAAGCACCGATGGTCTTGTTGGTATAGTCGATAACATCGGCGTCATCTGCACCGTAGTAGTTATCCAGGAATACCTTGCCACCTAAGCTTACGTTATCAACGGTGAAGTAAGGATCGGTGTAGGAAACCTCCATGTGCTTACGGTACTTGTTCTCATAGGCATTGATAGCGCCCTGAGTACCCCAGCCGAACAGATTGCTCTGAGAGATACCTGCCTGAATGGTCAGACCAGAGTCAGTACCGAAACCGATACCGCCGGAAATAGAACCTGTAGGTCTCTCTTTAATCTTGGTATTAACGTTTACAGTATCATCTGAGCCACCAACCTTCTCTGTGGTTAGCTCTGCTGACTCGAAGTAACCGGTTCTGTCCAGACGCTTCTTAGAAACATCCAGAGCTTCTGATGACAGCCATGAACCGTCCATCTGGCGCAGTTCACGTCTGATAACGGTATCATCGGTATTATCATTACCGCTGATAAATACCTGTGATACATGCACACGCTTGCCTGGCATTACATTGAACTGAAGCTCAACTGTCTTGTCCTTGTCATTGTATACAGGGAAAGCCTTAACCTCAGTATTTGCATAACCGTACTTACCCATGATTGAAGCAAGAGTCTTCTCATTCTCGGTAATCTTGCGCTGATTGTAGATTTCACCCTGCTCAATGGTTACAGCCTTAACCAGCTCATCACCATACTTGAGAGTATCACCTCTTACAGAGGTGCCGGAAATCTTGTACTGTTCACCCTCGTTGATGGCAATAGTCAGATAGATACCCTTCTTGTCAGGAGTAAGTTCTACAGAGGTGGAATCAATCTTGAAGTTAACATAACCTCTGTCCATGTAGAAGGATTTTAGAGATTCAAGATCAGCTCGGAACTTCTGTCCGTTGTACTTGGTATTAGCCATGAAGTTCCACCATGGAACATCATCACGCAGTTCCATCTGAGCTAAAAGTACATCCTCAGGGAAGGAATTATTACCCACAATGTTAATCTGCTGAATCTCGGCAGCCTTGCCTTCAATAATCTCAATCTTGATATCGGCACGGTTACGTGGCAGATGGGTAATTACAGCCTTTACAGAGGCCTGATACATACCTGATGAGTGGTAGAAATCCTCTAAAGACTTTTCAATGGTATTTAAAGCCTGATTATTCAGAGGCTCACCAATGCGGATGCCCTGATCTTCAATAACCTTCTGAAGATCATCTTTCTTGATGTTTACGTTACCTGAAAAATCAATCGCACCAACAGTAGGTCTTTCCTGAACGGTTACGATGAAGGTGTTACCGTCACGAGACAGCTTAACCTCATCAAATTCGCCTGTAGCATACAGTCTCTGCATGGCAAGAGCTGTATTCTCCTGAGACATGACATCACCTTCCTTAACAGGAAGAGCAAGCAGAACAGCGCCCTTGGTTACACGGTTCAGGCCCCTGACCTGAATATCGCTGATAACAGGATCACCGGCTGCAAATGCAGAGGATGAAACACCTAATACTGATGCTACTGCAAGACTTAGGCTTGCGATTTTTATAGATAAATGAGATCTCATCTTAAAACCATTGTGTTTGTTTAGAAAGTTATAAACCTTTTATGTCATTAAAGACTGCAAAAACTGTCAGGGTCAATAATACCGCTGCGCCTATTGAAGTTAGAAAAGCCTGAGTTCTGGCACTAGGCTCTCTGTGCATAATTGCCTCATAGGCTAAAAATAAAAGCTGACCGCCATCCAAAACAGGAATCGGAATTAAATTCAGGATACCTAAGTTTACACTAATAGCAGCCAAAAAACTTATAAAGATAATCAGGCCAAACTGAGCACTTTCCTGAGCACCTTTTGCAATGGCAATCGGACCGGAAATGTTGTCAGCAGAGATGCTTCCGTTAATCAGCTTATACGCAGACACGACAACCAGCTTTGACATGCTGGCAGCATCTTTTATGGCTTTCCCAAAAGCCTCCACAGGACCATATGATACCATGCGGCTCAGACCTTCAAGAGGTTCCACTTTTGCGGCTATACCTACAAATGGTTTGGCTTTTTTAGCTTTTGAGTTATTTTTTAATTCTGGGACAACGATCGCACTGTATTTTACACCGTCACGCTCAACCACAAGTTCCATTGGTCTGCATTCTGAATCGGCGATGCTTTCCTGAATTCTGAACCAGGAATCAACTTCCTGTCCATCAATCAGTACAATTTTATCACCAACTTTAAGGCCTGCTTTATCTGCAGGAGAATTTTTAACCACTGCCCCTAGGGTATTGGTGATATTTCCAAAACAGATCTTAAGCCCTAAAACATCCAGAGGAGACTCATTACGATTGAGGGTAAAATCCTTTAAAGAAAGCGGCAGTGTACGGGCTGCCCCCTTTCCCATATCAGATTTGACAACAACATCAAGAATCTTGTTGGAACCAGTATATTCAACAAGGGTATATACAAAGTCTGACCAGGTCTCAATGCTCTTGCCTTCAACTGTCTCAATACGGTCGAAAGTCTTAAAGCCAGCTTCCTGAGCGATAGACATAGGAGCAACATCTCCAACCACAGCATAACGCTCGGAAATACCTGACATATTGACGATGGTAAAAAGAATAACAGCCAGAGCAATGTTGAAGAAAGGCCCGGCAAAAATAATAATGGCTCTCTGCCATACAGGCTTTGCCTTAAAGGAATCAGGTGACAGACCTTCATTTGAAGGCATAAGTTTATCACCCTGAGCCGGATTGTTCTCGCCTTCCATCTTAACGTAGCCGCCCAGAGGAATAGCGCTTACAGCATATTCACAGCCATCCTTTCCGGTTTTCTTGTAAATAACAGGACCAAAGCCCAGCGAAAAACGCAGGACCTTAACCTTACAGGCTCGAGCAGCCAGAAAATGACCAAGCTCATGAATGGTAACCAGTATTCCCAGAGCTAGCAGGAAGTAAAAGATACCGCCTATAAAGTTAACCATTAGCCAGCTCCTTAACAGCCTGTATAGCAATCTCTCTTGACTGAGAATCAGCGTTCATAACCTCATCCACAGTCTTAAGTTCTGGTGAACCGAAGGTATTTAAAACCTTCTCCACAACGACTGCGATGTCTGTATATCTGATTTTTTCCTTAAGGAAGGCCTCTACCGCAATTTCATTGGCGGCATTAAGAGCTGTGGTTGCACCCTGTCCACTCACACTTGCCTGCATTGCAAGCTTCAGACAAGGATATCTGTCATAATCAGGAGCTCTGAAGGTAAGCTCTCCCAGCTTTTCAAAATCAAGAGGAGCAACACCGGATTCAATTCTCTCAGGGAATCCCATTGCCACAGCAATTGGAGTTCTCATATCCGGCTGTCCCATCTGGGCCAGAACAGCACCGTCGGTATAGGCAACCATGGAGTGAATAACTGACTGAGGATGAATAACAACCTTGATATCCTCGTCTGTTGCATTGAACAGGTAACGAGCCTCAATAAACTCAAGTCCCTTATTCATCATGGTGGCTGAATCAACAGAGATCTTAGGACCCATTGACCATACTGGATGAGCTACGGCCTGCTTTGGGGTAACTGATGGAAGCTCTGCTAACGGAGTATCTCTGAATGGGCCGCCAGAACCTGTTAAAAGAATCTTTGAAACATTTGCCTTCTTTAAATCACAGAAACCAAGGTTGGTCTGCAACTCATAAGGAAGACACTGGAAAATAGCACTGTGCTCGCTGTCTACAGGAAGAATCTTTGCACCGTATTTCTTGGACTCTTCAAAGAAAATCTTACCAGACATAACCAGAGATTCTTTGTTGGCAAGTGCAACAATACAGCCTGTCTTTACAGCAGCAAGAATTGGCTTGAGTCCTGCAGCACCGACAATTGCGGCTACAACTATCTCTGCAGCACCGTCACCGGATAATTCCTCAACACCCTTCTGACCTTCAAGCACCTCAGCAAACAGATTCTGCTTTTTCAGCTCTTCCTGAAGTTTCTTGCAGGCAAGAGTATCTGCAAGAGCAACTCTCTGTGGCTTAAATTCCCTGATAATCTCAATAGTCTTGTCGACAGATGAATTTGCAACAATTCCGTGCAAACAGAATTCATCCTTGTGTCTTCTGATTACATCAAGAGTTGAGGTTCCGATTGAACCGGTAGCACCTAAAAGAGTAACACTTTTCATACTAACGTAACTCCCCGCTTACCAGCCAGATGACTGTCAGAAATACAGGAATGGCAGCAAGCTGTGAATCAATACGATCAAGCATGCCTCCGTGGCCTGGGAAGATTTTGCCTGAATCCTTGATACCAACGATTCTCTTGAGCATACTCTCCACAAGATCACCGATTACAGAGAACACGATTGCAGCCACACAGGCACAGGTTAAGGCAAACTTGTTGTCTGCGTACTGACCGAACCAGCCCATCTGCATGAAAATGTACATGCCGATTAGTGCGGTAACAAGGCCTCCGATAAGACCTTCAACAGTCTTTTTAGGACTTACATTAGGCAGCATCTTGTGCTTACCCAGGAAATAACCTGTAAAGTAAGCACCGGAATCTGCACACCAGACCAGAGCCATTACACTTAAAACCAGGAATGAGCCTGCAAGATTATTGGTTGCATACTCACTGGCTCTTAAAATCAGGAGTCCCATCAGAAATGGAACCAGAAGCAGAATACCAATAATGGTGTTTAAAATAAGATTCTTATGCCATCCAGTATTATGTGGATATTTTATCAATAAAGGTAAACAGCCTATCCAGACAATCATACCTGCGACAGTGATGTACTGCGCGGTTGAAGGAATGCCTGTATTGATAAAATTTCCAGGATTGCCAACGGCAATAAAGGACAGAACTGCACAGATACATGAAATCAGAATGAAAGGAATTCTGCTCTTGTAGCCTAACAGAGGGCCCATTTCATAAGCACCTACAGCATACATAAACAGACAGCCCATGGCATAAATTGCATAATCAGCCTTAAACAGCCATGCAAGTACGGCCACAATCAGGACAACAGCTGTACAGATTCTTGTTAACATTATTGATTATCCTTTTTTTGTACCTGAGCAGAGGTCATGCCGAAACGACGCTCTCTGCTATTGAAAAAAGTAAAGGCCTGAATTAAATCTTCTTTGCCGAAATCCGGCCACAGAGTATCTGAGAAAAACAGCTCAGCATATGCTGCCTGCCATAACAGGAAATTACTGATTCTCTGCTCCCCGCCGGTTCTGATCATCAGATCAACATCAGAGATGATATCAAGCTGCTCGGTAAACTGCTCTTCAGTTATAGCGTCAATATCCAGTGACTCATCCGAACACGTGTGCATAAGTTTTTTGCATGCCTGAAGGATATCCCAGCGGCCACCATAGTTTGCAGCGATGTTAAGTTTCATGACATCACAGTCTGCAGTTAATTTTTCAAGCTTTTTAATCTGAGTCTGAAGAATTTTTGGAAAACGGGAAATATCGCCAGCAATTCTGGTACGGATTCCGTTATCTAAAAGATTTTTGCTTTCTTTGCGGATAGCCTGGACAAACAGGGTCATAAGGGCGTTAACTTCCATTGAAGGTCGTTTCCAGTTCTCACTAGAAAATGCAAAAAGAGTTAATTCCTTAACTCCCATCTTTGCACACTCAGTGATAACTCGTCTAACAGCATTAGCACCCTCTTGATGACCACTTACTCGCTGTTTTCCGCGAGATTGTGCCCATCGACCATTTCCATCCATAATAATGGCTAAATGACGAGGAGCAGTTAAGCTCCCCGGAGTATTTGGACTAATCGGCATACAGATGAATTAAATTTCCATTAACTCTTTCTGTTTTGCTGCCAGAAGATCATCAGTCTTCTTGATTGAAGCATCAGTTAGCTTCTGGATCTTTTCTTCTGCAGAACGCTGATCATCCTCAGAAATCTCTTTATTCTTCTGAAGGTCTTTTACTTCTGCATTAGCATCACGACGGATGTTACGAATTTCTACCTTTGACTGCTCTACTTCGTTCTTAACGATCTTAACCAGCTCTTTACGACGCTCTTCGGTTAATGGAGGTAGAGGTACACGGATTTCAACACCTGCAACAACAGGATTTAAACCTAATTCTGACTGCTGAATTGCCTTTTCAACTGCCTTGATTGCGTTTCTGTCGAATACGCTTAACTTAAGAGTACGGGCATCTTCAACATTGATCTGTGCTACCTGACGTAATGGGGTCTGGCTGCCGTAGTAATCAACCATAATACCGTCAAGTAAAGCTGGCTGAGCACGTCCGGTACGAATCTTTGATAGGCGTACATCTAAAGACTCAACAGCCTTGTTCATACGAGCTTCTGCATTTTTATGAACGTCATTTAACATTTATATAAACTCCTTAATCGCTAACCACAGTTCCTTCGGCTTCACCAATTGCAGCCTTATCAAATGCACCAGGTTTATTCATAGAGAATACTCTAATTGGCATGTGATGTTCACGTGCTAATGCAAAAGCAGTGAGGTCCATCACTTCTAATTGTTTAGAAATAACCTCATCAAAGGTTAGAGCATCAAACTTGGTAGCACTCTTGTCTTTTACAGGATCTGCCGTGTAAATACCATCAACCTTGGTAGCTTTTAAAACTTCAGAGCATTGAAGTTCAATTGCTCGTAAAACAGCAGCTGTATCAGTTGTAAAGAAAGGAGAACCAGTACCTCCGGCAACAATCAGGCTGTACCCCTGGTTTAGCAGGTCACGACCTTCTGTTGCACTGTACTGAGCCGTAATAGATGGAATTCCATATGCACTCATAAGTACACACTTGCCACCCTGAGACTTTAATTCCTCTCTCATTGCAAGTCCGTTCATGATAGTTGCAAGCATCCCCATCTGGTCGCCTGAAACTCTGTCAAAACCTGCTTTCTGTAATGCAGCTCCGCGGAAAATATTTCCGCCACCAATTACCAATACGGTCTGAACACCCTTTTTCTGAACTTCTCTGATTGCCTTTGCAGTCTGAGATAGAACAGCAGGATCAATTCCAAAACCAGTATCTCCACTTAAGGCTTCACCTGAAATCTTAAGTAGAATTCTACGAACGTTACTTTTCTGCTCCGAAGACATTATTTGTTTACTCCGCCAAATTACTTCTGTGCGGCTGCAACCTGAGCCTGAACCTCAGCTGCGAAATCAACAACCTGCTTCTCGATTCCCTCGCCAACCTCTAGACGAACGAATGAAACAGCGTCAGCGCCCTTCTCTTTCAGCATCTGACCAACGGTAACTTCTGGGTTCATAACGAACTGCTGACCGGTTAGAGAAACTTCACCGGTGAACTTCTTCATACGGCCTTCAACCATCTTCTCAGCGATGTTCTGTGGCTTGCCTGAGTTCATAGCGATCTCGATCTGAACCTGACGCTCGTGCTCAACAACGTCTGCTGATACATCCTCTGGCTTAACGAACTGAGGCTTAGCAGCACATACGTGCATAGCAACGTGCTTAGCAGTCTCGGTATCGCCACCCTTAAGAACAACAGCAACACCGATGCGCTTGTTTGAGTGAACGTATACACCAACAGTCTCATCAGCATTTGCGTTAACTAATGAAACACGACGAACCTGTAGATTCTCACCGATCTTAGCAACTAAAGCAGTTAAACCTTCAGCAACAGTCTGACCATCTAACTGAGCGTTCTTTAAAGCCTCAATGTCAGAAATGCTGTTTGCAAGAGCAACGTCAGCAACCTTCTGAGCAAACTCAACGAACTCTGCATTCTTTGCGCAGAAATCGGTCTCTGAGTTTACTTCAACTAAAGCAATCTTGTTGCCGTTCTGAGCAACAGTGATAACACCTTCAGCAGCAGTACGACCAGCCTTCTTAGCAGCCTTAGCAGCACCGCTCTTACGCATTGCGTCAATAGCAGCCTGCATGTTGCCGTCAGCAGCAACTAAAGCCTTCTTACAGTCCATCATACCTGCGCCAGTAGCGTCACGTAGTTCTTTAACCATAGCAGCGGTTACGGTAGCCATGTTTTATTCCTCTTAAATCTGTAAAAGGCCGGATAAAACCGGCCTTATAAAAGTTCACGTAATCTATGACGCAACCTGCGCCATAGCATCTAGATCTAAATTAAAGATCCAATCAAACTTATTCAGCCTTTGCAGCTTCTTCGCTAGCAGCTTCAGCTACTTCAGCCTTTTCCTGATTTACAACCTGTGAACGAGCAGCGTTGATGGTCTCAACTGCGCCCTTCAGGTATAAGTCAACAGCGCGGATAGCGTCGTCGTTACCAGGAATTACGTAATTTACGCCGTCTGGGTTTGAGTTAGTATCAACGATAGCAACAACTGGAATACCTAGGTTGTTAGCTTCTTTGATAGCGATGTGCTCTACTTCAGCATCGATTACGAATAATGCGTCTGGTAGACCACCCATATCCTTGATACCGCCTAATGAACGGTTTAACTTCTCAAGCTCACGGGTACGTAGTAATGCTTCTTTCTTAGTTAACTTATCGAAAGTGCCATCCTGAGTCTGAGCCTCTAATTCCTTTAGACGCTTGATTGACTGACGAACGGTCTTCCAGTTGGTTAACATACCGCCTAACCAACGGTGATCAACATAGAACTGACCACATGCAGTTGCTGCAGGACCTACTTTATCGCTTGCTGCGCGCTTGGTACCAACAAATAGAACCTTACCCTTGTGAGCAACAGTGCTGCTTAGGAAGTTCAATGCTGACTCGTAGCACTCAACAGTCTTCTCTAGGTTGATGATGTGAATGCCGTTGCGAGCACCAAAGATGTACTGCTTCATTTTAGGATTCCAGTAACGGGTTTGGTGACCGAAGTGAACGCCAGCCTGTAGCATATCGCGCATAGTGATGGTAGACATATTAAATATCCTCTAAATTAGGGTTAAGCCTCCACTGTTCCGCCTGACTAACCATAATAATGGCACCCAGTCATGGACGTTGACAAACAGTGTGCGTTTTCTAAAAAAAATAAAAAATCATACTCACTGAGTATTAATTTACCTTTCATGTACCCACACAAAAGGCACGTTATTTTATCATGTTTTTTTAATTATTTTGTAAATTTTTTATCCTTAAAATTCAAGTCGGTAATCAGCTGTTGCCAATGAAACATTGACAATGCCTCTGGAAACAAAAGAAAAGCCTTTCGGCACATACTAGGATACAGAAGAATCTGCTAACATTCTTATCGAGACAGACAGGAGAAAAAAACATGCTCTACGATAATACAGTTGAAGCAGTCTTTCTTGAACGCCCAAACCGATTTATTGCAAAAGTTCTTTTAAACGGAAAGACAGAAACCGTCCATGTCAAAAATACCGGTCGCTGCAGAGAACTGCTTCTGCCTCACTCTAAAGTTGTACTGACAAAATCAGACAATCCTGAGCGGAAAACTCAGTATGATCTTATTGCCGTTGAAAAAGCAGGACTAGGACTGGTAAATATCGACAGTCAGGCACCAAATCAGGTAATGAAGGAATGGCTTGCAGTAAAATTCGATATGGTAAAGCCAGAATACCGGTACGGCAACTCCAGAATAGACTTCTATCTGGAAAAAGGTTCACAGAAATACCTTGTCGAAGTCAAAGGCTGTACACTTGAAGAGGACTGTATAGGATACTTTCCGGATGCACCTACATTGCGTGGTGTAAAACACATTTATGAACTGATTGAGGCTCAAAAGCATGGATATATGTGTGCTCTAGACTTCGTCATTCAGATGCCCAAGGTTACAGAAGTACGTCCTAACGGAAGGATTCATCCTGAATTTGAAACTGCATTCAGAGCAGCTGTCAAAGCCGGCGTTAAAATCTGGTTTATCGGCTGTTGCGTCACAGAAAACGCCGTAATTCCAGATACAAATCGCATTAAAGTAGAGTTTTAAGCTGAATATGCGATAATACATCGAATAACAAAAAAACAGAAGGTGAACACATGGATATTACCCTATTAGGAACAGGAAATGCCTTTACCACAGAAGTCTACAACACCTGTTTTATTCTGAAGGATTCAAACGGTAATTTTCTGGTAGATGCCGGCGGTGGAAATACCATCATGCGTCAGTTAAAACATACCGGAACCGACTGGAAAGAGGTTAACGATATATTTGTTACCCACACTCATATTGATCATATTATCGGTATGGTCTGGCTGAGCAGACTTATCTGTCAGAAATCACGAGAGAAAACCTTTGACGGCGTTGTTCGTGTGTACGGTCATGATGAAGTAATCAAAACCATCTATGAGCTTGCCAAGATGCTGCTTTTAGAAAAGGATTTTAAATTCGTCGGCAAATCCCTGCAGCTGATTCCTGTTACAGACAGAGAAACTGTAAAAATCTGCAACCACGATGTTACTTTCTTTGATATCCACTCAACCAAGACCAAGCAGTTCGGCTTTGCACTTGACGGAAAGAAACTGGTCTGCTGCGGTGACGAGCCTTGCAACGACTCGATAAAGGACATGGCAAGAGATGCAGAATGGCTGATGCACGAAGCTTTCTGTCTGTATTCTCAAGCAGATATCTTCAAGCCATATGAAAAACACCATTCCACAGTTAAGGATGCCTGTGAACTGGCTACTGAACTGAATGTAAAGAACATCATTCTCTACCACACTGAAGAGAAGAATATCAAAAACAGAAAAGAACTTTATCTAGAGGAAGGAAGACACTATTTCAATGGAAATATCTTTGTTCCAGAAGATCTTGAAACAATTACTATCTAGAATTTCCTTCTGAAAAAGCCTTTAGATTTAAAGGCTTTTTTATTTTCTTTATGATTTACTGATTAACAGACTTTTTCGACAAGGTTTCCTAAAGAAACAATTTCACAGCTCTTTTTGGCAAAGCCGATACCGATTCCATAGACCTTCTTATATCTTCTGGATATAAATTTTGAGGCATAATCCTTTTGGATTATCTGCTTAGTTGCAGTCTGAGCTGCATCATAGCAGTCTTCAAGTTTTTCTGTCTTTTTCAGCTCTAAGATGCAGGCTGTTTTGTTATCAAAGCTATCAATGACAATATCTGAAAAACCGGTTCCTGTTTCGATTTCCTCGTGATACTCAAAATTTTTTGTTGCTGCTGCCAACCCAAGAATGCCAATCATGAAACCATGGTAGTAGAGCTCATCTCCGGTATTTCTGATACTTAAAAACTCTTTTAGCATGGAGCTGATTAAAGCCTGTGCTTCATCAGTCTTATTTGCCATGAGTAAATCCACAAGACTTAGCGTCTGATTGTACCAGTATGGATTATTCTCTCCAAAAAGAAGCTCTCGCTTCTTGTTAAAACAGTACAGAACTTCCTGATTTGGAATTCTTAAAGTAACCTTATCGATTGTATCTGAACATTCTGCAAAAGTTACATATCCTGTATGCAGCATCAGTGTCATAAATACATCAAAGCTTACTCCAACTCTTAAGTCAGGACAGGTAGTAAATTCCATTAAACTGATATCAACATTCTCACCTTCCATCAGTTTTTGCAGTTTATCTATATTCTCTGCATTGTGGGCTTCCATACTGTTGTCAGTAAACATAGTGATAAGGTCGTTGCCGCTGGTATTAACCCAGAATTGCTGAGGTTTGTCAGTAGAGCCGTGAAGAGCTTCATCACAGTAGCTAATAAGACTCCATGGACAATAGATATGTTTCTTGCCGAATCTGTAGCCGTCATACCATTCCTTAACATCATTTTCCTTATCAGAAAGTCCACAGTCATCCAGAAGTTTATGAGTTTCATCCTTTGTGAAGCCAAAGAAACCGGTATATGGTTCTCTGTTCATGCCATAGGTTGTAAAGTTATTGGCATCGGTAAACACACTCTGATGAGCTATGCTAAGACAACCTGAGACAATTCCCTTGTATAACCATGGATCTGGATTTTGCTTGAATGTGGAAACACTAATCTGTTTGATGATATCTAGCATATCATCATAGTAAGGTTCTTTAGCTATTACAGCTTTCTGCAGAGGAACATCGTACTCATCAATTATTACCAGAACTTTTTTTTGGTACTCTTTAAACAGCATCTCTGCAAGAGTAGAAAGAAAAGAACCGCAGATTTGTTTCGCCTCTGCAAGATATTCTGGTTTGAAAAGCTTTGTGTTTTTAGTAGTACTGAAGTTATAAATATACGAAAAAGCTTCTATCTGTTCTTTGGTCTGTAACTTGCTTTCTCTTAAAAAAATAAACTTCTCGTAAAGGCTTGATATCTTAAGGAGAATTTTTGAAACAGCCTCGTAAAAGTAACTTCCTTCAACCCCTCTAAAGGAAATACTAATAACAGGAAACTCTCCCATAACCTTTTCTCGGAGTTCTTTATATTCATCAGTAGCAACTGCTAAATTTCTACCATTATCAATAAAGAGTTTCTGTTGATATGATTTATCTCCAGGATTCTGATAGTTAAGCTCACAGAATTCCTTAATCATATTCATGTTTAGTGTTTTACCAAATCTGCGAGGACGAATAAAAAGAGCATTCATGACTTCTGATGTACTCATGAAAAGTTCTTTTAAATATGATGTTTTATCAATGTAATAAGTCTTTTTTTCGATGATTGTTGAAAAATCTTCTACTCCGGTTAAAAACAAAACATCTTTACTCATAATCGCCTCTTAACAGTTCCTATAAGGATTTTAGCATAGGAAAGAATAATTAAAGATATGCTATAGCAAAAAGCTGTAATTACCACATAACACAGAATTCCAAAAGGTTCTCATCCGTTTTACAACAGACGGCGCCTATTACTTTTACTACAAAATATATTATCTAGATATGTTTTCTAAATCAAAAACAGACTGATACAGCTGCGATTTTTGCTCAATAGACGCCTTATTTCATGCATACCGATGCAAATAATAATATAATGAACCGAATATTTAATAAGGAATCAACAATGAACATCTCTTTAAAAAGTCCAAGCGAAATTGAAAAAATGCGCATTGTAGGCGCAGCAACTGCCCGTGTTCTTGAAATGATCGAACCATATATTGTTCCAGGTGTAACCACTGATGAACTGGACAAGATTATGAATGACTACATTGAGCAGGTTGAACATGCCAAAAGCGCAGATTTGGGATACCAGGGTTATCCTAAAGCTACCTGTATCAG
The DNA here is from genome assembly GCA_900317105.1 of uncultured Succinatimonas sp. Taxonomy (GTDB): domain Bacteria; phylum Pseudomonadota; class Gammaproteobacteria; order Enterobacterales; family Succinivibrionaceae; genus Succinivibrio. The sequence continues at coordinate 47,861 of ONFP01000001.1, read as the reverse complement.
TATCAATGAGGTAGTCTGCCACGGAATTCCAGGCAGCCACAAATTAAGAGAAGGTGACATCGTAAACATTGATGTTACAGTTCTAAAAGACAAGTACCACGGTGACAGCTCAAGAATGTACATTGTCGGTAAGACCTCACCTAGAAACGAAGCCCTATGCAGATGTGCCCAGGAAGGTATGTATGAGGCAATTAAGACTGTTCGTCCTGGCTCAAATCTTGCTGATATCGGTGCGGCAATTCAGAAAGTTGCCGACAAGGCAGGATTCTCAATTGTTAGAGACTACTGCGGTCATGGTATCGGTGCAGGCTTCCATGAGGAGCCTCAGGTAGTTCACTACAAGAACAACTACAACCTGCTTTTAGAAGAGGGCATGTGCTTTACCATCGAACCGATGATTAATGCCGGAACTCACAAAGTCAAGGTAAACAGAAAAGACGGATGGACAGTTACAACTGCTGACAAGCAGCCTTCAGCACAGTATGAGCATACTCTTTTGGTTATTCCAAACGGTGTTGAAGTTCTGACCTTAAGAAAGGATGAGGATTTCCCAAGAATAATTACTCACTAGCAAGTAGACTGTAATGTTCGAATCAATAACTATTCCAAGAAAAATCAATGAAGAAAAACTTAAGGAAGTTTTTCCGTTTTCATTCTCCGGCTTAAATATTCATGACATAAAAAAAGCCCGAGAAAGAATCTCCCTTTTTGAACTCTATCAGAGAGAGTGTTTCAAAAAAGGATTTGATGTCAGAGAAATAATCAGAAATTCATCAGATATCATTGATGAACTGATGACTATTCTTTGGAATAGTTTTATTGGAGAGAACTCCTCTCACCTTGCTCTTATCGCCGTTGGCGGCTACGGCAGACGTGAACAGTTTTTAAGATCAGACATCGATCTTTTGATCCTCTGTAATGAAGATCAGATTGATGCTGAATCCAAAGGCAGAATAGAGTCTTTTGTTTCTTTTCTCTGGGACTTAAGACTTGATATCGGCTCTTCAGTTAGAACCATCAAGGAAACGGTTGTTGCCTCCAGAAACGATATCACCATTCGCTCCAACCTTCTTGAAACTCACTTTATTGCAGGATCTGCAGAAGTTTACGATGATCTGAAAAAATCTGTAGATACAGACGGGGTCTGGGATAACGAGAAGTTTTTCCTGGCTAAATATGATGAGCAGAATGAAAGATACCACAGTTTCAGAGATACCATCTTTTCTTTAGAACCTGATATCAAGAATAATCCAGGCGGACTTCGTGATCTTCAGGTGATGCAGTGGCTATCTCTAAAGATTCTTAAGGCCAAAGAAACAGATACCCTGTTCTCTGTCGGTCTGCTGTCAAAATCTGAGTATGACGAGTATCTTGCCTGTCAGAGATTTCTCTTTGATGTAAGATATGCGGTTCACTGCAACTCCAACAGCAATATACTGAGACTGGATTTTCAGAAAACCGTCTCCTCTATGCTTGGATACGGTGAAGAAGGCAATACCCCGGTTGAAGCCATGATGAGAGATCTGTACAGGACCTTCCATCGTGTAAAGGAACTCAATCATATTGTTCTGCAGCTGATCCAGCTTCAGACCCATGGCTATGTAGGCAAAGACTATTCTGAACCGGTCTTTATTAACAGGGACTTTGTTCAGCGAGGTCACTACATAGATGTTCTTGACCCTGAGCTTTTCAAAAGCGATCCAACCAAGATCATGGATCTGTTTGTAACTATTGCCACAAGACCAAACATCGAAAAAATTCATGTAAACTGTCTTCGTGCTCTAAGAGAAGGCAGACGAGAACTCAAGGAACCTCTGATTACCTTTCCTGAGTGCCGCTATCGTCTTAAAACCATTCTTTCAATGACCGACAGTGCCTATAAGATTCTTAATCTTATGCATGAAACACGTGTACTCTCAAGCTATATGCCTCAGTGGGCAAGAATTGAGGGACTAGCCCAGTTTGATCGTTTCCACCTCTTCAGTGTGGATGAGCACTCTATTCGTGTTATCAAGAATGTTAATGAGCTGTCCCAATCAAAACTTCCAGAATACCAGCTCTTCAGAAGCGTCTACAAGAGGATCAATGATCACGAGCTGCTAATCACCGCAGCCCTTCTTCACGATATCGCCAAAGGTCGTGGCGGAAGCCATGCAGCTAAGGGAGCAAAAGAAGCAGAACAGTTCTGTCGTCTGCATGATTTTTCCGAGTATCAGACACAGATGGTAAGATGGCTGGTAGAATCACATCTGCAGCTGAATACTACAGCAACCCGTCGTGATATTACGGATATTGAGGTCATCAAGAATTTCTGCTATTTCGTCAAAGACGAAGAGCATCTGAACCAACTCTACTGTCTGACTGTTGCTGATATCTCCGCAACCAATGAGAATGTTTGGAATTCCTGGAAGGATAACATCTTCAGACAGCTTTATCAGTCTGTAAGATTTGCCCTGAGTCAGGAAAGCTCAGATATTGCTGCAAGCATTAAAACCAAGGCTTTGGAAAAACAGAAGACTGTTATGTCTCTGCTGCAGGAAGACTGCAACAAGGCAGCTCTCCTAAGATATATAAGACAGCTGCCTATCGAATACTTCATGCATTATCAGCCTGAGGATATCTCCTGGCACTTAAAGAATATCATAAGATATGATTCAGAAAATAAGCCTTTACTGCTGTTTTCACAGAATCCAAATATCGGTACGGAACTGTTCGTATATTCTTACAGCAATTCAGCAATGCTCTTTGGCAACATTGCCAAAACCATGGCCTCAAAACAGCTTAATGTTGTAAGTGCACAGGTGTTCCTGACAAACAATATGCATGTTCTCTACACCTTTATGTTCCAGAATAAACAGGGAATGCCGATAGACACCGAAAGACTGAATGGTCTTAGAAAGACAATTCTCAGCAGAATAGATGAGAAATCTACAGAATTTATCCTACCTAAAGAAAAGACCGAGAGAAAAATTTTCGACGTGCCAACAACAATCGTATACCTTGATTCTGAAAACGATAAACAGACAAAACTTGAAATTTCTACTCTAGACAGAAACGGTCTGCTTGCAAGAATTGCTCTGACCTTTGCAAGACTCGGATATCAGATCAGCGCCGCCAGAATTACCACTACCGGTGAGAGAGCAGATGACTACTTTGCTATCACCGATATCAACGGACTTCCGCTTTCATTATCTCAGAAGAATGAGCTTTCATTAGAGCTGAAAGCTGCGCTGGATATAATCTAAAATGACTAAGCTCATAATGAACAGACTGTCCACTGATATTTACGATTACGCAAAGTGTATTTTGAATTTCAGAACTGATTATGCTCATTAAAATCATATCAATTTACAAATTTTGATATACTTCTGAACAAAAACAGAAAGATTCTTTTTGTCAGACTGAGCTTTTTTTCGCAATAAACACTTTGCTATTTTTACCATATTAAATACCATAAGATCAATTAGCATACGCGTGAACAGTATTGCTTCGATTACGGACTATAAAGGCAAAATAGAGCACACTATGAGTTCTATTAATTTAGAAAGACTTCCATTAGCTAGTACCGGATTTGTAAATTTAAGAGAAGCAAACAAGATTTACGTTGATAAAACTGAGCTTATTTATAAACTAACACGCTATGATAGCGCACCTATATTTTTATCAAGACCTCGTCGTTTTGGTAAATCTCTTTTAGTCTCCACCTTTGAGGCCTTGTTCTCAAGAGGACTTGAAGACTTCCATGGACTTGCAATTGAAAAATTATGGAAAGCTGACAAAGAGAAAAAAAGCTACAAAGTTCTGCATTTGGATTTTTCAGAATTCTATGATTTAAACGGAATAGAATTAAATAGAAGAATTTGCAGATATCTAGTCCACAAACTTTCAAATTATGTGGACATAAAAGTTTCAGATGATCAGGGACGAGATTACGGATGTGAGGAACTTTTACGAATAATAAGCGAAGACGAAAAATTTGAATCAAAAACTATTGTTCTTTTAATTGATGAATACGACGCACCGATAGTGCATGCAATGAATAATCCAAAGTTATTATCCGAAATAACAGGAGTTCTTGGACGATTCTTTGCAGCTATTAAAAGTTGTGAGAAAATCTTCCGTTTCGTTTTCATTACAGGTATAACTCGATTATCAACCGTTCACCTTTTATCACCTGCTAATAATCAAAATGATATTTCCTTTGCCCCTCAGTATGCATCACTTGTCGGAATCACAGAAAAAGAATTGCATTATTATTTTGAGCCTTTCATCGTAAATGCATCTGAAGTTCTTGGGATCAGCCCAGAAGAAACATATACAAAACTGAAAACCACATACAACGGTTTTCAGTTTGCAATTGAAGCCAAAGAAACCGTCTACAATCCATGGTCCATACTTTCCTTCTTAAGCAAACCTCATCTTGGTTTTAAGAATTACTGGTTTGAAAGTAATGGAGGAACACCTTCTCTACTTGTAAATCACTTAAAGCAAAAATATCTAGAAACACAGTTTTTAGAAAAAACTAAAAAAGACAATAACGTTTCAACAATAGAACTTGAGCAAAAATCAGATATTAATCGTATACCACTAGATATACTCTTATATCAAACAGGATATTACACGCTAAGAAATATTGGCACACCAGATTTTGCTAAATTGGAGTATCCTAATGAGGAGGTTGAATCTTCAATTATTCAGCTTAAGGAAGTTGTCGGCAACTTCAGAATAAGTGCTGATACAAGTGTTGCTTTAAATCAGAATCTAATTAAATATGTCGATGAAAAGAATCTAGAAGGAATTAGAAAACTTTTCAACTCAATTCTAACTGACTGTCTTGGGCCTAGTACAATAGTGTTCAATTCAGAAACTGACGTGAGAGATATTATTTATTCACACATCAATTTAATTGGTCTTTTAAAAAGTAAAGAGCAGGAGAATCTTTATGGTTATTCAGATCTTGAACTGAAAACTCCCAAAACAAGACTAGTAATTGAATTTAAAAGGATAAAAAAAGATAAACTAGAACCAAAAGCCAGAGAAAAAGCGAAGGCTCAGATAAAAGAAAAAGCCTATGGAGAAGATCCTTACAATCACACCCACGTAAGAGCCTCTATGATCATTTCTTCAGAACAAAAGAAAATAATTAAAGTGGAACTAGTTTAAAAGCAAGAAAAGCTTACTCAGGAATGATGATGTCATCATCGATGATGTCCTCGTCCTGCTCAGGTTCAATTACATCAGGAGTGGTAAGTTTATTCTGCTCAAGAGTAAAACGCTTACCAGCTGAATCTGTACCTTCGAATTCCTCATCATCACTCAGCTGAGGGAATTCTTCCCTGTCATAAGGGAAATTCAGAATTGCATTGGTCTGTACCACGCAGGCAATAGCCTTTGCAAATTCAGCCCTCCATAGAGGAATAACGTTTCTCTGTACAAGATCTTTCAGATACTCTTCAAGATTGTGGTAGTAATCAAGCCACAGCGCATTTAGAGCATTAAGTTTACTGCCATCCTTATCAGACGCATTGGTTATTGAATCAAGACGGTTGTTAAACTCTTTGGTATAAGTGCTGTATGCCTTGTGCTGCTCATAACCGCAGATATCAGCATCACGGCTGGAGATACACTCACGCAGAAGGAAATAGTCACCAAAACCGTACAGTTTAAACAGAGACATAATCGTCAGTGCCAGATTAGCCTGTGGATGTTCACCAACAGCATCATCAATACCATCAGTGTAGAACTGGGAGGCTGCCCAGTTAGAGGCAAACTTGTTCCATGAGTCCACAACATTCTGATACAGTTTACTGTTCAGAGGAGAAGTTCTCATATAATCATTGAAGCCTTTGATGCAGTCTTCAGAGGCAAAGAAGAACTGATCACCGCCGCTTCCTTCAAAGAAAGAACACTGAGTTTCAAGAGGCTCAGAGGTTGCAGTTCTGCCGTTGGTTCCCTGCCTGAACATATTCTCAGGAAGAATCTTAAGACCGGTTGGCTTTCCAGCAAGGTTCCAGACTCTAAGCATCATTTCTCTGTAAACAACGGGTCTTACGGCCTGTGCCTGATGAATTGAAGGCAGAGCTGATACCAGCTGACGATAGAAATCCTGCCAGGTTTTAAGAGCTTTCTCTACTGCATTGACAGCAGATACAGAACCTTTAACTCTTCTATAAAGCACGGATGAATACTTCAAAAGCTCCATCTCATATCTGTTATCAATGTCATATATCAGTGTCGTTGGATCATCTGTATACTTCTTTACAGAATAGTAGCTGCTTGGAAATTCTCTGATGTGATTTTTTCCTACCAGAGAATAGAGGATCAGATACCATTCCTTGTCACTGGCAGTTACAGGAAGGTCTAACGCTGAATAAGGACATAAAGCTACAGCTTCATTCCAGTTCTTAACGTACTGCTGGAATATTGAATTCTTATCCTTAAAAATCTTATAAACATAAGAAAGAGGACCTACACCTTCCTTCTTATAGAATCTGTCCAGGGCAAGCTTACAGGATTTTGTCGGGTTGAATTTATAGTAGCCAGGCATTACTGCAGTAGTGCAGAGCTCATCAATATCATCAATCTGAACACTTCTATACTGATCTCTTGGCCATAACAGAGATGACAGTAGAGGGTAATTACATTTAAATCCATTGCCAAGACAAAGAGCCGTACATTCAGAAGCAACGTTTCTGATTGTCATATCCGCACCATGCATGTTTACTTCTATATTGGCAGGAATCCTGAGGTAATCAGCATCATCCTTATCAAAAGATAAAGTCATCTTTGTGGAATCAGGAATGGACAGCATCAGACTTTCATCAATCTGAATATCCATACTGTTGCCAGAAACTTCAGCATAAGCTTCAACCTCGTTATCATCAGTCTTGATAATTACTTTGATAACTGAGTCTGAATCAAGTTTTTCAGGAAGTAAAAGAGTAAAGCGATAGGAATTAGTAGAATCTTTAGTACAGAGCACAGCCTGTAGCTGAGTATTTCCTTCAGTATTGATAAATGCACTTACCTCAGTTTCATTATTTGGATAGGTTAACTCACCAGCTTCCCAGATATTAGCTGCCTGAGAGATCTGGACAGTTCCTGTCAACAATAGAAAAGATAAGTAAGAAAGAAACCTCATATTTATATGTATTTGCTTTAGTTTTTAATGTTCAGCAGAGATTATATTACTATTGAAAACGTTTATGTACCTTAATCAAAAAAAAATCCCTTTTTGGTGATTGGAAACAATGAACAGCCTATGTTTAGTATAAGAAAAAGCTGATTTTTCAGCAGGATGAATTGTTGTATAAATAGTTATACATGTAGTTAATTTTTAATAGAGTACCTCTCAATCTTTTATTAGATAACTCAGATCAAAAAGACATCATCACGTCCCTGGGCTAAAGATTTAATATCATCAGTAAAACCGTTGATACTGAATATAACGTAAATTGTCTTTCTCGAAGCCTTATGCCAATCAATAAAAGCAGTTTTCTGCTCAAGTTGATACAATATATTCGATCCAACAGGCCCCTTCCAGAATTTACATTCACCAACAACCAGTAAATCATCCTTCTCTGAAAGACCTACAACATCTATCTCATGAGAGTTATCCCACCAGCGTCCAACTCTCTCTAATATACCTGGAAGTAATCCTTTTGCAGATAGAGTCCATAACTTTTCCTGGCAGATCTGTTCATAAACATAACTTACATGGCCATCTACAAAATTTTTGGAAAGAAGGTTTAAAACAACATCACTATGAGACATTTCTAAATAACTACGGTTTGGATAAATAAACTTAAACCAGAATCGTAAGAAATTATCTCGTATCTGATACTGACCTTTTTTGCTTTTATCAGGATTCTTTTCAGTAACAGGAACTTCTCTTTCCAAAAGGTCGAGATCAATAAGCACATTTAAATAACGAGGAAGATTCGTCTGTTTCTGTTGAACCAATCCTGCTATATTGGAAATTTTATGATTTCCTTCCGCTATAACTCTTAAAATCGAAAAATAGCTACCAATATCGCTTACTTCCTTCTGTAAAAGAAAATTTGGCTCATCAAACAAAAAGCTTGAAACATTCAATAAGCTATTTTTAATAGCATTCTGTAAGTCAGAGGAATTTTGAAACATTTCAATATATTTTGGGACACCACCTGTGAGGCTATAACGTTTTACAAGTTCCTCTTCAGAATAGTTGTTGTCAAAAAACTCTTTATAATATTCAAAGTTGATAGGACGAAGGCGAATTTGTGCAGTTCTTCTTCCGTACAGAGGAGCATCATAATTAAGAGTTTGGGACATCATCATTGAAACTAAAGAGCCACACAAAATGACCATAACGTTTTCTTTTGATAAAAGATTATCCCATACACGTTGAAATACAGACAAAAATGCAGAATTATTCTTTCCAATATATTGAAACTCGTCAACTACTATTACAATTCTATGTGAATTAGAAGACGAAACTAACTTTTCAAATATCAAATCCCAACGCTCTACTACAGCTTCTCGTAAAAGTTCATCATTTAGATAATCAGCAACCTGTCTTTTAAAAGCCTCACGATTCATCGCTTCAGACTCTTCGGTTGCTAGAAAATATATTGCGGATTTATCCTTAATAAAATGTCGTATTAGCTCAGTCTTACCAACTCTTCTGCGACCATAAACTACAACGAAAGATGCCCCATCTCTTCTATATTCATTATCCAAAGTAGCCATTTCGTTCAGTCTATCAACGAATTTCATAGAGCACCTCTTAAATAATATATCTATAATTATTATATTTTAGAATATAATATTTTCAAGTATAATATTTCAAAATATAATATTAAATCAAATAAACTAAAGGCCCAGGATTTTTACCCCTGGGCCTTTGTTCAAATTGCTTTAATGCAACTGTGATTATTAACCACCGAAGTTATCGAATAGGATATTCTCGTCTTCAACACCCAGTGAATGTAACATATCAACAGCTGACTTAGACATCATTGGAGGTCCGCACATGTAGTACTCACAATCCTCAGGATTCTTGTGATCACGTAAGTACTGCTCATACAGAACGTTAGCAATAAAGCCTGTTAAACCAGTCCAGTGATCTTCTGGCTGTGGATCAGACAGAGCTAAATGCCATGTGAAGTTTGGATGTTCCTTAGCTAACTGATCAAACTCGTCAGCATAGAAAACTTCGTTCAATGAACGTGCACCATACCAGAATGACATCTTGCGCTTTGAATTCAATCTCTTTAACTGATCGAAAATGTGTGAACGCATAGGAGCCATACCAGCACCACCACCGATGAATACCATTTCATTGTCGGTATCGCGAGCGAAGAACTCACCGAATGGACCAGAAATAGTAACCTTATCACCAGGCTTCAAGCTCCAGATGTATGAAGACATGATTCCTGGAGGAGCTGATGGATTGCCAAATGGAGGTGTAGCAATACGAACATTCAGCATGATCAGACCTTTCTCACCTGGGTAGTTAGCCATTGAGTAAGCTCTGATGGTTGGAGTATCAACATTTGAAACCAGCTTATCAAAACCGAAGTGTTTGAAAGCACCGATGAACTGAGGCTCAATATCGAAATCTGCATACTTAACAGTATGAGCAGGAGCTTCGATCTGAATATAACCACCAGCACGGAATGGAACTTCCTCACCCTCTGGAATACGTAAGCGTAGCTCTTTAATGAAGGTAGCAACGTTGTGGTTAGAAATAACCTCACATTCCCACTTCTTAACACCGAATACCTCAGGAGGTAGAGCAATCTTACAGTCATTCTTAACTGTAACCTGACATGCTAAACGCCAGCCTTCCTTAATCTCCTTCTTTGAGAAGTGAGAATACTCGATAGGAAGAACGTTGCCGCCACCTTCAGTAACTCTTACTTTACACTGACCGCAAGCACCACGACCACCACATGCAGAAGAAACGAAAATGCCCTTCTCAGATAGATCGTTTAGAAGCTTACCGCCTGCTGGACACTTCATGTCCAGCTTTGGATCGTCATTAACACCAATGGTGATGTCACCTGACTGAACTAGGAACTTTCTTGCAACAAGAATCAATGCTACCAGGATAACTACGATAGCAACGAACATTGCAACACCAGAAACGATAGTAAACATGAATCCCCCTTATAACTGAATACCAGAGAAGGACATGAAGGCAACAGCCATCAGACCTGCTGTGATAAAGGTTAGAGGTAATCCACGCAGACCACCTGGTGCATTAGCATACTTCAGCTTCTCGTTAATAGCAGCTAAGATGATAATTGCAAGGGCCCATGAGGAACCGGAACCTAAAGCGTATACAACTGACTCGGTGAAGGTATATTCACGCTGTACCATGAATGATACACCTGCGAAGATAACGCAGTTTACGGTAATCAGAGGCAGGAAGATACCCAGAGCAGCGTACAGTGAAGGTACGTATTTATCCAGAAAGATTTCCAGAATCTGAACCAGAGCTGCGATAACACCGATGTAGGTAATGAAGCTTAGGAATGAAAGATCAAGACCAGCAACAAGTGCATCTGGCTTTAGGATGTATGTATTGATTAAGTTATTAACAGGAACTGCTAACAGCTGAACCATAATAACGGCTGCACCTAAACCTGCAGATGTTGTAACTTTCTTGGAAACGGCCAAGAAGGTACACATACCCAGGAAGAATGCCAGAGCCATGTTTTCAATGAAAACACTCTTAATAAAGAGGGATAGATAATGTTCTAACATTATTAGTAATCCTCCCTGTGAGTATCGTACTCAAGAGGTTCCTGAAGATCTTTACGGAATGACTTAACACCCCAGATTAGAAGACCTAATAGGAAGAATGAGCATGGTGGCATTACTAATAGTCCGCATGGAACATACCAGCCTCCGTTATTAACGGACTCTAATACGGTCATACCAAACCAAGTGCCAGCACCGAATAATTCACGGATAGTTGCAACAACGCATAGAACCAGCATATAGCCTAAACCATTTCCAAGACCATCTAGAAGTGATGGAAGAGGAGCTGACTTAAGAGCAAAGCCCTCGGTTCTACCCATAACGATACAGTTGGTAATAATCAGACCAACATAAACTGATAACTGCTTTGACAGATCGTAAGCAAAAGCCTTTAAGATCTGGTCAACCAGAATAACCAGTGATGCAATAACTGTCATCTGAGCAATAATACGTACTGAGTTAGGGATGTAATTGCGTACGATTGAAATAGCCAGGTTGGCTAATGAACATACAGCAGTTACAGACAGACCCATAACGAAAGCAGTCTTCATGCTTGAGGTAACAGCTAGAGAAGAACAGATACCTAAGATCTGAATCATTACAGGGTTATTTGCAATGATTGGAGTTAGGAATATCTCCTTTAGACTTGGACCCTTACTCATTTACAATGATCTCCCCTTTGCTTAGTTTCTCTAAGAATGGTTTGTAAGCGTCACCCAACCAGAAAGCAGCAGTCTTATCTACGCCAACTGAAGTTAAGGTTGCGCCTGACAGAGCATCAATTTCATGATTCTTATCAGCAGCATTCTTAACAATATGGAACTTATACTCGCCGTTCTCATTGGTTAACTTCTTATCAACCCATAAAGCCTGCCAGCGTGGGTTATCGATCTCACCACCTAGACCTGGAGTCTCACCATGTGAGTAGAAGGTAACACCTAAAATGGTGTTAGCATCAACAGGAGATAGTGCAACATAACCATATACGGTAGACCATAGAGCCTGACCATAGAAAGGAAGAATTACACGGGCAACCTTGCCGTTTTCATCCTTTGCGAAGTATACAGGCATGTACTTAGCACGGCTTAAGATACCTGCAACATCACGGTCCTTAGGAATCTTAACTGATGAATCTGGCTTCTTAGCTAATGAAGCGAAGTTGTAGCCCTCAATCTGAGAAGCAGGAACAACGTCATCTGCAAGAGAACCGGTTTCAACATCAATCAGATGTGATTCGATATGCTCTTTGAAAGTCTTGGCAACAGAGCCTTTAACCTCAAAGCCGGAAACCTTCAGAATATTAACCTGACGGTCATTTGCTACAGCTGCAGTCTTGAAAGGATCCAGAGCTACAACAGCAGAAGAAACCAGCACTGAGCATACCAAGCAGAAGGTAACAATGATAACAAAGGTACCTAATACTGAGTCTTTATTAAGCTTTGACACGGGCAGCTCTCCTCTTAATATCGCGTGAAGTTGCTAGGTAGTCAAATAGAGGTGCCCAGCAGTTTGCGAACAGAATAGCAAGCATCATACCTTCTGGATAAGCTGGATTTACGGTACGGATCAGGATAACCATCACACCAATCAGTAAACCAAATGCCCACTTACCTTTGTTGGTGAATGAACTTGATACAGGATCGGTTGCCATAAATACAGTACCAAAGGCAAAACCACCTAAAACAGCGTGCCATGCGAATGGCATTGAGAACATGTTATTGGTTACTGAACCAATAGAGTTGAACAATGTAGCTGTTAGGAATGCGCCGATTAGGATACCAGCCATAATGCGGAATGAAGCAACGCCGGTTGCAAGGATGATTGCTGCACCAACAAGAATCATTGCTGTTGAGCCTTCACCGATTGAACCAGGGATATTACCTAGGAATGCGTCCATCCAGTTAATTGCATTACCAGCTGCATCAACTAATGCCTTTTCACCGCCTGAAGCCCACTGAGCCAGAGGAGTTGCACCTGAGAAACCGTCTACTGGAACCCAGCAGTTGGTACCTGAGATTGAAGCAGGATAAGCAAAGAATAGGAAAGCACGACCGCATAGAGCAGGGTTTACGAAGTTTCTACCAGTACCACCGAATACTTCTTTACCGATAACAACACCGAAAGAAATGCCTAAAGCAGCCTGCCATAATGGCATGGTTGGTGGAACAACCAGTGCGAACACTATAGAAGTTACGAAGAAACCTTCGTTAATTTCATGGTGACGAACCAGGCAGAATAGAACTTCCCAGAAACCGCCGACAGCGAATACAACGATGTAAATTGGCAGGAAGTAAACCGCACCAATTACCATCTTTGAGTAAAGACCGGCATCAGTACCTAATGAAGCACCGAATAACTGTGCGATTGCATAGTGCCAGTCACCGCTGAACAGGCTGTAGCTCTGTGAAACGATATCCATAGCATTTGGCAGAGAGGCAATAGCAGTTACTGTCTGATTACCAATGTTATAGAAACCCCAGAACATAGCAGGGAAAACTGCGAACCATACAATAATCATGATACGCTTGAATTCAGCGAAATCACGAACGTGGGTTCTACCAGTTGTTACACGGCCTGAACTGTATAGGAAAGTGAAAGTACCCTCATATAAAGGATAGAACCATGATAATAGTCCACCCTTGGTAAATAGAAGGGAGAATTTCTTTAATGCATCTAATAACACTTATTAACCCTCCACTTCGATCTTGGTTAAGCTTCTGCGAAGCAGTGGACCGAAGTCATTTTTGCCTGGGCAAACATAAGTAGCCAATGCAATATCTTCTTCAGAAAATTCAAGAATACCTAAAAGCTTAGCCTGATCGGTATCGTTCATATCGATTGCTCTGCATAACATAATTGCTTCTACATCATATGGAGCAAGTACCTTCTCGTAGCAGCCGATAGGTAGGATTGAACGAGGACCGCCATTTAAAGCGGTATTGAAAATATAAGAACTTGGTTTGATAAAGTTTGCAAGGAATGCGCGGGTTGCTGAGTGACGACGTGCACCTAGACCCATCCAGTTTGAAAGGAAGAACTCATTGTTCTTGCCTTCTTCAAGAAGAGCGATTCCCTGATGATATCTACCCATGTATGCATATGGACCGACTGCGATGTTACCCCATAGAACAGTGCCGGAAATAACACGAACACCTGATGCTGATGGAATAATTTCATCTGCAACCAGTTCAGCAGTTGATGCACCCATTAGGGTCTTTACTAAACGAGGATTCTTAGCCTGAGGACCTGCAATTGAAATAACACGGGTGTTATACAGTTCACCTTCAACAAACAGGTGACCGATTGCAATCACATCCTGATAGCCGATATGCCATACAGTCTTGGTCTCTGAAACAGGATCAAGGTTGTGGATGTGAACACCAGCTAAACCAGCTGGATGCTGACCTACGAAGGTTTCCTCTTGTACATTTGGAAGGTTTACAGAAGGAAGCTCATAAGCGCCCTTACATACGTATACCTTGAAATCGCCTATGCGGCTCAATACCTTAATACCATCAGCGAAAGCCTGAGCTTCTGCATCGATGATTACTTTAGGATCAGCAGCAAGAGGATTGGTATCCATAGCTGTTACGAAAATAGAATGTGGTAATGAGCCGATTACAGGTACCTTGTCAAAAGGACGAGTACGGAATGCTGTCCACATACCAGACTCAACAAGCTCATCAACAACTTCTTTTGAGGACAGGCCTAACAGATTGTCAGAGGAAGTTTTCTTAAACTCAACACTCTCACCGTTAGGATCTACTTCAATTACTAAAGACTGGAAAGCACGACGCTCGCCTCTGTTAACAGCTACAACTGTACCTGCTGCAGGAGCGGTGAAACGTGTTCCAGGATTTTTCTTATCTTCAAAGAGAACCTGACCTTTTTTGACTTTCTGACCAGCTTCAACAGCCATTGATGGACGAAGACCAATGTAATCAGTGCCGATTAAAGCAACATGCTTTACCTGTGGTCCCTCATTCACCGACTGTTCAGGCTTGCCGCCAATAGGCAGATCCAATCCTTTTTTGATGTTAATCATAGACGGTTCCAATAAATTTAATTAAGGAGACTTATCCTAGTTACCTACATGCCATCGACATAAAAAAGCGTGACTTTTTTATAAAAAAAAATCACATTTTCTACGCAGGCAAGTGTTCGCAGTGATTTTAGCATTTATGGGACGTGTTTTCCATTTTTGATACCAATTAAATATCTTTAAATCTTAAATGTTAGATTTAGGTCTAAAAGTGAAAACAATTTTCCTTTCACAAATTCTAAAAAGGAGCTCAGCTTTTTTTTAAAATTTTTATCATTCTTCACCTAAACCTCAAAAATGAGGTTCAACTCTCAAAAAAAATCACCTGTACAAAAAAAAGAAATCAGAACGAGGAAGCTGAAGTCTCATCAAGGACTGTCAGACGAAAAAATTTGCGCTACAAACGTCACTGACTGATTAAAAGAAAAAAGACTTCAGAGAAACTGAAAGTATAATATTTACCGAGGATCACAAAACACAATATTCATTTACATTTGTAGTGCAATTTAATTTATAATTGATTAAAACTGATTGATTAAAACTGTACGTTGAATTATACAAGACAATTTTTTCGTAGCCCTAGGAAGTAAAAATGACAAACATGGAAGCCTACAAGGCATTTTTAGCAGAAGTAAGGAAGGAAACAGGAATAGACGCCTTCGAGCCAGATGAAGATGGTCTGGTTTCTGTCAATGTCGATGAGAAATATAACATCAATCTGCAACTAATCGAAGATACGGCAAGGGTTCTATGCTTTATTGAAGTTTGCACTCTAAAGAAAGATACCCCAAAAAATGTCTATCGTGACCTTCTGGTAGGTGCTCTGTTTGGCAAGGATACAGCCGGAGGCTACTTTACCATTGAACCTCAGAGTGAAACTCTGATTTATAACTATCTGTTCGAACTAAATGAAATAACAAAAGATATTGAAGATTTTACTGACACACTTGAAAAGATGCTTCAGCTCTGTGATATGTGGATAGACAGAATCAATACAACAGCTGATAACGATGAGAAACATGAAGAACTTGACAGATTAACCAGCATAGGAATGATGTCTTAAAAAGCTCAGAAAGGAATCAAAAAGAATAAATCCCGGGCGGTGAGGTATTATGACAGATAAGCTTCAATCCTTCATTAATGCAGCAAATTCAACAATATTTAGCTCAAGAGACATTGTTGTTGATGAGGATAATAAGGTAAAACTTGGTAATCTGATTTTTTCAGAAGATGCAAAAACCAACGAAAACACAATTAAAGCGTTCCGTAAGGCTCTTTCTGAAAAATATGGTGTATTTGGAGAGCATGCCTTTGATACTGTCCTAAACCACCGAATCCAGACTAAGAAATCTCTTAGAGCCTGTGATATCAAAAAAACCCTTTCACAGATCTCACAGCTGAAAATGAGACGCTTCGCAAGAGAAATCACCCGTCAGCTTGATACTGACCCATCTTTCAGAGAACTGCCAAGAGAAAAAAGAGCGCAGATCAGACAGAATCTCAGTTCAAAGCCTTTTTCAAACATTAATTTTAAAGAAATCAAGGATGAGAATACCTTATTTAAAAAGGTGTCTGAAAGAATAACTGCAGAAATTGATTATGTTATAGGAAACGAGGGCTACGAGAGAGCAGCTCTTGGAGACGTAGTCACCGAGAAAAAATTTGCAGAAAACGAGGCAACTGGACTTGCAAATCTAAAAGAGCAGTTAGGCGCTAAGGATACCTCTGTAGAAGATCATGTCAAAGCCGGAAAAATTGGTGTTGGTATGCCAATCAACCGCTCAACACTGAATCCGATGGTATTTGAAAAACTTAAGGATAACGGTGTTGAACCTGGCTTTATATATCATCAGGACTGGTCATTAAATGATTCTAGAAGTCTGATGCAGGAGTGGGATTCTGAGGAAAGTATAAAGATTCTTGATAATCTGAAAAAACAGAACGATAGTCTACGTATGGCCTGTGAAGGTCTTGATCTAAGAGAACAGATCTTGAAATGCGGCTATGCTCATCCGGCTGTAATGTCTGCAGTTGCGGATTTCATAATTGAACAGGAAATGAAAAATCCTGACAGCGAAATGTATAAGGCATTTGAAGAAAAATTTCATGCCTACGATCCTCAGAACTATAAAGATGTTGATCCAGAGCTTCTCAAAAAAGGTTTGTTTGTTCAGATTCGCAATGCTGTTTTAGGAGTTAAAGACAAAAATCTTATTCTTGAGTATCCTGTTTTCAAGCGTTTTAATACTCATCACATCATGAAGCTTGATTACAATGAGGCAGACCGACTAAAGAAAAAAAATGCCGCCCACGCGGGTAGGTTCATGAGACCTGAGCGTGTAGCCCATAACCGTAGATTCGGTACTCTCTATCGTCTGAATTCAGCAAAAACTGCCGATTCAGTTTCTGCAGGAGCCGTAACCGAAGCCCTTGCCAATGATCTGTCACGTATTCTTGGAATCCCAACTCAGGAACTGAAAATTGTCAGAGCAAAATACTCAGACGGACATCCTAAGATCATGCTTGAAGCAAAATATGCTGATGACTATAAAGATTTTGAAAGAGGCTTCCTCAGAAACGGAAGAATTGTTTCTCCAAAGGGATTACCTGTTGAAAATCTCGGAAAATACAAGGGATTTTTCCTGGTAACCGCAGATCGAGACGCTGTAGGTTCCCGCGGACAGAACAAGGGAATTTCACAGGGCAAATTCTTTGCTATTGACCCAGGTCACTCTCTTGAGGGTAATTCCAAGTATTTGGAGGTTGATGATGATTTTACCTTCAAAGATACCTATACATTTGGAATAGGCGGCGATGTTATAACTAAACCTCGTTTCAATAACTTCTCTGTGTTTGATGATGACACCCGTTTTAACAAACTTAAGGGTGTTATCGTGATGAGAAATGCGAAGAATGATGGAAAAATTGAGAAGCTCTTTGATGATTACAAAAAAGCATTTGATCCAAATGAACCAGGTATTGATGAAGCTGAAGTCAAACTCCGTAAGAAAATAACCGACGACATAATCGAGAAGGAGAAAGAATTCTATGACTCCCTGCAGAAGATTTTAAATGTCGCTGACAACCAGATCCATCTTTATGACGACCTGCAGGCAGAAGGCCCTGAGATTCAGGAAAAGGCAATAAATACAATCGAAAATCTTGAAAAGCTGACATCCCCTACTACCTGGGTAAGCAAAGATAAATCTGTTGCACTTGAGCATCTTGAAGTTATAAAGGAGAGTAGAGTTCCATGGCAGGCTCATGTTGATGGAGACTCAATAGTCTATAACTGCGACGAACCTTTAAATGCAGCAGCAAAAGCATTACTTGAGAAAGTAGCTCAGAACTCAGGAGCTGTACTTGAGATTGCTGCAGACGGTACTGCAAAGATTACAGTTTCTAAAGAGAATCGAGAGCATTTCTTTGAGGCATTCTCAGAGAAGAATGTTATGAAGGAAACCCATCCTGAGGAAGCAGAAAACAGAAGATTGGGCGGAGACGGACTATTAGAGGCAAAAGTCTATGAGTCACCACTTATAAACAATACTCCGGTTGAGATCAGTTCTAAACCTCCATTTGTGATCCCTCCAAACCTTTCTGTAAATATTGGTGATACCAACGTTATTTTCGTACAGTCTCAATATGAAAAAATGATCATGGAAACACCAGACGCACAGAGACCTAAGAATGTTGAAGAACTTAAAGCTCTAATACAGGCAAGAGTGGAAAAGGGGCGTGAAATTCTTAAGGACGTACTGGCAGGCAACGGTTTCAGACACAAGGCAACTACCCGGAATGTTGCTTGCCTGACTCTTGCACTGCATGCAGCAACGCTGAATAAAAAAGAATTCAACGAAAGAGGAGCATTCTCAATCTCAGATCCAGACGGTAGACTGTATCAGTGGTTGGATACATGTAAAGAGGTATATACAAGAACTTCTACACATGCCAAACAGTATCACCATAATACAGTTGATGGACATATGAATATGCCAAGAGGTCTGGATATACCTACAGGAGTAGGCGGTCTGATGGGAGGAATGAAGACGCTTCACTACTTTACTCTGCCAGCTGTAAACGGACAGCCTAGAAGACTGTATTTAAAGACAGAAACCCATGGTATCTACAATAGCACCATTTCCAAGGAAGAGGATCAGAAGTCACGTTCACCAGGAATGCAGGTCAGAGGCAGACGCAGCACTGATGTTAAAGAATCAATGCTGCACTGCGGCTCTCTTGCTACAGTCTTTACACGTAAAGGCGATAACCTTGGTAACAGAAAGGAGGATTTCCCTTCTAGTGTAAAACTTGCTATGAACACAGCTGTAACCAAGCTTAATAAAGAAGGCTTCAAAGCAGAGGCCAAAAAGATTGTGGTCGGTAACGAAGATTCTAAGTTTAAAAAGAATAACGGCGGTATCAGACAGTTGATTCAAAATATGATAGAAATTCTGCAGATTTCGCGTAGTGAGGAAGACCAGATCAAAATTCAGGCGATCATGAACGAAGTTATGCAGGAAATTGATGCATATGCTGAAGAGACTGCCGATGGCGGTAACCGTAAACGCTCTGGTAACGTTGCTGCACGTATTGGCAATGAGGTTATGCTTGATCCTAAGGACTTCGAGTTTAAATCAGACTTTTCTTTATAGGAAGAAAAACTGACCAGAAAACATCATCTAATGCGGCATACTGCCGCGTTAGTCTGAGTACAAACACCTTATGAGATAGATTTCAAAGAAATTAGTCTGTGGTTTCAGAATTGAAAGGTGCAACCTTAAAGAGCAGCAGCATTCCAGGAATTGCCAGAACAGTACACAGATAGAAGAAATTCTCCCACCCAAGAGATTCCACAAGATATCCGGTAGTAGCATTGCAGAAGGTACGAGGTACAGCGCTCAGTGAAGTAAGCAGAGCAAACTGGGTTGCGGCATAAGCCTTTGAGGTTTTTGCTGATATGAATGCTACAAACGCAGCCGTTCCAAGTCCAGCTCCGAGATATTCAGCAATAATCACCGCTGCGAGTAGCCAGATTGAGGGAGATACATCACTCCCCTCCCCCACATGAGCTAAAAGAGCATAGCCCAGAATTGTAATCAGCTGACCAAATCCAAACACCCACAGAGCTTTATTGATTCCGATCTTAAGCATGATTACACCGCCGATGATACCACCGATAATCATCGACCAGATACCGCAGTTTTTAGCCACCAGACCAATAGTTAAAAGATCATAGTGCATATCTATATAGAAAGGTGTGGCCAGAGCTGTTGCCATGGAATCACCCAGCTTGTAGCAGAACACAAACAGAATTACTAAAAGCAGAGATTTTAGGCCCTTGCGGGTAACAAACTCTCTGAAAGGTTCAACCACCGCCTCTCTAAGATTACGAGGTGCATTTATGGAAAGAGGTTCCTTTAAGAAAAAGGACAGTACCAGACAAGGCAGCATAAAGGAAGCGGTTATATAGAAAACCATCTCCCAGGAGATAAACTCGGCAAGAATTAATGATAAGCCAGCAGGGATCAGACTTGAGGCTCTTGAGGCGGCGATAAACAGCGAAGTACCGAGACCAAGCTCATTGTCAGCGAGAATTTCTCGTCTGTAGGCATCAATTACAATATCCTGCGTGGCTGAGCTGAAAGACAGAATAAGAGTAATAACCGCAATAATCATGGTCTGATTTTTAGCATCAAACAGACCGATTATAAAAATAGAGGCAAATACAAAGATCTGAGATAGAATTATCCAGCCACGACGTCTGCCGATACCAAAAGGATTGTAGCGGTCAACCAGAGGAGCCCAGACAAACTTCCAGGTATAAGGGAAGGAAGCCAGTGAGAACAGGCCGATTTCCTTTAAATCAACGCCCTCCTTTCTCAGATAGGCGCCGATAAGAGTAAGAACCACAAACAGAGGCATTCCAGAGGCGAATCCCAGACACAGACACAGCCCCATTTTTATAGAAAATATCTGACGGAGAAGTGTCTTTCTTTCCTCTGATAGAATGCTCAATTTATGCTCTCTTAGTTAGTCTCTGAAATTCTCGTACTGTAGTGGCTGTTCAATCTTGCTTTCGCGAACAAGTGCAATGGTTGCCTGAAGATCATCACGCTTCTTTCCGGTTACACGGATAATATCATCGTTGATCTTTGCATCAACCTTAAGCTTGGCATCCTTGATAATCTTGATAATCTTTTTGGCAAGTTCCTTGTCAATACCTTCCTTAAAGGTAACGTTCTGGATTGATTTCTTGCCTGAACGGGTAATCTCGGAGAACTCTGCTGCAGTAGCCTCGATGTTACGCTTAACCAGCTTCATTCTCAGAATTTCATCCATCTGCTGAACCTGAAATTCCTCGTCAGCCTCAACCTTAACGGTGTTCTTGGTCTTGTCAAAATTATAAGAAGCTTCAACGCCTCTGAAATCATAACGAGTCTGAAGTTCACGGTTTGCATTGTCTACGGCATTCTGAACTTCATCTTTTTTCAGTTTTGAAACAATATCAAATGATGGCATAGTTAACCTTCCAGTAGATTTAAAATTGTCTTTTCAATATGGGAAACATCCAGTCCCTGCTCAGCTAAGAGTTCATCCCTTTTGCCTTCAGGTATAAAATCGTCAGCAAGTCCCAGGGTTCTGACCACAATCTTAGGATTTTCTTCATGGGCAATACAGGAGATCTCCTGACCGATACCGCCGTGAATTACTCCTTCCTCAACCGTAACCATATACTTGTGAGTTCTGGCCAGCTCTCTTATACGCTCATCATCCAGAGGTTTGACAAAACGCATATCAACCAAGGTCAGATGATAACGGTCAGCAAGCTCTTTGAGTTTATGAACAATTGAACCAAAAGCCAGAACAGCAAGATTTCTGCCTTCTTTAAGGGTTCTGGATTTACCGATATCAATTGTTTCATCCAGAGAAAGGCTGGAGATATCAGTATCATCAGCTCCGCGCTCATATCTTACAGCACATGGGCGATTGGACAGATAACCGGTGTTGAGCATCAGGAACTGTTCTTTAAGATCAGATGGAGTCATGATCACCAGATTTGGAATACAGCGCATAAAGGCTATATCAAACATGCCCTGATGGGTTGGACCGTCAGGACCTACAATACCGCCTCGGTCAACCGCAATCATAATTGGCAGATTCTGAATGGCAATATCATGTATCAGACCGTCATAGGCTCGCTGCAGAAAGGTTGAATAAATCGCAACCACAGGATGAAGACCACCGGCAGCAAGGCCAGAGGCAAAAATCATGGAATGCTGTTCGGCAATTCCAACATCAAAAAACTGCTGAGGGTATACCCTGGCAAACTCCTCCATACCAGAGCCAACCGGCATAGCAGGAGTAATTCCTACAAGATTTCTGTCAGCTGCAGCTCTCTTGCACAGCCATTTACCAAAACCTTCCGAGTAGGTTACATGATCCTTGGTAATCTTAGCTTCTATACCGCGTTCAGGATCAAAGGATGGAACACCGTGATACTTGGTAGGATCATTTTCTGCAGGCTCATAGCCCTTTCCCTTTTTGGTAACCACGTGTACCAGCTGCAGACCGCCGATTTTTTTTACATTCTGCAGCAGAGAAACCAGTCCCTCAATATCATGACCATCAACAGGACCGATATAGTTAAATCCCAGCTCCTCAAAAAGAGTACCCGGCATAATCATGCCCTTAACATGTTCCTGAGCCTTTTCTGCCAGTGATTTAATACTTGGCAGATCTAGATTGGACAGAAGTTTCTTTCCGCCCTCAACAAAATTTACATAGTATGGACTTGCAAGAATAGAGGCCAAGTATTTGGAGATAGACCCCACATTCTGGGATATACTCATCTCGTTATCGTTCAGAATAACGATGAGATCAACATCCTTGCATGAACCGGCACAGTTCATTGCCTCATACGAAGCACCGCCTGACAGAGCTCCATCACCGATAACAGCTACAACCTTGTTGTTGGTCTTAAGCTTTTTCTGAGCTATGGCAAGTCCCAGAGCTGAACCAATTGAGGTTGATGCATGTCCGGTTGAAATCAGATCATAATCAGTCTCACCTCTCCAGATAAAAGCATGCAGACCATGACGCTGACGTATGGTTTTAAGCTCTTCCTTGTGTCCGGTAAGTATTTTGTGAGGATAGGACTGATGTCCCACGTCCCAGACAATCTTGTCATTAGGAGTGTCAAAGACATAGTGCAGAGCAGCAGTAAGTTCTACAACCGCAAGACCTGATGCCAGGTGACCTGCAGTCTTGCTTACTGAATCAACAATATATTTTCTGATTTCTGAACATAAGGGAGTCAGCTCCTCCACAGGCAGCTTGCGCAGATCCTCTGGTGAGTGAATCTTATCGAGTAAAGGTGTAGATATAGTCTCAGTCACGACTTTCTAATGATCTCTGTTTACAGTAAATAAAGCAAACTGCTCAAGCAGTGAGGTATCCATTTTCAGTTTTGACAAGGCTGCAATTGCCTTATCAGCACATTCCTGCGCAAATTTCTTTGATTCTTCAAGTCCCAGCAGTGATGGATAGGTGCTCTTATCAAGATTTATGTCAGCACCCTGAGTTTTCCCCATAACCGCAGTGTCACCGATAACATCCAGCACATCATCCCATACCTGAAATGCAAGTCCGGTCCAGGTGGCATATTCATCCAGTACTGCAATATCAGCTTCACTTGCATTATCACAGCTGTAGGCGCCCATTAGAACGGCAGCTCTAATCAGCGCTCCGGTTTTCTTGGAATGAAGTAATCTTAACTGCTCGTAACTTAATTTTTTTCCTTCAGAATCAAGGTCAATCGCCTGTCCGCCGCACATTCCTGAGTATCCTGCCTTTGAGGAAAGAATACGGGTCAGATTGGCAACTGATTTATCTGAAAAGCCTGATTTTTTATCAGACAGGATTTCAAATGCAAGAGTCTGTAGAGCATCTCCGGCAAGCAGAGCCAGCGTCTGCCCGAATTTGACATGGACAGTCTCGCGTCCGCGTCTTAGCTTGTCATTGTCCATCTCCGGCATATCATCATGAATCAGGGAGTATGCATGAATACATTCGACAGCAGCGGCAGCATAATCAAGCCTGTCCTGACTTTGTCCCAAAGCCATTCCGGTTGCATAGACAAGTAAAGGTCTTGCCCTTTTTCCTCCTAAAAGAAGCCCATACTCCATGGCTTCCTTTAAAGAAGCGGCATCATCATCGAAGTTTTTAAGATAACCTTCCATAAAGGAGTTAATCCTTTTGGAAACTGATGAGGCAAAGTCTTTTAATTCCACTTAAAATCCTTAGAAATCTGAATTTGAACCATTAGGCTCAAAATTTTCCAAAGAAATAGCCTCCTGGGCATTTTTCTTTGCAATCTGGATCCTCTGAGACAGAGAATCCAGAGACTGTTTACAGGAAACAGCCAGTTCCATTCCACGGCTGTATACAGCAATAGCTTCATCAATAGGAAGCTTTCCTTCCTCAAGTTGAACGGTAAGCTTCTCTAATTCTGAAAGTTTCTCCTCAAGGGAGGTCATCTGTTTGTCAGCCATGGATATTTCCTGTTATGAACGAAGTTCTGCGCCTAATCTCTTAGAGGCTTCCTCAATAATTCTGTTTGCCAGTGACTCAACCTCGGCATCCTCAAGAGTATGCTCTAGGGCCTGAGCGATAACACCAACTGCAACAGAACGCTTGTCACCTAGTGAGGCGTCTTCAAATACGTCAAAGATGTTTACATCTTTTACTATATTACCGCCAACCTCGTAAATTAGATCAGTTAATGCAGAAACTGCAACTGACTTCTCAATTACGAATGCAAAATCACGGCGAACGCTAGGGAATTTTGAGATTGGCTCATAAACAGGAATTGCACGCTTTTCAACAGCTGCTCTTTCAATCTCGAATACACCAACAGCCTGCTTGAAGCCTAATGCCTTCTGAGCTAATGGATGCAGCATACCTACAAAACCAATCTTCTTACCGTTCTTAAGAATGTCAGCGCCCTGTCCTGGGTGCAGGCACTTCTCGGTGGTGCGGACAAAAGTAATATCCTTAGTGTCAACATTTAATGCCAGAAGGTTCTCTACATCCCCCTTTACATCAAAGAAATCAACACTGCGGCTCTTCTCGTGCCAGGACTCATCGTGAATATCACCAACGCTGATTCCGGCAATCATGGCTTCCTGTCTTACACCGTTCTCAGCCTTCTCATCAATGATGTAGCGTAGGCCCTGCTCAAACAGACGTACTTTACGCTGCTGACGGTTTACATTGTATTTAGCAACAATGCTCAGACCTGCAAGCAGACTGGTACGCATAGCAGATAATTCAGGTGAAATAGGAGTGTTCAGCATTAATGGCTTGATATCAGAGAACTCTGCAAGAACCTTAGGATCGGTGAATGAGTAGGTAATAGCCTCATTGTAGCCGGCATCGCAAAGAACCTTCTTGATATCTCTGTCTTCAACAACTTCCTCTTTCTCGTGGACCATGTAAAGGTCACTTACAGGAGTTGCGTTAGGAATGTTGTTGTAGCCGTAGATTCTTGCTACTTCCTCAATCAGATCCTCTTCGATTTCAATATCAAATCTGAATGATGGAGATACACAGACAAAACCTCCGTCAACCTTCTTTGGAGAAAGCTCAAGATTATCCAGGATCTTGAATACAGTATCAGCGTCAATGGCTACACCTAAAACCTTCTCTAACTTTGAAAGTCTTAAAGTGATTTCCTTGTACTTTGGAAGATCATCCTCAGATACAACCTCATTCAGAGGACCAGCCTGACCGCCTGCAATTTCAATCAGCAGTGCAGTTGCACGCTCCATTGCGCGAGCCTGGTTCATAGGATCAACACCACGCTCAAAACGGTGAGAAGCATCGGTGTTCAGACCGTACTGACGTGCTCTGCCCTTGATTGCATCAGCAGCAAAATAGGCAGACTCTAAAAGAACATCAGAGGTATTCTCATCAATACCTGAGTTCAGACCACCGAAAATACCAGCCATAGCTACAGGACCGGTTGAGTCGGCGATAATCAGAGTATTGTCCTTGAGCTTTACCTCATCTCCGGACAGAACTGTCATAGGTTCATCCTGATGAGCCTTGCGAACAATAATCTTGTCGTGGATCTTGTTTAAATCGAAAGAGTGCAGAGGCTGGCTGTACTCAAGCATTACATAGTTTGTAACGTCTACGATTGGAGAAACAGAACGGATTCCGCAGCGGCGCAGTCTTTCAACCATCCACAGTGGAGACATGGCCTTCTGGTTAACACCGCGAACCACACGTGAAATATAACGTGGGCAGGCAGCCTTGTCTTCAACCTCAACTGTGAAGATATCATTGATGGTTGGGGCAACCTTCTCAACCTTTGGATACTCAAACTTCTTGCCTAAAAGTACCGCAATTTCACGGGCAATGCCGCTCATGCCCAGACAGTCAGGACGGTTTGAGGTTAAATCAACATCAATAGCCTTATCGTTTAGCTTGAAGTACTCACGGATATCCATGCCTAAAGGAGCATCCTCAGGAAGCTCAACAATACCGTTTGACTCCTCTGACATACCAAGCTCCTTGAAGGAGCACAGCATACCGTTGGATTCAACACCGCGCAGCTTTGCCTTCTTGATGGTAATACCGTTTACATGAGCTCCGATCAGGGAAGCACAAACCTTTAAGCCTTCACGACAGTTTGGAGCTCCGCAGACGATCTGGAAAATCTGACCGCCACCGACTTCAACCTTGGTTACGTGCATATGGTCTGAATCTGGATGAGGCACACACTCTAATACCTTACCAACCACTACGCCGTCAAAATTGTCAGCAACATCGTTTACAGAATCAACTTCAAGACCTGCCATGGTAATCATGTCTGACAGCTCTTCTGCACTCAGGTCATTCTTGACCCACTCATCAATCCATAATTTATTGAAAATCATTTTTTTTATCCAAACTTTAGGTATTAGGCAAACTGCTTTAAGAAACGAAGGTCATTTTCAAAGAATGCACGCAGGTCATTTACACCGTAGCGCAGCATGGTCAGACGCTCAACGCCCATACCGAAGGCATAGCCAACGTATTTATCAGTATCAATACCAACATTCTTCAGAACATTTGGATGAACCATACCACAGCCTAAGACCTCTAGCCACTTGCCGCCCTTGCGACGCAGGTCAACCTCAGCTGAAGGCTCAGTGAATGGGAAGAAAGAAGGACGGAAACGAACCTCAAGCTCTTCCTCAAAGAATTTTAACAGGAACTCGTGCAGTACGCCCTTAAGCTCTGCAAAGGAGGTGTGCTCCTCAACCAGCAGACCTTCTACCTGATGGAACATTGGGGTATGGGTCATGTCATAGTCGTTTCTGTATACACGGCCAGGAGCAATAATTCTGATAGGAGGCTTCTGTGTCTCCATGGTACGAACCTGAACTGAAGAGGTCTGAGAACGTAGCAGCAGACCGTTTTCAACAGAGAAGGTATCCTGTGATGATCTTGCAGGGTGATTTGGTGGAAGATTCAGAGCATCAAAGTTATGATAGTCATCCTCAATCTCTGGACCACCTACTACGCTAAAGCCCATAGAACCGAAGATTTCCTTGATTCTCTGGATGGTTCTGCTGATTGGATGCTCATTTCCAAGCTCGATTCTACGACCTGGCAGAGTGATATCAACAGTTTCATTTGAAAGTTTTGCCTCTAAAAGAGACTTTTCAATCTGAGCCTTCTTGCTTTCGATTGCATCGATAACAGCCTGACGGGCTTCATTAATGATAGCGCCTCTCTTAGGTCTTTCTTCAGCAGAAAGCTTGCCCAGCTCACGCATAAAGGCGGTAAATTCACCTTTCTTTCCTAGGAAATTGGTCTTAACTGCCTCTAATTCCTGTAAATCTTTAGCATTATTAGCTGCGTTTATGCCATTTATTTTGGCTTGTTCTAAATTGTCCATTGATATATACCAGTATCCAAAAGGACTTCTATGTCCAAATTAAAAATATAGATAACCGTGTATTATCGCATTTTTATGACATAAACGGAAATTTAAATATGACGATTAATAAAAGTGCATTTAAATGGAATTATTAATGGAGGAAGGAGATCTGCTCAGACCATACAAAACAAGCCTACAGTTTCTAAAAAGAAACTGCAGCAATTGTATCTCAGAAATATCTACAGAATTAAGCTAGGCTTCAATATTGAACTTTCTGTTTGAACCTTTCTTTAAAAGTTCAAAAATCCGATCGCAGTAGTTGCCGATATCAATTCTGCAGTTAATATAGTCATTGTACAGTTTTGACATCTCTGGGGTAATCTTAACCATGAAGCTCTCTAAAGTCAGGTTGAAGATCTTGAGATTACGGATTCGTCTTGTTTTCTCGTGCTCAAACTCAATATTGCTTATATTTTCCATATTTCTGCTCCAGTGTTTGCTGTAAAAATAATCACTATTCTGGGTGTTTTCTTTAAGAGTAGTACAGGAAAATGAGTGAATTATTATAATAAACTGTGACACACCCACACTATTAATATAAGTTATGGTTTAAGGGAATTTTGTGACCATAAACAAGGTTCTCATTTTTAGCCTGGCTCACACAATTTACTCATTTATTCTTAAGAGAAATTTTTTAATATTCAGCTAAATAGCAATTATTATCAGTAAAAAAATATTCACCTTTTTTTAATTTTATTTTTCATTTTCAATCAGTAAATTCCAATTAGAATTTCTATCCTGACAAAAGTAGAGAAAAGCGAAATTTGTGTACAAAAGAAAAAAATTTATCTTTCAGCAAAAATCTTTTTCCTCAGCAACTCACGTATGCACAAAAAGTTTTCAAAATGAATGGTTCAGACCGCATATTGGAGTAAAATATATACCTTATATTTGTATTGAAAACAGGATTAGTTTTGAGATTATTCCATCCACTCACCTTTGCTATTGCTCTAAAATACGGGCTTAACAGCAAGGCTCATAAATTTGCAAAATTTGTTGCTATTCTCTCTACAGTGGGAATTGCCATCGGTGTTGCAGCCCTTATTGTAGACACCTCAATTATGCAGGGACTGCAGAACCGTCTAAAAAAATCAGTGCTCTCCGATACCCCTCACCTGATTGTAGAAACGCAGGAAGATAAGCTTCCTTCAATTATGCAGCTCAATCATGTTGTGGCAGCAGCTCCTTTT
Organism: uncultured Succinatimonas sp.; assembly: GCA_900317105.1. Taxonomy (GTDB): domain Bacteria; phylum Pseudomonadota; class Gammaproteobacteria; order Enterobacterales; family Succinivibrionaceae; genus Succinivibrio. The sequence continues at coordinate 18,886 of ONFP01000001.1, read as the reverse complement.
GTTCAGGCACAGACACTAATGCAGTCTCAGAACGCTCTTGCTCTTATAAATCTGCAGGGACTTGATGACACCAGAATCACCTACTCCAAAGGCTATGAAAGAAAGGATCTAAATCTGGTTGCCGTGCCTGAGAAAGGCAGCTTCGAACTCAATGCCGAGGCTGCGCTTTATATAAGAAACGATCTGAAGCTTAACACCAATGTAAAGCTGATAAGCACTCTCAATGCCAGATACACTCCAATGGGACTGACACCAACCCAGAGAATCTTTACCCTGAAAAAATACTACAGCACGGCAAATTCAACCGCGCTGGACAGTGCTGTAGGTAACTATGATGATGTAAGACGTTTTTTCAGGATGCCCGCTCAGGTTAACTCCTACAGAATCTGGCTGACAGATCCATTTGTCATCGACAAGGTCACACCAAAGATTAAGGAAATGGGACTGAACTACACGGACTGGACTTCAGTTCAGGGTGAGTTCTTCAAGGCTGTTGCCATGGAAAAACTTACCATGACCATCATGCTATGTCTGGTTATTATCGTGGCTTCCTTCAATATTATTTCTGCGCTTGCCATGGTGGTAAGCTCAAGACTTACAGAAATCGCTATTTTTAAAACCATGGGATTGAGCAATCTGCGAATTCTCAATATCTTTTTACTCATGGGAATTTTTGTTGGTGTAATCGGAACTGCTGTAGGAATCATCATTGGAATTCCTCTTACCTATTATGTTTCCGATTTTATGAGCAATACCGGAAGCTTTGGAAAGCTGCCGGTTTCAATAGAACTTGCCAACATTCTAATCATTGGTATCGGTTCAGTTCTGATGAGTCTGCTATGTACACTGTATCCTGCAGTAAGAGCTGCTGTAACTGATCCTGTTACCCATCTAAGTAGAGGCTAAAATGAGCAATATTATCCTACAGGCAAAAGATATAACCAGAACCTATGTTGAAGGCAAGGTTAATACCTGCGTTCTTAAAAAGGTTAATCTGGACATCTACTCAGATGAAATAACCGCTATCATCGGAAAATCAGGTTCAGGAAAAAGTACCCTGCTCCATATTCTGGGCACACTTGATACCCAGAGTAGCGGTGACATTATCTTCAACGGACAGAATCTCAGCGGTTTCAGCGCCAATCAGAAAGCACAGTTTCGTAATAAAAACCTTGGTTTTGTATATCAGTTCCACCATCTGCTGGGTGATTTCACCGCTCTGGAAAATGTAATGATGCCAATGCTCATCGGGGGCACCGATGTTGATACAGCAACAAAAACCGCAACCGAGAACCTGGAAAAAGTTGGTCTGTCACACCGTCTAAATTACCGTCCAGCAGAAATGTCAGGAGGAGAAAGACAGCGTGTAGCTATTGCCAGAGCCCTGGCCCATCATCCGGACCTGATTCTAGCCGACGAACCAACCGGCAATCTCGATGCACAGAATGCACAGGACATTTTTGCTCTGTTCACTGAACTTGTCAGAAAAGAGCATATCGCTGTTGTTATGGTTACCCATGACAATACACTTGCAGCCAAGTGTGACCGTGTATATCAGATGAAGGACGGAGTTATCGATGCGAACTAGTCTAAGTGTTCAGCTTGCGCTCCGTTTTTTAAATTCAAAGCGTTACGGAGCTCTGGCTAAATTCATCTCCATTGCTACCACTTCAGGGATCTGTGTTGGTGTCTGTGCTCTGATCTTAGGTCTATCTGCAATGAACGGCTTTGAGAAGGAACTCAATTACCGCGTACTGTCACTGATTCCTGCAGGTGAAATCAAAGCCTACGATACAGATGGATTTCATAATGTTGAACAGGATATTCAAAACATCAGCAAGACTCCTCATATAACAGCAGTCTCTCCTGTTATCACCATCAATGGAGCCTTCAGCTCCGGTACCCAGTTTGCCCCTGCAGCCGTAATGGGAATTGATCTTGAAAGAGAAGGCAAGGTTATCAGCCTTGAAAACTTCATGAACTGCAAGATTTCAGTTTTAAAGCAGGAGGATGACCTTCCTGCGGTAATTCTGGGAAACGGCATTGCCAAAAAACTTAATCTCAAAACCGGAGATGAGATTAACCTCTCCTCAATCAATGCTGAAATTGCCAACAACGGACTTGGGTCAGTTACAGTAAATACCTTCAGAATTGCAGGAGTTTTCAAAACCAGAGGACAGATCGACAGCAACCTGGCCTTTATAAATATTGAAAGCGCCAAAAAGATTTCAGGTCTTGCCAATCCAAACACATTCCATATTGGAGTAGACCGCATGCTTGAGGCCCGTGAAATAATCTACGAGGCAACCTCATTCCTAAGAGATGCGCACGAGGTCTCCGTATGGACTGATACACAGGGAAAACTCTATTCAGATATTCACATGATCAGAACCATTATGTATATAGCCATGATTCTGGTTATTGCAGTTTCCTGCTTCAATATTGTGTCCAACCTGATTATGGCAGTAAGCGAAAAGAGACATGAGATTGCTATTCTTATGACCATGGGAGCATCAAAGAGACTTATTGTCAGATGCTTTACGCTGATGGGAGTTTTCTCTGCGATCAGGGGATGTGTCTATGGAACAATACTTGGATGCACTCTCTCATACTTCACTCCATACGTTACCTCCCACTTTAAACAGTGGTTCGGCATAGAGCTTTTAAATGAGGACATCTATTTTATAAACTATGTTCCATCTGAACTTCAGTTATTTGATGTGGCTGTAGTTATATTCTGTGCCATCATGATGAGTTTTCTGGCATCTGTTTACCCAGCCAAGAGAGCCTCAAAGATTCAGCCTGCTCAGGAACTGAACGTTTAATTACTTACAGCTTAATCTTAACCGCCTCATGGCGGTTAAATATCTTCTGATGAGGCTGTTTTTGGACTATTGTTCCTTTAGTCTTCCTTTATTGTTTCCATCAGAACACTATTCCTTAACCGACTAAGCTTCACGCCTATGGATCAAGGCTGCTGGATTTTTTTAGCCTCAATCAGATAACGATCTGAAATGGTATTAGGGTAATCCTTTTCTTCATAAGACTCCTTCCAGCCAAGGGAGTTGGCGGATTCACGGTATAGCGAAAGTATATTATTGCGTACTTCTGAAATTTTGCTTACACCATTAACTTCCTTGAAATAGTCAATCTGTTCGTCAAGGCTGAGTACAACGTGTCTCAACAGATCAAACTTACAGAATGTCTCATTAAAACTAATTCCAGTATAGATTTTGAGAAATTTCTGATACGCTTTGATCATTTCAGGCAGATTATGCTTTTGTCGCTGTTCATGACATGCTTTAGAGTAAAGGTACACCAACTTACTTAATTCCTCTGTATGATTTTTTGCATAGTCATTATGAGCACAGAATACCATAGGTAAAAAAGCATGCATTTCTTCAACATTTGCGACCTGAGCATATCCATAGCGTATGGCTTCATATGAATCTGGAGACCAGATAACAAAGCCTTCAGCATTACTATCCTGAAATTTTTGAACCATCTCAGGAATAGTTACATTCATATAGTTAACATCTTTAAGATCCAATCCAAAAATCTTCAGCCACATCATAAGGGTATAAAATACAGAGGTATTTTCACGTACCATAAAGGTTTTGCCCTTAATACTCTCCGGACTGCCGTAGACAGTTGGATATTTACTGTTATATCCCTGCGTTTTGAGGATCTCACTATCAGGTTTCACGAAAATTTCGGTGGCTCGTGATTCATTGTTTGCAAGAGCAAACACAGTTATAGGCAAATTTTTACTGTAAATCGTTGCCGGAACCACGCCAACTGAAGTGACATCCCAGGCTTTCGCATTGTCAACATTTAAAATGTATTCTCCTGATGCTTTGGTTATTTCAAGATTCAGATCAAGCCCAAGCTCCTTATCCCATCCTTTCTGCAGGGCATACCACATAAGAAAACCTTCATGTTCCAGCATCATGGTTAGGCGCATAGGAGTAGCCAGACATGTGGAGACAGAACAAATCAGACCGACAATAAAAAGTTTAACCATTTTGCTTATGAACATAAGAAATTTCCTATTTTCAATTTGTATAGTTAATAAAACTTAAAACTATAATTCTGAGTAAAATCATTTAGCTATCTGTAACAGATTACTCTGATATCCCAGAAGTTATTTGTTTATCTGCAGCATTTCTCCGATAGAAAGAACAGCCGTGCTTTCCACCATTTTTGGTTGTATAAAGTGCCTCATCGGCTTCTCTTAATAACGAATCGAAATTACTATTAGAATCACCCCTTACGATTCCTGCACTAATTGAGGTTGCAGGTAATCCATCTTCCGTATTGGATAAATCCTGGTTAATAAGGGTGATCTTATTTTCCATATGATGATCCTGTTTGGAAGAAACGTGAAGAGCAAGAACAACAAATTCATCACCACCCAGACGACATAAATAATCATCTGATCTGAAATGTTTTTTTATGCTTTGTGCAACTTTTATCAGAATTTTGTCTCCGATATCATGTCCATATGTATCATTGATAGTTTTGAAATTATCAACATCAGACATGATCACATAGGTAGATGAAAGGTCGACGCTTGACATAAGCAACTCAAGGCCGAATCGGTTATGAGCCCCAGTCAATTCATCATGAGAAGCTTTGAAATTCAACTGATCGAGACTGTTTTTATAAACCTCATACATTTTATTGTAGGTACAAGCCAGATACCTAAATTCCTTTGAGCCACTCTCAGGGATCGGACAGTCAGCCATAATCTTGGTTACAGCTTTCAGAACCGGATGAATTCCAAGTCTTGAGGTTAACCATACAAAAAAGAATATGCCCAATGTCTGAACAACAATGATGATACGTATGATATTAAGTTCATTATCCAGAACAGACAGTTCTTCTTCATCACCCTTGTTCATGATCTCTTCAAGAGTTGATAAACAGGCGGTAACACTATTTTTAATCTGTTCTTTCTCTGCGCCATATCCATCGTTATGAACCAAATCAACAGCACGCTTTATTTTTTCATCTCTGGAAAGAGAGGCATCGGCAGGAGAAATCTCAATAGAATTTAGCAGATCTGGATAATCAGTATAACCTAATGCGTCAATTACAAGACGCATGGCATAGTACTCCCTATTCATTAAATTCATAGAGATTTCCATGGCATTCTTAAGATAGTACAAGGCTTCTTTGGTATTTGAATTTGTTGACATTTTTTTTACAGCATTTTCACGACGCCCTTTACCAAAGGCCTCTATAAAATAATTATGAAGAAAATTCATGTCACCATAAATGGTAAAACGCTGAACATTATCAGTCAGATAATCTGAAGCATCCATCAAATCCAGCGCAACTTTTCTTAGTTCAACCTGCTGCGCAGACATCTCAGCAAGCATTGAAGATTTTTTGGAGAAATGAAATGTAGAGAGAATCATTACCGCTGATACGACCACAGCGAAAATAATCAGTAATTTATGTAAAGTTCGTAAAGAAATACCTTTTGATTTAATCTGATCTTCAATTATATTCACAACATACTACCTCTAGATTTTATTATTGTTTCATCCTAAGCCAATGCAAGAAAGAATTAGGAAAAATGTGTTCTCTGATACCTGTTTTTATGTGGTTTTTAGCTGTAAGACATATCCTCTTTTGTGCATTTGAAAGCCTTTTTGAATTGCATCAGGAAATCAATGAAGAAACAGCAGAGAAGAAAATGTCAGGAGGAGACTCTGATATTTCGGATTAGTCAGAGTTTTTGTCGGATAGAAAAAATACAGATATGACTTTTGGTATATGTTATGTCGGTTAAAAACAAAAAACTGCCACGGAATAAACAGTCTTTATACAGCAGTTAACTTACAAAAAACGGTACGTAATGTACCGCTTTTCTATCGACAGATCTTCGATTATAGGGTTCCGAAGATACGGTCTCCGGCATCACCTAAACCAGGAACAATATAGCCCTTCTCGTTTAACTGCTTGTCCTTGATACCAATAAAGATTCTGATATCAGGATGATCATGAGTCAGACGGTCAATACCTTCCTGAGTTGCAAGAACGCACAGGAAGCTGATGTGCTTACAGCCACGGTTCTTTAACATGGTAATTGCCGCAGAAGCTGAACCACCGGTAGCCAGCATAGGATCAACAACGAATACCTCTCTCTCCTCACAGTCCTGAGGAAGTTTACAGAAATATTCAACTGGCTTTAAGGTCTCTGGATCACGGTATAAACCAATATGACCAACCTTTGCAGCTGGAAGAAGATTCAAGATACCTTCAACCATGCCAAGACCAGCTCTTAGAATAGGAACAACGCATAATTTTGGACCAGCAAGTTCTTTTACAGTGGTCTTGCAGATTGGGGTCTCAATATCTACGTCTACAAGCTCAAGATGTCTTGAAGCCTCGTAGCAGATCAGCATGGCGATTTCGCTGATCATATTACGAAATTCCTTGGTGCCGGTCTCTTTACGTCTGATAAAACCAATCTTATGCTGGATCAGAGGGTGGTCCATAATAAATACATTTGATTCTGACATGAATATCTCTCTCTCTATTTAGATACGATATTGATCGCTTGGAAATGACTTTCGTCACACGCATTGTATCAGCATATTCATCAAAAAAAAGATCATTTGGTGATATATGTAATACGCATACAAAAAAAATCCTGCTCTCAAAAAAAGCAGGATCTTAAAAAAATTAACGCTCAGGTCTGAAAACCTTAACGTTGTGATAACCTTTTTCCTTCAGCTGTTTTGCCTGCATGGTGCTCATTACGCCCTGATCGCAGAATAACGCATAGGTCTTAAGCTGATCCAGAGTATTGAAATCACTGGCGGTCTTATAGAAAGGCATACAGATGACTTCATTTTCAAAGCCGGTAAGAGGCGCCTTCTCTACATCATCCGGAGCTCTTACATCCAGAATAACATCAGATTTTGACAGCTCGCTAACAACTTCAATCTCCGTCTTGAGTTTTGAGGTATCAGTAGGAATATCGTTAATATCCACAACTTTCATGGCTTCAAAAGCCTTCTGAACCAGATCAGCATCCATCTTGGCCTCTTCCTCTTCCACAAACGAGGCTGTAGGGCATACATTTGGATGGTCTGAAATAACACCACAGTACTCAGGCATAGACTCAGCAAAGCCGATGGTTCCAATTTCTCTTGATTTATCAATGATATCCTGTTTGTCTGCAGTTACTAATGGTCGGAGAAGTAATACATCACAGACATCATCAATATGATTCAGATTACGAAGAGTCTGACTTGAAACCTGACCTAGAGACTCACCGGTAACCAGAGCCTCGGCATCAAACTTCTTGGCAACAAGAGAGCCGACTCTCATCATCATGCGCTTTAAGATAACACCTCTTACGCCATGATGGGTTCGCTCAAGGATCTGACCGACAATAGGCTCAAATGGAATAGTTACAAAACGAACTCTGTGAGATGAGGCAAAGCGGTCCCAGATGAAGTAGGATTCCTGCTTAACACCGATTTCATGAGCTGTACCGCCCATGTTGAAGAACAGATAGTTAACTCTGCAGCCACGGTGCAGCACATTATAGGTTGAGACACCGCTGTCAAAACCACCGGAAATCAGTGAGAAAACATCGCCCTGAGAACCAACAGGATAGCCACCGATTCCAAGATATTTCTCACCAGACAGATAGGCTGTCTGATTCTCGATCTCAATGTGGATCATCACCTCAGGATTATCAAGACATACGCCCTTGTTAGGGAAGGCTGCCTTGAACTTGCCACCGATTACACGTTCCGCCTGCTGAGAATTGAACTCATGATTGCCCTTGCGCTTAATTCTTACGGCAAAAGTCTTATCGCAGATTGATGGACCAACCTTATCCTTAATGGTTTCAAAAAGATCATCAAGGTTGGTGAAAAGATATTCATTAACCTCCATAAAGGAATGAATACCAGGAATTCTTGATAGCTCTGTAATCGCATGTTCCTTGCTTACAGGATGTTCCTCATCGTTGAAAACAACAATGACCTTATCCCATTGGGCAAGAGCGTTAACCTTAATATTATGATGCTTGCATACATTAACAATATTCTGTTTAACAAGCTTAATCAGACGGGTACGGACAGGCTTACTCTTGATTGAAATCTCAGGGAACAGTCTAACAATAAATTTCATAAAAAACTCAAGTAATTAAATACGCAAAAGGCTCCATTCTATGGAGCCAGAAATCAAATCACAAAGCGTAATTATTCGTGATCGTGCTTATGGCAGCAGTGGTGCTCACCATCTTCATCATCGTGGTGGTGACCGTGGCAGCAGTGGTGCTCACCGTCTTCATCATCGTGGTGATGACCGTGGCAGCAGTGGTGCTCACCATCTTCATCATCGTGATGATGACAGCAGTGATGATGCTCTGAAGGGCAGTGACCATCTACGTGTGCATGACCGTGCTTGATTTCCTCTTCAGTTGCTTCTCTTACATCCTCAACCACAATCAGGAAGTTTAGAACCTTGCCTGCAAGTGGGTGGTTGCCATCAACGATAACAACATCATCTTTAATCTCTTTTACAACTACTGCCATAGGGCCCTGTTCTGAGTCAGCCTCAAAAACATTGCCAACAGCGATTTCAAAATCACCGAATAGCTTTCTGTCGATGGTCTGAATTAAAGACTCATCAATCTCACCATAGGTATCCTTAGGCTCGAGGGTTACTGCAAACTCATCTCCCTTCTCGTGACCTAAAAGGGCATTCTCAAGTCCTTTAACCAGAAAACGGTGACCAATAAGAGCAGTCACAGGCTGACCAGGTTCTGTTCTACCTACTACCTGACCAGTTGTCTCAGTTACGGTATAACTTAGAGTAGCGACTGTATCTTTTGCTATCTTCATAAAATCCTCTTTATCTATTAGTTAAGTGCTTAACCAGCGGAGCCAGTCCTGATGGCGCACTCTGTCCTGACTTGTTATCTGTATCTCGGGATACTTTAAAGTTATTCTCGTCTTTTGCCAAGTCTAAAAGACAATTTTTATCAGATTCTCCCTGCTCATTAAGTCCTATAATCTCGCCGTTACTATTGGACTCAAATGTGCGGCAGCTATCCTTATTCTGTTCAGTTGCTGTAAGAATCATACTGTATCCGTCATCAGAAGATTCAAGATCCAGTGAATAAAATGGCTTTAAATCATCTGAAAGTTCAACGACACAGTTATCATAACTTCTGTCCAGTGTTCCGCAGGTCTGCATAAACTCGGCATTCTGAGCCAGCTCAGCAACTGCCTTTTCTCTGATTTCAAGAGAATTCTCCTCAGGAACATTATCAAGATCCTTTTCAATCATTGCAGTCTGAGCCTGCAGATCAGAAAGATCATCGTTATTGGAAGTTTTCATGACACAGCCGCATATCAGGCAGCTTACAGCTGTAATCAGGCAGAATACTCTAAAATAGCTCACAGAACCGTCCTTGTTAAACACTGGGTTAAACATTAGCTTCTGTCCTTATTATAGTAAGGGGCGGCATACATTGCCTTAATTCTGTCACGAAGATATTCAGGATATGAGGCCATTCTGCTTTCAAACTTTTCTCTGTCGGCAACGCTGACGCCATCTGTAACACCTGCGCTAATCTTGGCAGATGGGTATAACTCATAGTTATTCCAGATGAACTTGTCGATCATGGCAGAAAGCTCTTCAGCATTTTCAAAGCCTCCACTGATAGGTTCTCCGGCAACAAGCTTTACGTGGCCTTTGTAACCGCGAATTCCGCGGGTGATGGTATCAATATCCTCGAACTCGTCCTTCTTGTACTCTCCATTCTTCTCTTTTTCATAAAGCTCTTTAGCCTTTGCCAGATCGTTTGGATCATACTCGTAGGTAATTGAAACAGGCACAATATTCAGAGAGCTCATATACTCTTTGAAATCCTGCTTCTTCTGACGTCCGTATAATGAGATCATCTTCAGAACTGCATCTTCAGTCTTGTCATTACCATCCTTGGCTCGCCCTTCTCTCTGAGCTATCCAGATGGAAATTCCTTCTTCGATTGAAAGACCGATATAGTTTGAAAGATGGGTTAAAGCCTTCAGTTTCTCACGAGGAGCTTCAATTGATCTGCGAACAATGAAGCTGCGGTTTAATCTCATAAGAGAGGTTGCTGCAGGCATTCTTAATAGATTATCACCAATAGCGATACGTACAGTGTTCTGACCTGACAGGAACAGAGCCAGATCAATAAATGCTGGATCTAGTGAAATATCTCTGTGATTTGATATAAACAGGTACCCCTTGTTCTTATCAAGCTTGTCAAAGCCCACCAGCTCAACACCGTCTGTTGTAGAATCAACTACCTTCTTCATGAAGGTTGAAACTATTTCCTGGAACTGGCGGATAGAGGTGATTTTTGAAACCTTGTTCCTCAGATATGCCTTTACAAAAGGCTTTAACAGAAAAGAAAACTTCTTTGAGAAGATTGGATATCTGAATTTCAGGATGCTGTTAATAACCAGGTCATCTGAGATGATTTTATTCAGTTCTGACTGAACCTCGTCATCACGGCAAGGTCTGATGTCATCGAAAATAGGATCATTTGAGGTGATTTTGTTTATATCGTTAGTCTCAGTAGTCATTTTATTTTTTGTTTTTATAACTCGCTAAAAATTTTGGCTATATTCTAGCAAAATCCGCATTGAAATGCATTTAGTGAATGCCATTTAATACACGATACTCTGAAGCGGCAAAAGTATCCGTCATTCCGGAGATATAGTCCACAAGCAATCTTATACGCAGATACATCTCACTGAAGCTATTCTCCTGACAGGCCTCGGTATAGGCTATCTTGTGTCTGCGTGAGATTCTTGAAGCAATTCTCATGCAGAAAGGTTCTCCTCCTGCAGCAACAAGCTCCTTGGCAAAATCCTCTGGAGACTGGGTTAACAGAGTCTCGTAGGCGCTGAAAAGGCCTCGTATATAGCTGGCTCCAGACAGATCAAGAGTCTGCACTTCAAAATGATTATATACAGCAGTGTACTCAAAGTCCTTCAGCATTTTGAGAGCAGTAATTCCCGGATAATCACCAAAAGAGAAATCTGGTTCGCCGGTATTTAAGAATTGCTCAAGATTATTGGCTATGGCTGCGCAGAAATCTCTGATATAGAAATACGAGATAACTTCTCTTAAATAGAACAGAGCCTCTATTTTGCCCTGTTTAAACAGGGATCTGATTTTTTCTGGATCCAGATGAGTCTGAAGCTCACTAAGCTCAGGATACTCGGAAATACGTTCACATAATCGAATGACCATGTGTTTATTAACCATGTTTCTGTCAAATGCATCCTCAAGATCTGCCAGAACATAAGCAAGATCATCCGAGTATTCAATGATGGTCGCAAAAGGATGTCTGGTATCGCGACCACAGCCTTCACGGATTGCGTCTAACAGATGTTTCTCCGAAAGGAATACTCCGGCATTAGAGTATGACCAGGAATAGAAATCCCCCTGAATTCCATTACCGGATTCGCCCTTTCCTTTACCCAGAAGAAGCTCCTTAATGGTATAAGGGACCTTAATTACAGATGCATACTGACCTAAGGTAAGATTCAGCTTCTGAATTGAGTGAACCAGTCGCAGCCCCTGAGCATTGCCATTGAAGGTCAGCAGATCATCCTTCTCAAAATCGGTAATCTCTGATTTTACATGCTCGCTGTTAACAGTCTTTTTCAGCCATTCTCTGATAAGAGACTCTCCAAAATGCCCGAAAGGAGGATTACCAATATCATGAAGAATAGCTGCATTGTGGAGACAGCTGACAATAGGACTTAAGATCTGCAGAAGATTAACGTCCTTCACCTGATTTACGAGTTCATAGGCAATAAGACGGGTATACTCGGCAACTTCAAGTGAGTGAGTCAGACGGTTTCTTGAAGCCGCCTTTACATCCAGAGGGAACACCTGGGTTTTCTGCTGCAGACGTCTTAAAGGTGCGCACATAGCGATTTTTAGACGGTCCTGTTCTACTCCAAAAGGAGCAAAATCAAGAGAGGACAGCTCTCTTAGCATTGGCCCCTCGGAAAAAAAATCGCCCCTTTGGCGTTTAGCACAAAAGAGACGATCTGTTATTTCATTTATATTCATAAACTAATATAAAGATTAGTATGAAGGCATTGCTACAGGTGCCTTATAGTTGTCAAAGTCCTCAAACAGCTCTGGTTCAGTCTGACGAAGCTTATTAAGCATTGCACGAGTAACCAGTGTTACACCGCCTTCAGAACGATAGAAGCGTTTAGCATCTAATGCTGCATCTTCACCGATAATCATGCCACGAGGTAATTCACAGCCACGGTCCATAACCACCTTGGTCAGACGGCAGGCACGGTGAATAATACAGAATGGCATAATCACAGATTCGGAAATGAAGCAGTTAGAATGAACTCGGCAAGAGTTGAACAGCAGGGTCTGGTTGATTGAAGAACCAGAAATAATACATCCTGCAGAAGCTACAGAATTTCTGAAGATGGTTGATGCGCCGCTGATATCCTGAACAAGCTTTGCTGGAGGCAGCTGAATCTGGTTGGTCCAGATAGGCCAGTTGAAATCATAAATATCCAGCTGAGGCTCAATGGATGCAATATCCATGTTTGCTTCCCAATAGGCGTCAATGGTACCAACGTCTCTCCAGTAAACAATGTCCTTGTTGCCACTGTTACGGATGCATGACTTGGAGAAGTCATGAGCATGAACCTTATGCTGAGCAACCAGCTGAGGAATAATATCCATACCGAAATCACGGTGTGAACCCTTGGTAGCAGCATCCTTGGCAAGAACCTCATACAGGAACTCTGCATCGAATACGTAAATACCCATCGAAGCAAGACTCATGTATGGATTGGTTGGCATTGCAGGAGGATTCTCAGGCTTCTCAACGAATTCGGTAACCAGATTGTTACTGTCAACATTCATAACACCGAAAGCCTTTGCCTGATCACGAGGAACTGGGATACAAGCAACAGTCAGAGGGCTGCCCATTCTGATATGGTCCATAATCAGCAGTGAGTAGTCCATCTTATAGATATGATCACCGGCAAGAATCAGAACATACTTTGGTTTGTGGTCCTTGATAATATCAACGTTCTGGAAAATAGCATCAGCGGTACCCTGATACCAGTGTTCCTCATCAAGACGCTGAGAGGCAGGTAAGAAGTCAATGTACTCATTCATCTGGTTTCTGAAGAAAGACCAGCCTGCCTGAAGGTGACGTAGTAAACTGTGTGACTTGTACTGTGTAACAACACCGATTCCGGTGATACCTGAGTTTACGCAGTTTGATAAAGCGAAATCAATGATTCTGAATTTACCGCCGAAATAAACAGAAGGTTTTGCTCTGGTATCAGTTAAAGCCTTCAGTCTGCTTCCTCTACCACCAGCCAAAACCAAAGCCATCGTCTGCCTGACGACTTCACGAGCATTTTGCATTTTTGTCCCCTAAAAAAAGATATTTGTGTCACACATAATTTGTATATAGTTTTCTATACTCAATTTTAGTCTTCTGTATGTTTTTTTGAAGATTCGAAGTATTTTTTTGAGATCTCGTCTGAAATAATAATATCTATATAATATATTTGAATTTTTTTAGTATGATTTCTACCACTTATCCGGATATTGTATTGAGAGGATTCACATTACTCTGGTAAAAGCAGATTTGATTTCTGAATCATTATTAGATTATTAATATCAAATAAAGAAGATTTTTATTTTTAAAATTAAATAATTATCTTTGCATTATAATAATCCTGGCAGATGAGAAATCAACACAAAAAGTGTTAATCTCATCTAATAAAAAGACAAATCAGCCAAGAACTGATAGAATTGAGCCATAAAAGTGCAGTTTCATATATATTACACATGGGAACTGTAGCATCATAGAAAAGCTGAATGTCATGCAAATATAGACATTCTTAATACTTAACCTTTTTAACGGAGGCTGGAATTACTCAGTAGAGAAATTCCGCAATTATTTATGAAGATTGGTATTATCTGTGCGATGGATGAAGAGACAGATTATCTCTTATCTAAACTTGCAAAATACACCACCAAAGAAATCGGTCCATTTAAGTTTTATGAAGGCGAAACAGAAGACGGAAAAGAAGTTGTAGTTTCCCGTTCAGGTATCGGCAAGGCAAAAGCTGCTGCAGATACAGCACTTCTGATTTCCACCTTTAACGTCGGATACGTTATTAACTCTGGTATTGCCGGCTCCATGTCAAAGGAACTCAATCTAAACGATATAGTGTTCTCAACCAGCGTTTTATATCACGATGCAGATTTCACTCCTTTTGGATACAAACTGGGCCAGATGCCTAGTGAAGAGCCGGTCTTCAATGCCAGCCCTGAGCTGATTGCAAAGGCAGATATTGCAGCCTCAACTATTCCAAATCTGAAGGATCATATCAAAAAGGGTCTGATTATTTCTGGTGATCAGTTCATCAACACTCCAGAGCAGAAAGCAGAAATTCTGACCAAGTTCCCTCAGGCAATGGTAACTGAATGCGAAGGAGCTCCTATTGCTCATATTGCATCAAGTTTCAAGGTGCCTTTCATCATTATCCGCTCAGTATCAGATACAGCTGATGAAAAAGAAACAGGAACCTACGATTTTAATGTTAAATCAGCATCAGAGAACAGCGCCAGATTAGTACTGGCCATGATCAAAATGCTGTAGGAGGCTTTATGCCCGTTGAGCAGATTATCAATGCTGCAAAGGAAGCATCCTTTCTGGATGTTTTAAGCACATTCTTCTCAATACTGGAGTATCCGGCTATAACCCTGCTTACAGCCATGCTTTTAGAGATAATTCTGCCAATAGGTCCGACCTTAAGAATTTCAAGCTTAAGGCCATTTTTTGAAAGCCTTTCAAGAAAGGTAAACAAGGAAGAAAACTCCGAAGCACAGAGTGTTTTCTCAAGTATCTTTTTACCTTTCTTCATTATCGTAGTTGCTCTTCTGATTGTTTTCTTCCTGAAGTTTGTCGTCAACCACGACCTTATTGTTTCTCTTCTGATTCTGCCATTCCTGCTTGAATCTAAACCTATTCTGTTAACTACCCTGAAGGTTAAGCATTCTCTTGAGGAACAGAACAAGGACGAGGCAAGAAAAGCTCTTCAGAAGATCATGCTCAGAGACTGCAGCAAACTCTCAGAAATGGGAATCAACAAAGCTATGGCAGAAGCCACCAGCCTGTCCATGTTTGCCAACTGGTTCTGTATTCTGGTCTGGTATATTCTGCTTGGACTTGAGGGAGCTGTTATCATGCAGCTGGTTGCAGTAATGAACCGTTCTTTTTCATTAAAGGAAAAGAGAAACGAGAATTTTGGTATCTTTGTTCATAAAATCGAGCAGATTATGATGATACCTGCTGTAATCTGCCTGTTCTTTATGATGATGTTCTCTTTCTCCATCAAAAGAGTCATCTCTAATCTCAAATCTCATTTCAACACCTTTGTTAACACCTCATCCTGTGCTGTTATGGATATGCTTGGCAGCTTTGCCAATATTTCACTTGGCGGCCCAAGATATTACGAGGGAGAACTGGTTAGACTGCCTAAACTTGGCGGCGAGAACGAACCTGAGATTACAAGCCCACTCAAACTCTATAATAAACTGCGTTTTTGTGGTATCTTGTTCGTCTGCGTATGCGTAATCATGCATATATTTCTTTACACCTTTTAAACAAGTAATCTGTTTTTGCAGAGAAACTAATAACAATTATTTCAGCAGCTTTCTGAACCAGGCTGCAGTAACTGTTTATTTGTGGAAATCACATGAGTAACAAAGACAACTTCCTAAAACTATTATCAGAAGAAAAAGATCTTGCATCAGAGTCATTCTCAGATCTGATCGAAGGTGACATCAAGCCTATTGTTCAGGATAAAATCGAAAAGACCTCTGAAGTAATGGAAAAAGATTTAGCCAAGATTAGACAGGAAGCAGCAACCAGAAAGAGTGAAGATGTTACTGATTCAGCCTCTTCCGGTTTTGTTCACATGGTTCAGCCAAATGATGTGCTTGAGTACAGAAAACCAGGAATTCAGCCTTATGTGATGCAGAAACTGAGACATGGCGAGTATACCGAAGCGGATCACATCGATTTACATGGAAAAACCATTGAGCAGGCCTATCAGGAAGTAATGAATTTTATTGCTTTTGCAAAGAGACATGAATTCAGAAATATTCTAATCATTCATGGCAAAGGTGAGAGATCGAATCCAAAGGCGCTAATGAAAAGCCACGTTGCTCACTGGCTAAAACAGATACCGGATGTACAGGCTTTTCACTCTGCTCCTGCCTGGAAGGGAGGCACCGGAGCCTTATGTATTATTCTGAAGAAAGGAGATAAAGCTTCTATTCAGAACCGAGAAGAATTTCAGCGAAGATAAAACATAGGATTCAGTAAGCTCCAGAAACCTTATACTCAAGACTGAAATCTGACTTACTGAGTTTCTTTTTCAAAATTTATTCATCCTCCCTCCCGCTAATTTACCAGCCTTTAACAGGCATTCCTCTTTTTCTCAGTATATGTATTTTATTATTTTTTAATTACATTTTGTTGTTGACTATTTGATTATCACATTTATAATATTTCTATATAGAATATTTCTAATTAGAATTATTTATTTTAAAGCTAACAAAATGGAATATAAAGAGAATCACGAATATAACTGCAACAAATACATTACAAAAATAAAGCAGTTCAATATCAGGATCTTTAATCAGATCCTGAACGAAATAGGCTGTACAGATTTTACCTGCGAACAGAGTTATATACTTCAGGCTTTATGGAAAAATAACGAACTCACCTGTTTAGAAATTGCCAATGAAACCGGACTGGCCCCTAATACAGTTACAGTACTGCTGAATAACCTTTCAAAGAACGGAATGATTGAAAGAAAATCAAATCCAAAAGACAGAAGACAGGTTATTGTTGTCTTAACAGAAAAAGGACTAAAGGCTAAAAAGGATTTCGACAATGTCGTATCCAAAATCATAAATATTGGTTTTAAGGATTTTACAGACACTGAATACGAGCAGTTCCAAAGCAGTCTTGAAAAACTCTGTAATAGCTATGAAAGATTTTTCAATTCACCTTTAAAGGAGTAAATATGTTTAAAAAAATAATTTCAGGAATCACTATATCGGCTGTTCTATGTTTGGGAGTAGCTCATGCTGAAGTCAGCTATCAGCATATTCGAAATGCAACCGGAAAGCTAAGCTATAACGATGTAACCTTTCTAATCGATCCAATGCTTGCGGAGAAAGGTTACTATGAGGGATTTGCAGGAACTTTCAACAGCGAAATTCGAAATCCAATTTTAGATCTTCCTGAGTCACCAGAGAATATTCTAAAGGATGTGGATGCGGTTGTTGTATCTCATACTCACCTTGATCACTGGGATGATTTTGCTGTAAAAATAATTGACAAATCTATGCCTATTATTGTTCAGAACGACACAGACGCATCCATTATAAAAAAACAGGGATTTAAGGATGTCAGAATTCTTTCATCAGATCTTGAATTCAAAGGAGTTACACTGAATCATATCGAAGGTATGCACGGACCTGTCGAGCTCTTCTCTGATCCTATCTACAAGGAAGCAATGATGAATACAATGGGAATTGTATTCACAAAAAAGAACGAGAAAACTACCTTTATTCTAGGAGATACCATCTGGACAGGACTTGTTGACCTGGCTTTAACAAAATATCAGCCTGAACTTATTGTAATGAATACAGGATATGCAAAGGTACTCGATTATAACGAAAGCATTATTATGGGAACCGAAGATGTTAAGAAAATGGTTATGAAGATGCCAAAAAGCAAAATCATTACTGTTCATATGGATGCAATCAATCACTGTACAGTTTCAAGAAAAAACATGCATGACTTTGTAAAATTACATCAATACGAAAATAATGTGTGGATCCCTTACGAAGGAGATAAAAAGGCTTTTAAATAAAGGACCACAAAAAGAATTAAAGCCAGCATACCAAAAGCTGGCTTTATGTTGATAAAACAAAGAAACAGCCCTACTCTTCTTCACGTTCTTCCTTCTTCAGCACTCTGATATGCTTCAGAATACAGGTAATAATAAAGGAATTACGGCTAATCATTTCCTTTTCAGAAAAATGATTCATATCCTCCAATAGTTCTTTGGGGAAGTAACACATTACTCTTTCCATCTTTCCTGTTCTTGGTCTTCCTGGACGACCAGAACTCTTCTTGCCTTCAGACTTTGGGATTTCATTCATAGAAGCATTTAATCCTTCAGTAGCAACTGTGGCCTTTGATACATTTGTATTCTCAGAAGGATCTACTTTAGTCTGTGAAGCTTCCTTTGAAGCATGAACGTTTTCAAAAAGATCAGTATTGAAGGGCATCTTACTTACCGCCTTAGAGCATGAATGGACACTAAAACACAAATAATACGTGTGAAAAAGTGCCATATTATCTCGATATAATTACAAAGAGAATTAAGAAGATATTTATATATTCATTTAGATTATTATCAATCCGTTAACGTTAATTTATTGATTTAGTTAGAAATAGTTATATTTTTAGATATAACTGTTATATTTAAAAGTTTAGTATATGGCTCCTTAAACACAAATAAATTTCACTATTAATTAAATATTAAAATAATATAATTTAGGATAAATAAATATGAATAAGTAGACTGGATCGAATAATTAGAAAAAAAAATGGAGGTACAGAAACAAAAAAAGCTTCTAAAATCTCAGAAGCAATTCTCTTAAGGGAGATGGTGCTGATACCGAGAATCGAACTCGGGACCTCACCCTTACCAAGGGTGCGCTCTACCAACTGAGCCATATCAGCACTTAAATCTGATATTAA
>ONFP01000100.1 GCA_900317105.1 uncultured Succinatimonas sp. | reverse complement strand
TTACTGTAGTTTTTTCTCAACAGTATTCGAACTCTTCTTTTGGTGTCTAACTACAATCTGTACCAGAAGGACACCCAAAAGAAGCAGAACCATACCAAAGATCATCCTCGAAGACAGTCTTTCAGATAGAAACACCACACCTCCCAACACTCCAATCAAAGGAGTAAGCATAGAGCTTACAGCAAGTGCAGAAGGATCCATCTGATCAACAACAAAGCTCCATAGTACAAAGCAGAGAGCCGACGCCAAAACTCCGTTATACAATAGACAGAGAATTGAGGTGAGGTTAAATACTGGTAAACTCTTAACCACAATACAGGAATAAACAATCAGAAAAAAGGTACCAAAGCCAAGTTGTAAGGTGGTATGAGCAAGCTTGTCCAGACCTCCTAATTTAGTCTTTATGATAAGATTAGCTACCGCCCAGGATAACGCACCGCTCAAAGCAAAAAACATCATAGATAGCTCACCTTCAAGACGGAAATTCATAATCACAAACAGTCCAATAAAAGCCAGACCAATTCCCAGACTTTTAACAAAAGAGAATTTCTCCTTTAACACTATATATGACAGTATTGCCACGAATATAGGCATTGTGTAATTTAGGACACAAGAAACCCCCGCCCCAAGATGCGAAATAGCAATCTGAACTACTACATTTGAATAACTAATATGTAAGATTCCTGCGAGAGCAATCCAGAACAGACTGCAATTTTTGAGTCTAACCATCAGAGAAATAATAGAAAAATAAGAACTAGTGTCAGATTCGCTTAAGTTCCTTAGAGGAACAAAACTATCCACAATAATGTTCTTTAGATTATTACGATGATTTTTATTAAAAAAGACAAAAGGCAAAAGAACAATAAAACCAACCAGAAACCTTGAGGTGGCAAATAGCTCTGGCTCGAAATAGACGGAGGCTATTTTCATTACCGTCCAATTCAGCCCCCAGATTAAATACAGTAGCACTAAAGCAAATATCAGCATAAACAGTCCATAAAAATATTCACTTTTATTGTAACTGTCTAACCAACATATATGAAAACAAATTGTTTAAAATGATATATTCGTTTGAAAAAGAAAGGGAAAAAGAATTGAGTTAAGACTTGGTGCCCAGGACGAGACTTGAACTCGTACTCCCGGAAGAACTACCCCCTCAAAGTAGCGTGTCTACCAATTTCACCACCTGGGCACAACAAGAAATATAATACCAAATTTTAATAATTTGTAAAGATTTTATTTGTTAAAACTCAGTATGTTAAGTTTAATACTTATACTTCCTTTCATTTTCCTTTAAAAGTAGATCTGTTTTACCTGTCAGAAGCTTCTTATAAATCACATCATATAAAAGCACATTCTGAACATACAGCCTGGTTTCCTTAAAAGGGATATTCTCGATAAACATTGGAGTATCACGCTTCTTACCGTCTGCAGACTTCCATCTTGGAATTCTGTTAGGTCCGGCATTGTAAGCAGCAGCGGCTAGAATTCTATTGTTGTCAAATTTTGCCAACATATCTTTTAGATAAGCAGAGCCTAAACGAATATTATTTTCAGGAATAACCAAATCTCTAGGACCGTTATAATCCCAGTTGTTCTTTTTAGAAACAACTCTTGCTGTTTCAGGCATCAGCTGCATTAAACCAACAGCGCCAACAGGAGACTTTATATTAGGATTTAACATACTCTCCTGACGTGAAATACCATACAGGAATGAAATAGGAACGTTGGTTACTGCTGAGTATTTTTTATACAGATTTAAAAAGGCCTTAGGGAATCTGTAATCTAGAGCATCCCATCTCTTGCCTGCAATAACCGACATAATTGCATAATTAACGTTGCCAGTTGACAGAGCCCATTCTGCCATTACCAAAGCTTCATCATTAGAACCATGTTTAGCAACTTCATTCCATTCAATATTAGCATTGGCACTGTCCAGAGCTCTGAACTCAAAAAATCTGATAGCAGCCTTGTTGTGAGCCACAGTTGATGGCCACTTTGCAGACTTCGAAAGACGCTGATGATTAAATGGAGGCTGTTGACCAAGTTCCTGAGCTGCAAGGAATCCAAAGAAGCTGCGGTCTTTTGCAACTTCCTTCATAAGAATAAGACTCTGATCCTTCTCCCCTATTTCATAAGCAGCTCTGGCCTTCCAGTATCTCCAGTTAATCTCTTTCTTATCATTCGGATTCAAATGATTATATAAATCATAGACAACATTCCACTGAGCAAACCAGATTGCTTTTCTCATTCTCATGATCTTGATTTCATCTGTCCATTCAATTGCAGGAAGATGTTTATCTACCCAGTTAACTTCATCCAGGGTTGAATTTCTGCCTAAAAAGCCTCTGGAAATGATCTGTATGATATCCAGTCTCTCTGTTGGTGTAATATGGAATTTCTTACAGAAATACTCAAAATGAGGATTAGCCTCCTCAGGTTTAAGATTGGCAAAACGTTTAAAAGCTAATACAGCAACACGATGAATATCATCTGAACCAGGTTCATATTCTTCATTAAGAATTCTTGAAGGATCATCATACAAAGCCATTGCCATGTTGATTCTATTCTTGAACTTTGAGTCATCTGAAAATTCTGCAGCCAGATTTCTAGTTGAATCAGCATATCTTCGCTGAATGTAAAGACGTTCAAACTTATCCATACGGTTGGTATCATTAAGATTACCGTTCTGCCCCCAGACGTAGATTAAACCAGAACAGCCTGATGGATATGGCTTTAACTGCATATAGATTTTGTTTGCAAAAATCTGAGATGACATATCTGCCTGCCCCAAGTGCCATCTTGCCTCATAGTAGCGACACTGAAGAGTCTGCTGGGAAGAATTCATTTCCATATTGTCATCAAATGGCTTCTTCTTTCCTATAAGCACTGACACCTGCTTATAGTTTCCGTGTCTAGCCAGAAAATCTATGTATTTGTTTTTAAGAATCTGACTTAATTCCTTATGATCATCACTTCTGATAAACTCAACGACCTTAGGATATTTTGAAACATCCATGTTATTGGTCAGATTCCAGTAATCAATCCATATAGCCAGAGGATAATCCTCTAGATGGTTCTTCTTGATTCTTAAGGCCTCAGCAGTATCACCTTTCTTTGCCGCAGCTTCTGCATCCTGAAAATACTTTCGCTGGTTGATGAGCTTAGGGGTAGTTGCAAGCAAAGGATTCTCTGCAGTCAGATCAACTACAGGTGCAACATAGGTCTGTCTAATCTCTTTTCTTTGAATAGGTTCCTTAAAATAGTTTTTATTACTCTTAGCTGGAGACTTTTTCTGTGCGTTTGGTCTAGAGGATTTACTGGTTTTCTTGGTGTTAGTTGCTTTTGAACTTTTTGAATTTTTTGCAGTATTATTTTTTTTGCTTGAATTAGATTTATTTACTTTCTTCTGAGTCTGAGCAGATTTACTGCTATTAGTCTGAGCAGCATATGAACAGTTGAAATTAGCAGCAAGGAAACAGAAAGAGGTTCCTAGAAGTAGGGATTTTACTATATTTGATAATTTCATAAAAAAACCAGCTTAACTTTGTACAGTAACTGTATCATTATACAAAGTTAGAGCCGGTTTTTAAGAAAAACTTGTCGCAATTTATAGAAAATTCAACAATTAGAATAGATTAATGTTAAATACCTTTAAATATCCTATAAACAGAATCACGGCAATAGCAGTTGTTAGAATATATCTGTAGTAAACAAACAGTTTCTCTGAAATTTTGTAGCCGATACCGGTATTACACTCTTTAATATATTTCTCCCATTTCATACCACGCTTTGAGGTAATGAACAGAACAAATACTAAAGAACCAATAGGCAGTACATTTGATGAAATCAGGAAGTCACAGAAATCTGTAATACCAGTGCCGTTTCCTAGGATTGAAACATTTGAAAGAACATTGAAACCTAATACAGGGAGAATAGCTAATAGCAGAATAACTAAAAAGTTAACCAGAACTGCCTTCTTTCTTCTAACGTTAAACATTTCTAAGTTTGCAGCAATAATATTCTCAAACACTGCAATCAGTGTTGACACAGCCGCAATCAGCATAAACAGGAAGAACAGAGTTCCCCACATTGATCCCAGGTACATATTTGAAAAGACTGTTGTCATGGAAACAAACAGCAGATTAGGACCAGCATCAGGATTGATCCCGTAAGTAAAACAAGCTGGGAAGATAACAAAGCCAGATAAAAGAGCAATTGCAGTATCAAGTCCTGCGATAAATAAGGCCTCGTTTAACAGGCAGTGACGGTTTGACATGTAGCTACCGAATATTGCTATACCGCCCATACCTGTAGATAAAGTAAAGAAAGCCTGTCCCATTGCAGCCCATATAGCTTCACCAAAATTATTCTCAAGTTTGGATAAATCAGGTTTTAAGTAGAAAGAAATACCATCAGCAAAACCTGACATGGTGCAGGAGCGAACAGCCATGAATACAAGAAGAATAATCAGCATCATCATTAAAGGCTTGGTATATCTCTCAACACCTTTAACCAGACCTAAAGCCACAATCATAAATGAGAAAGCAACAACTGCAGCCATACACATGTATAGAGTAACCGGATCTGCCAGCAGTGAAACGAACCCCTCAAGAGCAACATCCTTTGGCAGATTTGACTCAACGGTACCGAAAGCAAACTTCAGGAAATAGTAAAGCATCCATCCGGTAATAATTCCGTAGAAAGACATCAGAATATAGTTACCAGCAAGCTGCCACCATTTATTTACATGCCATTTAGTACCAGGCTCCTCTAGTTTTTCATAGCATTTTGCTATTGAAGATCTTGAGGCTCTACCTATTGCAAGTTCAACAGTTAAAAGAGGAATACCCATTGCCAAAAGGAAGAATAGATAAATCAATACAAAAATAGCTCCACCATACTGACCTGTAATATAAGGGAATCTCCAGACATTACCAATACCGACAGCACATCCTGCTGCAATCAAAATAAAACCAAGTCTGGTTTTAAACTGTTCTCTTTTCTCGTTCATTCGATTATCCTAAATCTAAAAATTTTTCTATTATGCTCTTCCAAAAATCTTATAGTAACCAACGGCCAGCACAATGATAACCATGGTTGTCAGAATATATTTATAGTAGAAATACAATGCTGTTGGCATTGAAAAGCCTTTACCGACATTGCACTGGTCAATGTATCTCTTCCACTGCATGCCACTCTTGGAGCAGATGAACAGCACAAACACAATTGAACCGATAGGAAGAATATTGTTAGAGACCAGGAAGTCAAAGAAATCAAGAATACCGGTATTGGAACCAATAATATGGACATCTGATAAAACATTGAAGCCAAGCATTGGCAGTAAGCTTAAGGCGATAATCACTACAAAGTTGATAACCACAGCTTTGATTCTGCTCCATTTGAACAGTTCTATGCAGCCAGCAATAGAGCTTTCAAACACGGCAATCATGGTTGAAACAGCTGCAATCAGCATGAACAGGAAGAACAGACTTCCCCAAATGGTTCCAAAGGTCATATTTGAGAAAACGACTGTCATGGTTATGAACAGCAGATTAGGTCCTGCATCCGGATTAATGCCGTAGGTAAAACAAGCAGGAAAGATTACGAAACCAGATAATAAGGCAATGATAGTATCAAAGGTTGCAATAAATACGGCCTCATTCAGAATCTTGTGACGTTCTGACATATAGCTACCAAAAATTGCAATTGCACCGAAACCAACAGATAAGGTAAAGAAAGCCTGCCCCATTGCAGCCCAGATTGCCTCACCAATATTGTTCTCAAACTTCTCAAAGTCTGGTTTCAGATAGAACTTGATTCCCTCTGAAAATCCATCTAAGGTAAAGGATCGGCAGGCCATAAAGAACAACAGCAGAATCAGCACAATCATCAAAGGCTTGGTAAAACGCTCAACACCTTTTATGACTCCCAGGGCAACAATAGTAAA
>ONFP01000083.1 GCA_900317105.1 uncultured Succinatimonas sp. | reverse complement strand
TCAGCGTATTCAGGGACAGAATTACTTTAAGGTTTTCGTCCCCTGATGGGGAAATAATTTGATTACCAATACACTAGATCTGACCACAAGATCACGCATACAGTTCAAAACAGAAGAGTATTTTATTATTTTTTGGATAAAAACAAGGATCTTTATTTTAAGGATCATTCTTTACTGTGGTTAATAGCTCTTCTGAAAAAATCCTAATCTTAAAGAGCCATTAACTACGATTATCAGAGCTCTCCCCTACCGCAAGAGCTTCCTAAAGATAGTTATTCAGTCAAATAGATAAAGTGTTTGGTAAAAACTTTTATTCTACAGATCATCTATCCTAATATAATCCTAGAAGTTAACAGCCTATAGTCAGCTTTTCATCTTCTATCAGATAACAAAAGGAAACTCTTTTTGTGATTTTCTACTTTTTCTGACGGATACGTTCAGAGGCTCTGATGCCGGTATAGAGGTTGAACTTTAATGATGTCTTGTCAATGGCTCTGTCCAGATAATCAGGATCATTCAGATGCGGCAGCACCTTGTTAAGATTCATTCCCTTATTGAAACAAAAGGAGGTTATATTCTCCATATTATCCACACGAATGGATTTTTTTAGCTGTTTTATAAGCCGGTCAAATTCCAGATCCACCAGGGAATAGCAGTTATCTCCGCTGTTGCTTCCGGTATTGATACAGAAACCGTAAACATAGCGTTTTTCTCCGTTGAGATTAACTTCATTCCAGTTAAAGCAGGAGATATAGCCTTTTTTAACCAGAAAACCGGTAGAGGCCATTTTTTTAAAGAAAGACTCCCGCTTGAAGATAAGTACATCCGAACTGATACCGGCATAGGTTTCATAATCACAGCCTAAAAGCTTTTTCCTGAAGGCAGGACTGACTTCATAGCTGCGCTGACGGTGATCTCTTAAAACAACGGGGGTCTCGGATAGGTCGTGATCCTCATAAAAGGACAGTGAACTTGAAGCCTTCTGACCTATCTCCCCATAAAGATCAACGGCAACCGCTAAAGCCCTGTAGGCCTCAGAACCATGCTCCACCAGATAGCCGTTTTTTAATCTGTAAAAACCATCTAAGGCAGGATCAATCCTCTCGTTTAAAAACAGGGATAAAAGATACTCTCCTGCGCCATACAGGGATGAGAAACGGCTGATACTGGCACAGCAGGCTCTGGAATCGGCAGCTTTCAGAACTTCATAAAACTCTGATTTATGATTAAAATCAATAAGTTCCCGATACAGATTTATCTCAGAACCATCAGGGCGTCTGACACAGGATAAAAAGCCTGTAAGCTTTGGATTTGCATTAAGGTACTGCAGCATAAGAGTTGAGAAAATCTGATCATGAACCTTGGAGCGGGCTGCCTTGAAGTGGTACCGAAGATATAACGCTCGATGCTTTCTGGCAAAGTCCTCAAGAGTATTTTCTAAAACTGCATCAGTTGCAAAGACATATCTGTTCCCTGGAGTAGTGATTTCATAATCTGAGATTATCTTCCCCACATCATGCATAAGAGCTAAGATCAGAAAAAAGACCTCGAGTCTTTCGTAATCCTCACAGAGAATCTTCTCAAAACACTCAAATCTGCGGGCAGAATCCAGGCAAAGAAGCGCCGTTAAAAGTGAATGCCTGAATAAACCACCACAGTCAGAATCATGTAGCACATGGGAGGCAGGTGCATTAAATACGGTTTTTGCAAGAGTCAGAATGGCCGGCTTCACGTACCTAAAATAAAGCCTGTCATCAAGTCTTATGCGCTCACGGATGGAAACAATAAGATCCTGATTGTGCTCTAAAAGCTTTTTTACAGGCAGAGTCTCAAAAAGTTCACTGCCATCCTTAAGCAGCAGCTTATAATCCTCAAAGCGGTTATCCTCATAGGACTTATCTCCATAAGAGAACAGTCTTCTGAAAGCTGTACGTCTCCTGCCAGAGACAAAGCCTTTTGGAGCAGAAGCAAAGTTCTGACCAGAGAGTCTCCACAGATCTGAGTCAAAGCTCTGCTCTTCCCCTAAGCGCAGTTTAGAGTTAAAAGCAGGAGCAGACTCCTCTCTAAAGGAAAGAAGTCGGCTTATAAAGGATGAAAACATCTATGTGTTCCTAGGCAGATCGGCGACGGCTTTTAACAGCAGATGCTTTATCATCCGAGACTTTTTGTGCCTCAGTCTCAAGCTTATGCTCGTTATTGAAATTTGAGATTAAAGCCTTCTCAAGCTCACAGAGCTCTTCTGTAGACATGGAGCTGGAGGAGGGCTCTGTTTCAGGTGTATATGAGGCAGTCTTATCGGAGATGACCTCATTGGAGGCTGACTCTTCAGCACTGTCAGCATTTGTCTTTTTACTCCTTGAGGTCACGCTGCGACCTGAGGATGAAGAGGTTCTTACTGAAACTATCCTTGTACCGGAGGAACGAACCTCATCAGCAGCTCTACCATTATCAGCTGATGAAGTTTTCACACGCTTTGAGTTATTTTCTGTTTTTACAGAAACGGACTCCTCCTCTGCGCTATCAGCCATTGTCGAATCTCTGTCCAGAAGATACTCGTCTATTTCCTCATCCGAGGCTCTTCTGACCATAGGAGCTTTCTCATCAGGTTTTACCGAAAAACGGATTCTGTCAAACTCTACAAGAGTATCCAGAGGCTCGCCTAAAAAACAGAAATGCAGAGGGCCTTTCATCGGTTTAAACTCAATATAGGTCGGATCATAGGAGCGCAGTGTAGTACAGCGCAGAGTCTTTAATAGCGGACCAGGATCGGCCATACTGCGAAGCTCCACCACCATGTAGGGCTCGGAGGTAAGTTTTTTGACATTATTTTCAAAATAAATCTCAAAGCCCTTTACCAGATAGGTTTTACGCCCCTTAAGCAGGGAGAGCCAGCGGGATTTCTTTTTATAGAGATTAGAAAACAGATATTCACTGTTCAGAATTAGCTCATAGAAATTCTTTTTTCGATCATCCTGAGTAATTTGACTGAAATTTTCATCATTTTGTGCTGAAAATTCATTTTTCAGGTCAAAATTCTGCGGATTTTCGTTAAAATCAGCAAAAAAGTTCAAATCTGTATAATAACGCTCCACGGCCTTGTAAATAAGATAGTGGGCAGTTGAGCCTTCCTCGATAACAAAGCCATTTTTCAGCACAAAGGTCCCCTGAGTCTTGTCGCTGATGATGCCACTGGATAAAAAACGTCTTAAATAGAGCCCCAGATCCAGCACAAAACCGCCCTCGTGGGCACACAGATAGGAACTGATTTCATCTGCCTTAAGCAGCATTTTCTTAAGACTGTTCTCCATTAAAAAGAGATTATCTATCTCAGGCTTCCTGTCAGGGGAGTTAAAGCGCAGCTCATCCCTTGAAAAACTCAGAGTAGTGGTCAGACTCCTGATCTTAAGATATTCAGGAGATCGTTTCAGACACTCATGAGTCCTGATACACTTTGCTGCCAGATGCATAAAGCAGTTGTCAAAGGTAATCTCAGGATCAAAGGCTTTTCTTTGATAGAACCTCAGATGGGTAGCCCTGTGAATTCTTATGAACTCCTCCAGGGAATCATGTCTGAAAAGACGAAACTCATAATTTCCGCCTGGAGTTGTAATCCTGAAACGGTTGTAGAAACGGTACAGGCAGAGAGTCAGCATCAGATAGAAACTCTCAAAGAAATTCTGACTGCCGGTTGAAACCGCCAGAGAGGATTTATTGTAGATATCCGAGAATCTGAGTATTCCCAGCAGAGCCTGACGTATAAGCTCTGAGGAAAAGACATTGCTAAGAGTATGATCGGAGGGAGCAACATTTACTATGCTGATAAAGCGTCTTATTACCGGCAGGATCTCCAGATCATAATCAATAAAACTGTCGGAGCTTAAGGCCCGGTTTTTTATAAGCTCAATCAGAAAGCCATACTTCTCCATGAGCTCATCTGTGGATTTAACCCGTCTCACACAGTCTCCCTCAGATGAGAAGAATACTGAACCGTCGTCAAATTTATTGTCCTCAAGAGAAATGACCTGCCTTGAAATAAGAACATTCGGTTCTGAAGTTTTAAACAGATTTTTAATAAATTCAAACATATAAGCCTCACTAAGGCACGAATCTAGCCTACAAAGAAAATCACGGCAAATCTGATGCCCAGAACAAATAACCATAAAAGGAGCACACAGGCTGTCAGATAAATCAGATCACAAAAACACTGAAAGAACAGAAAAACAGTCAGGTATTTAAGGAGCCTGAGAGAAAACAAAAGAACAGATACAGCGCTTTTTAAAGAAAACATAGAACGGCGTAACATACTTAGCAGGGCATAACCAAAATTTACACCTAAAAACAGAACCTGCAGGAGGATGTGGGGATGTCCGTAAACCAGAAATATAAAGCGCATCAGACTTAAACTCAGCATGTCATATAGCACGGTGTTTCTTAAAAAATCAAAGGGTGAAACCAGTGTATGAACAGTCTTAAGCCTTGATACAAACACCTCGGAAAAACAGTTGTATAGAGTATCCATCTCCGGATAGATAAAGGTTGCCGAAGGTTCGCTTCTGAAATCTGCACCGATCATCAGCAAAGAGAGCAGCACCATGGCCAAGACGAAAAGGAATGTCTTTTCAATAATATAAAAAAGCACAGAACCTCCTATTCAGCCGTTACCACTGGGATGACGCCCTTAATGAAACGTCCGTCATTGAGCTTTGCCACATACTCAAAGTTAGGAAGCATCATCAGTGCGGAGTCTGGAAAGATTGGCGCCTCCCCTGCTGATACTCCGTAATTGCAGGACTCACTGATACCTCTGGTGTAAACGTCATAGCGGGAGGCTACCGCCTTTGAGCTGCGGTAAACTGAAGTTTTTGGCAGTGTTGAGGTAAAGGCTTTAGCGGTATCGGCATCCTTGATCCTCAGGGCAATCATGTTGTTGCAGTTACCGATAAACTGAGTCGCGGCGTACTCTGAGCCGAACTTCTTTTTAAAGTCACTGAGTGTCTGGGTTGCCAGAGTAACAGCCGCTCTGGCACCACGCCCCTTGTTCAAAAGCTGCACCAGATATTCGTTACAGACTTCGGCAGCCTCATCCACAAAAATACTGATATTTGGACCTGAGTGGTTTCTCGCGTAGATATCACCGCAGAAGGAGCAGAGATCGGAGAGGATTAGCTTACCCACATAGGCACACAGAAGAGAGTTTTTGAGGGCATTTAGGGAGACGTAGAACACTGCATCTGACATGTAGATATCACGGATGCTGATGGCTCCGCTCTCCTTTGAAAAGTAATCACTAAGCGAGGACATGGATAATGAGCTCATAATCGGATTAACCGAGGAGGACACCTTTATAAAATAGGTCTCATCCTTGCAGCACATGGAATAAAGATGCTCGAACTCTTCCTCGGCAGGAGAGCTGTTACGGTTCTGAGAACGGATGAACTCATAAATCTGATAGAGAGAACGAGCCTTGGTCTTTAAGGTACCGGAATACGGATCGGAGGATGAGGCAGAGGAGGCCTTT
Source organism: uncultured Succinatimonas sp. (assembly GCA_900317105.1). Taxonomy (GTDB): domain Bacteria; phylum Pseudomonadota; class Gammaproteobacteria; order Enterobacterales; family Succinivibrionaceae; genus Succinivibrio. The sequence goes on along the minus strand of ONFP01000083.1, from coordinate 2,818 downwards.
CTGGTAGTACTCTTTTTCACTTTTTTTAAAGTTTTACCTGAACTCACCTCATCGCAAGCCCCCTCTTCATCTGAGTTCTCGCTACTCTCAGCGCCATCTGAATCTGAAGTTCCGGCTGGATTACCTGTAACTGCCATATATTTTTCAAGCTTTGGAAAATCAGAAAAGGGAATTCTACTTTTAAGGAAGAAGGCAATAAGCTTATCTAATGCCTCCTTTGAGTTATTCTCAAAGGCATAGCTGATTAGTCTTGTCAGAAAAGCCTGAAAATAAGCCTTAAGGGTCATGGCGTTTTTAATGGAGGAGATGGTGACCGGTTTTCTCATATAGTTCAGAGAAATTACAGCCGCACAGATAGCCTCCGAGGCATAGTTGGAGAAATCTGATTTTGAATCTAAAAGCGAGGTCAGACGGTCGGCAATCTCTGTGGGCTTAAAGGAAGAGCCTAAAAGATTGAAGGCCGAGGTATTGTTTTCAAGAGTATAGGTATCCAGGACCTCAAAACGCCTGCCGAGACTTTGAGCTGCTCTGCGGGCTTTTTCAAGAAGATCAGTATCGCCTTTAGGATCAATAACTACAACCACATCATTTCTGTAGATAGCCTGAGAAATCAGCAGATCAAAGAATCTGGTCTTGCCTGAGCCGGGAGTTCCGAAAATCAGGGTATGACCTTCAAGATCTTTTACATGAGTAAAGATATCCTTTGACTTTCCAAGGTTATGAATCTGAAAGCTTCCCTGATTGGGACCGTTTGAGCCGGACAGACCGAGATCTAAAAGAGAATGGAGTTCACGGCTGTGCTTCGGTTTGAACTCATAGCCAACTCCAAGATAAACAGGATCTGAGGAAAATTTACGGTTTTTAAACGAAAATCTTTCATTATTTAGCTTTTTATGCAGTTTTTTAACAGAAATTTCAAAAAATGATGAAATATTTCTGGATGCAAAATAAAACTCCTCAAAACCTAAAAATACAATACAGGCTATAGTGGTAAAACACAAAAAAATGCCGTTTAAAAACATAAAAAACAGGTCAGTGAAAAAGAAATTCACAATAAACCAGCAGATATTGAAACTCATCACCATAAGGTAGATGTTTTTAGGATCTGATTTTGCCAAATTACTCTGTGTCATTTTTCCTCCAGCGAGGCAGAGATCATAAGGCTGTAATTTCAGGGTCGGAAAATAAGGCTCTATTTTTTTCCAGAATGGTGAATATCTATTTGATTTATAAACATTCAGAAATTTTTATGAGGGTGTTTTTTTATTATACAAAGTATGATTCTGAGATAATCCTCACATTTGTGACCGGTCACGTATTTAGGACAAATTATCCAGAAAAATAGCACTCCAATGCCGTTTTTGCGTTAAGATGGGAAAATTGAATTCACAATAAATATAAACAATAAAAATATTATGCCAGAAAATAAACTACCCAAGATTATTTCAAGCCTGCTTGAGAACGACATGTACAAGTTCTCCATGGGTCAGGCTATCTACCACCAGTTCAGTGACTACAAAACCACCTGGACCTTCAAATGCCGCAACAAAGAGGTATTCTTCACCCCTGAGATGGTTGAGGAAATCAAGGCTCAGATCAAGCTGTACTGCTCTTTAAGATTCACCGAGGAAGAGCTTGAGTACCTCCACAGGATCCGCTGGATTAAAGGCTCATACGTAGACTTTTTAAGACTGTGGTCACCTCGCTTTGAGGATTTCACCATCACTACTGATGGAGACAGCGGGCTCACTCTTGAAACCAAGGGTACCTGGCTTAACACCAGTATGTATGAAATCCCTACCCTGGCAATCATCAACGAGGTTTATTTCAGATACCAGTATGATTATGCTGATCTTCTGAAGAGTTTCTCTGACAGACTTGATGAAAAGATTGGCTGGCTTACCTCGGGAAAATATGAGATTTCAAGCTTCAGTGAGTTCGGTTTGAGACGTCGTCTTTCTGCAGAGGCACAGGCCATGGTTGTAGAAAGATTCAAGGCAGCAGATCTCAAAAACAGCTCTTTTGCAGGAACCTCCAATGTATATCTTGCCAAGAAATATAAGGTAGCTCCTATCGGTACCATGGCTCATGAGTGGATCATGTGCGTAGGTCAGGGTAACCACAAGCATAATCCTGCCTACTCCAACTGGTTTGCCTTAGAGGCATGGGTAAAGGAGTATGGAGTTTTAAACGGTATCAGTCTTACCGATACCATTACCACCGACTGTTTCTTAAGAGACTTCCAGCTTACCTACGCCACCCTGTTCTCCGGTGTTCGCCATGATTCAGGTGATCCTTTCGAGTGGGGAGAAAAGATGCTTGCCCACTATAACAAACTGGGAATTGATGCTAAAAACAAGACTCTGCTCTTTAGTGACAATCTTGATTTTGAGAGAGCTGATGCCCTGTATCACCGTTTCAAGGATAAGTCCAAGGTAGCCTTCGGTATCGGCACCTATCTGTCCAATGATACCAAGGTTGAGCCTTTAAACATTGTTATGAAGACAACTGCCTGCAACGGCATGGATGTGGCCAAGATTTCCGATGTTAAGGGCAAGGAAATGTGCAAGAATCCTGACTACGTCAAGTATCTGCAGAGATGTATCACCTGGAGAATGAATAACGACCGCTAGAATTTAGGATTTTTAGCGTTTTTATTCAATTTTTTAGAATTTTTTGTATTTCTAAGGCTCTTTTCTGTAATTTTTAATTAAATTTAACATACCCAGGTCCTTAAGAGTTTTTTCTTTTAAAGCCTGGTTGGTTCACGATCTGCCACAAAAGTAATGGCAGATCTTTAATTAACAATCGATCTCGC
>ONFP01000179.1 GCA_900317105.1 uncultured Succinatimonas sp. | reverse complement strand
AAGAACGGGCATTTTTAAATCTTGTAAAATCTCCCTGAGTAATGATATGTGTGCCTACAGCAAGTAACAGTCCAACTCCGGGTATGGCCATAAAGTACTGACATTCAGAGTGGCTTTCAAAATATTTCAAAAATCCCATGAGAATATTACTTCTCCTTTTAAGAAGCATTGCAATAATTGCACACTGATCCTGTATGTCGGTAATCAGTGAAAAGTTGGCGTCAGCATCTTCAAATTGCAGTTTTGCTGTATATTCATTTGCTTTTCTGATGGTCTCTTCAGGTGACATGGAATAGCTATAGCACAGAGTGGCATCCTGCTCTTTTAGAAATGCAATCAGACGTCTGACATTCCTGGTTATGTCAGACTGGTTATCACCATAGGACTTAAGCAACGCCATATCTGCCCGGTTTTGTCTGTCTCTTATCACACAAGGATGAATTGTTGAGGCGCCAGGACTTAAAAAATAGGTGAGCAGCAAATCCCTTACACCTCTGGCATCTCCTCTGTCATCCTTACAGCCATGATTGTAAGAACGACATTTCTTGGCAGGAAAGATAAAGGCATTGTCATTACAAAGTGTGTTAATTAGCTCTGCCCAGTAATTGGAGTCTCCACAGGCTTCCATGCCGTAGATGTAATCTTCAGGGTTATTTGCCTTAATGAATCTGGAGAACTCATCTTTACTTAATGCTTTGTCAAAAGAACATTCACCAGGTTTGGTGACACTTACCTGAATAACTTTGCTTGCCAAATCAATTCCGCAAAAATATTTTTCAGAAAGGATTGAATTTGATGTCTGTGTACTGTTAATATTCATATGTTTTCTCTCCTTATACACTTATGAATTTTCTATATAAAGTGTAACAGAGAAAACGAAGGCGAAGCTCTGTTTTTCAGATGTCTTCGCCTTTTAATTTGTCCATTCAATGGTGACCTGAACTATATTCAAGATCATATGCGTATATGACGTTTTGTTTCTGAACCTCAACTGTACTCTCAGACTGGAGACAGGGACAATTCAGTTAGTTAAATAAACTCATTAGTTGTTTTTTTGAGTAATTTTCGGACCCTCTTATCTCCAGCGTGAGAGTACAGTCAAATTAAGTAAGCTCATAAAACATCACCATATACAGCAAGTGTCCCGCAATGGAGGTCTGAGAAGGCAAGGCTTCAACTGCACTCTCAGACTGGAGAAAGGGACAATTCGGTAAGTTAAATAAACTCTTTAATTGAGTTTGAGATCAATGAGGATCCTCTTACCTCCAGTGTGAGAGTACAGTAAGAAACAACCTGCCCTGGAGCATTAACCTCAGCGGACGCTCTGAAGTTAATGAGCTCTTTCACGGTTGATGGAATACTGACTGTTTAAGGTAAGGTAACTTTACGTTACCTTATCTTTTTAATCATATTGCATTTGTTTTCATCAAAAGGTTGTCCTGATTTGGCTATTGCATAGGCAATACGGGTAAGTCTGTTCATAATGGCGCAGATGATGATTTTTTTAGAACGGTTCTGATTAAGTCTCTGTTTTAGCCATGATGATTCAGTACCATTTTTCATGGCCTGACTTAAATAAACCATTGCGCACATGTAAAGCATCTTTTTAATGCTCCGAATACCAGACTTGCGAATACCAAGGACTATGGTTTTACCTCCTGTACCTGTAGTTACCGGAGCCACTCCGATGAAAGCTGCAAAAGCTCTTGATGAGGAGAATCTATCTGGATCACCCATAGCAGCATACAGTGCTACAGCTGAAAGCTTACCTATACCAGGAACTGTCTGAAGGTTAGAGCAGATTTCATTGTTTGAAGCGTAGGATAAGAGATGAGAGTTAATCTCTTTTATCTTTGTCTGCAGAGACTCAATGTTACTGAGCAGACTTTCACTGAGGCAGTTTAAGTGACTGTAACTGCAGTCATTCTCTGAATGCTCTTTTTCAGTTTCAGTATTACAGAGAGCTTTTAAGGCTTCTGTTACCTTAGTTGCTGATGATACAGAAGCTGTACCTACCACCACACCTGATTCATAAAGAAAGGCATGAGCTGCATTGACCGTCTGAATAAACTGCTTGTTAAGCTGATCTCGTACGGTTATAAGATTCAGCAGATACTGGTTTTCCTGTGTTCTTGCAGGAATATGCTGCATTGATGGTGTGATTAGTGCCTTTAAGATACCTAAGGCATCAATTCTGTCTGTTTTATCAAGATGTAAAAAGGCTTTTACCTTTAGAGCTGGCAGAATATGACACTTATGGTTATGCTCCTGAATGTATCTGCAAAGATAATTGCATGAACCACAGGCTTCAATGCCAATCAGCTTTCTTGGTGTATGGGTATCATCGATGAATTCAAAGAATTTTTCTCTGGAAAGCTGATAGTTTCTGATATG
>ONFP01000168.1 GCA_900317105.1 uncultured Succinatimonas sp. | reverse complement strand
ACCTAAAATAGATTATGTAGAAGTTCATTATTACTAGAAAACGGATCTGCAAATGGCTGGTTTAATTGAAAATATTGAAAGACGTACTGGTATGGTTGGTCAGAACCGCATGGAAATGCTGCTGTTCCGCCTGCCTAACAGAAAGCAACTTTATGGTATGAATGTGTTTAAGATTCTGGAAATTCTTCCATGTCCTCATCTTACTATCATGCCGAAATTGCATAAATCAGTGATTGGTGTGTTAAATCATCGTGGTACAACTTCCTCTGTTATTGATTTGAGCCTTGCAATGGAAGGTCCAAAAACAGATGATTACCGTAAGTACCTGCTTGTGATGAGTGAGTACAATAATTCTGTACAGGGATTTATTGTATCTAAGGTTGAACGTATTGTTGACTACAGCTGGGATAAGATCATGATCCCTCCTAGTGGTCTGGGTAACAAGGCTTATCTGACAGCGGTTACCGAATATCAGAATGAGCTGGTGGAAATTGTTGACGTTGAGAAGATTTTCTCTGAGATTTCTCCATACGAGGAAATCGTCGACAACAATACTGAAGAGTTTAAAGCACATATTCGTTCTATGCTGAAGCATCCTGAAGCTAAGATTATCGTTGCTGATGATTCTAAGGTTGCAATCAAGCAGACTGGTGACACTGTGAGAACTCTTGGTATTGAGGTTATTGAGGCTAATAATGGTCTTGAAGCACTTAACATTATCAAGGATTATGCAGCTAAGGGTAAGCTTGATGAAATTGAGCTTCTTATCTCTGACGTGGAAATGCCTCAGCTAGATGGTTACTCCTTGAGTGCGGCGTTGCGTAAAGATCCATTGCTTAAGGATATCTATGTAATTCTGCATACCTCCTTGTCAGGAGTTTTCAATGAAAGTATGCTTCACCGTTCAGGTGCTAATTCCTGTGTTGCTAAATTCGATACAGAGAAACTTGCAAATACTGTTGTCAAAGCAATTGAGGAACTTCATGGAGGCCTGAAGCCTTCAGAGTCAGTAACAAAACTTGTTAACTGATTAGTAAGCTTAAAAGTTTCGTTTTCTTTACTAACCTTAAATACGGAGATGGATTCTGTATTTAAGGTTTTTTATTTTTTGCTCCTTCCTTTTTTACTGTCACAGTAATCTGTAAAAAAGACTATCCATTTGGGGTTAATTTTGTGGATTTATTCTGCAGATTTAATTTTCTGTGTTTTATGTCACAATCTTAAATGTAGTAAACATTCAGTTCTGTTTTTCCTTTTGGGAGGCATAAAACATGTATATTGTCGAAATTACGACTATTACTAATCCTGCAGAAGTAAGTTATGAATTTGGTTCTCTTGATGAAGTAAAGATTTTTCTTGAAAAGAACAGAGAGATTCTTCAGTCTTATGTAGTTGTTCACAAAAACGGAAATATCGTCAAGCTTTAGCTGTTCCTACGTTCTGTCTGACACATGAAACTTCCATTATGATAATGGAAGTTTCGACAGAAAAGAGCGCTCTTCTTTTGTTATAACTGATCTTTGTATTTGTTCTTTAAAACTCTATTCAGTCTGATAGGGCAGAATCTTGGACCGCACATTGAACAGAAAGATGCTTCATGGGAGCAGTTATCCGGCATCTGAGATTTCCATACCTTGTAAGCATGTTCCGGATTTAAACTTAAGGCAAACTGATCGAACCATCTGAAATCAGCACGGGCTCTAGCCATGGCATCATCTCGTAACTTAGCTCCAGGCAGGCCTTTGGCCAGATCTGCTGCATGTGCTGCAAGTTTGTAGGTTATTAGCCCTGTTTTCACATCTTCTGCATTTGGAAGAGCAAGATGTTCGGCTGGAGTTACATAACACAGCATTGCAGTACCAAAGGCTGCAATCTGAGAACCTCCAATTGCAGAGGTGATGTGATCATAGCCTGGTGCAATATCAGTAACCAGAGGTCCTAAGGTATAGAACGGAGCGTAATTGCAGTATTTCTCCTGAAGTCTCTGGTTTTCCTCAATCTTATCCATGGCAACATGACCTGGACCTTCAATAAAGCACTGAACTCCTGCTTTATAACATCTTGCAGCAAGTTCACCGATGGTCTTCAATTCTCCGTACTGGGCTTTGTCACAGGCATCATTGATACATCCAGGACGCAGGCCGTCACCTAAGGATAGTGCAACATCATAGTCATGACATATTTCCAAAAGCTCATCAAAGTGCTCATATGCCATATTTTCAGTGCCCTGACTCATCATGCATTCAGCCATGATTGAACCTCCTCTGGAGACTATTCCCAGAATTCTCTGAGCTGCATATGGCAGATAATCGTGCAGAAGTCCTGCATGAATGGTAAAGTAGTCAACACCCTGTCTTGCCTGTGCTATAACCGTATCACGGAACAGATCCCAGGTTAGCTTTTTGATGTTTCCCTCTGCTCTGTCCAGAGCTTCATAGGCTGGAACTGTTCCTAAAGGTAAAGGTGATGCTCTTAAGATAGCATTGCGAAGGTCTGGTATCCCTTCGATACCAACACTCAAATCCATTACAGTATCTGCTCCAAACAGCAAAGAGAATCTTAGTTTTTCAAGTTCTTTTGAATAGTCTGAACCAATGGCTGATGCTCCGATGTTAGCATTGACCTTGACGCTGTATTTTGCTCCTATAATCATGCTTTCTGCTTCAGGGTGATTGATATTTGCCGGAATTACAGCTCGTCCCTGTGCTATAGTG
>ONFP01000037.1 GCA_900317105.1 uncultured Succinatimonas sp. | reverse complement strand
CCTCGCACTTATGGTTCTTACAGAGGGACAGATTGTTCCTTTGAAAATCCCCAGAGCATCAATCTTATCTGTTTTCTGTAAGCCCAGAAAGGCTCTGATTGAAGCCGCCGGCATGATTCTGTACTTATGTCCAAGACTCTCAATAAATCTTGCCCAGTAATTACAGCCACCGCATGCTTCAAATCCAACCATCAAGGTTTGACTGAAAGGAGGATTATTTAGAAAATCCAGGAAAGCTTCACGAGATAAGGCTTTATTCTTAATCTTTTGCTTCTCGGTCAGATAGCAAACCTGAAATACTCTTGCTGCCAGATCAACTCCTACAGGAACATATCCTGCAGATAGCTGCATTGTGTATAGCGCAAGCTCGCCTTCGTTTAGCTTTTGAGAATTGCCTGCCATTGAATAGCTCCATTGTTGTTTGTTAAACAATCACACTATTCAATTTAAAGCTTCGGCCTAGGATTGAAACTTAAGACTGAATAATGCGGCTCAAGGAAGTACCGTTCATAATTTTCCTTGTCACCACATCATTCGCAAGATCATCCTAATATTCTTGAAAAGAGCGTATATTTTTCTTAAAATTTATGTATAATAATTATTAGTGTATTTTTATTTAAGCCTTCTTTTACTTCGCGATTATCTATGACAGGATTTGATATCGAACAGACTCTTTTAAAGTATGGAGACATCATCCATAAGAAAAGACCTGTATCCAAATATGTTAAAGCCTCTGCTGAACAGCGGGCCAGCCAGTTTATGCCTTTTGATGCTCTGACCGGATACTCTGACGCCATAGATGAAGTAGACAGAGTTACTGATGAAGCTCCCGATTTTGATGAAAACTCTCTGCAGTATCAGGAAATCAACGAAAAGATTACTGAACTAAAAAAAATTATCGAGAGAAAGCCAAAAGTAACCATGCGGATCTTTGTTCCGGACAGAGATAAGGCAGGAGGAGAATACAGGAATATAACCGGACATCTAAGAAGGATTGATGAAACCAATCGACTCTTCAGCTTTACAGATGCAAAAGACATCTACTTTGAGAACGTAGTCAGGATAACAATAGGATAAAGGCTTAAGACAATGGATACCACCTGCAGTAAATGCTCACCTGTTTATATAGCCATAGACTTAAAGTCATTCTATGCATCTGTTGAATGCGTGGACAGAAAACTTGATCCTATAACAGTTAATCTTGTGGTAGCGGATGCCTCCAGATCAAAAGGAACCATCTGTCTTGCTGTCTCCCCTTCTCTCAAGGCATTAGGCATACCTGGCAGACCTCGTCTGTTTGAAGTGATTCAGAAAGTAGATGATATAAACAGAAAAAGACTTACTGCACACAATCTTCAGCGCTTTGAGGGTAAATCCGTACTTCAGCACGAGCTTGAAGCTAATCCGGCCCTTGCTGTGGACTACATTATTGCTACTCCCAGAATGCAGCGCTACATGGAATACTCAACCAGGATTTATGATATCTACTGCAGCTTTATCGCCCCTGATGATATTGTTGTCTATTCAATTGATGAAGTCTTCATGGAGGTTTCAACCTATCTTAATGCCTATCAGTGTTCTCCTGAGGAACTGTGCATCAAGATCCTAAGAGAGGTTTATTCTCAGACAGGGCTTACTGCAACCGCAGGCATCGGCACCAATATGTTTCTGGCAAAAATAGCCATGGATGTCGTTGCCAAAAAGGCAACTCCCAATGAATTCGGAGTTCGTATGGCCTCCCTAAATGAAGATTCATACAGAAGGACCATGTGGAACCATACCCCGCTGTCTGATTTCTGGAGTATTGGGCCTGGCATTGAGAGAAGACTTGAGGCAATCGGAATCTATACCATGGGGGATCTGGCCCGGTGTTCCCTTGAAAATGAGGATCTGCTCTTCAGGGTATTTGGAGTCAGAGCAGAATTTCTTATTGATCATGCCTGGGGCTATGAAACAGCTACAATTCCTGACATCAAAAAAATTGTCCGGAGAAGAAAAAGCATGAGCCAGGGACAGGTATTGCCCCGTTCTTACACCAATGCTGAAGGAAAGGTCGTAATTCAGGAAATGACCGAGCAGCTATGTCTTGATCTGATGAAGGAGGGGCTGGTCTGCTCAAAGATAGTTATTGATGTAGGCTATGATAAGAACAATCATCCTAACCGGACAAACTCCCAGCAGAACAACAATTTCTATACCGACCAGTATGGAAGGCTTATTCCCAAACCTGCCCATGGCACCGTTACCCTGCCCTTTCCTACGGTATCCTTTTCTGTTGTAAACCATGCGGTTTTAGAGCTTTACTCAAGAATTACCGTTCCCTTTTACAATGTCAGAAAACTTAGAGTCTGCGCCATTGAACTCTTAGACACAGCTCAGCTTGAAGAACTTAATTCAAAACCCGCTGAGCCTTATCAGACCGATCTCTTTGCCCTGATTGATCCAGCGCCACAGGAGGAAAAGCAGGAGATTAACAGAGAAAAGGAAGAAAAGGAAATCAAAGCCCAGAAGGCAATGATGAAGATAAAAGAGAAATACGGAAAAAATGCAATACTGAAAGGAAACAACTTTGAGCAGGGAGCAACTGCCATTGAAAGAAACATGCAGATTGGAGGACACAAAGCCTAACCAATCTGCTATAACAACTATTTTGACTCTTCAGAAAGTCTTTTTGCAATCTTCAAAAACAGATCTGATGGATTATGCTTATACTGCGAAGGCTCATAAACTATATCAGGCTGCATCGAGATCATTTTAATTCTGCTGATAAGATGTCTTTCCATCTTTTCAACGGCACTAAGATTATTATTGTCACTATTGAATAGTTTCAGCTGTTCGTCGATGGAATAAACAGTATGAGCTTTCAGATCAAAAAGACAGAACTCATCAGAATAGTCCTTACTAGAATACAGTTTCAGGAAGTTCTTATAATATGAAACCAGAGATTTTGGATCTTTCTTCTGAATCTTTACGGCTCTATCGTACATTAACAGGAATCGAGCCATAGTCTGAGCATTCTTGTTTGCAAACTCTGAATCAGCAATGAAGAAAATTGGAACTATTGCATCAACCTGATCTGCTGAGGCAACTGACTTGAAGCCATTTGTCTGAGCCTCAAAGGTGGCAGGAGCCCAAAGGATCATCGCATCTCCGTTACCATCCTTCATATATTTTATAAAATCAGAAATATTTCCATCTACAACCTTAACATCTGAATAAGACAGACCGAAAAGATCCAGCCAGTTCGAAAGCACATAGGCTGCAGATGTCATCTTGCGGATAAAAATAGTTGAGTCTTTTATAGTCTCCTTTGAGCCGTAAACCTCAGGATAATCAGGATTTACACCTTTGACCTTCAGAAGCTTACTGTCAGGACGAACCATTATTTCAGTTGAGTGAGACTCATTATTACCTATACCTATATATGAAAAATCCAAACCTTTACCACCGATAATTGCAGGCACACAGCCCACACCGGCAATATCCCATGCTCCATTATTAACATGCTTATCATTTAAAAGATCAATTCCTGATACATCCTTTATATTAAGACTGATATCCAGCCCCAAATCCTTATCCCAGCCTTTTTCGATTCCGTACCATACGAGGAAAGCCTCATGCTCGAGCAGCAGTGAAACCTTAAGTTTTTTCAGGGAATCTTCAGCATGTACAGAAAAACAGCATAATAAAAAAGAAACAACCAGGTATCTTATAAATCTAGACAACATAACCTTCTTGCCTCGGTAACAAAATTACAGCTTCTAGAAGATAAGTTTAGTATATAACCGGTTAATGTATAGAATTAAACTTGATATCAGGTCACAATCGCCATTTTTAAGCTCTTTTTTCATTTCTAAACTTTGGCTTAACTCGCATTATTTATATGACTTTTGTAACAAATCACAAAAAATAAGCTGAAATTTAAGGCATAATTTGGAATATCACACATAATTATCTATGAAGTGGTATTGATTCTTACGGCCTCGCTCGTAAGGTCGTAAGTAAATAATAAAATTTAGGATAATCATTATGAATATGCTAAGTAAATTAAGCGTAAAGTCCAAGCTTCTGCTTGGTTTTGCAACAATAATTATATTTACAATCTTAATTTCAGTTATATCCCTCAAACAGTTATTTGCAAGCAATGATGTTATTGTTGATGTAAACGATATTCTGGGAGCCCGTCATGCAAGATCGCATAACGTCAGCACGGCTATGATTGAAGCGGATGCAATCAGCTTTGCACTGCAGAAAACCCCTGAATCATATGATCCTGCTGTACATGATGAACAGATTAGAGCAGCATCTCAGAAACTCTTTGATGTTACATCTGTACTGAAAGGCCAAAGTGATCCTCAGGCTACAGCAGATATGAAAGAGGGAGCCAAGATTTACACTGAACATCAGACCACTGACTTTATTGCAGCTCTCAAAGCTAAGGATAATGATAAAGTCCGCAATATTTATGATGTATGGCTGGCACCTAATTTTGACAGGGTCACCCACGCTGCTGATAAGATTTCAAGTAAGCAGATTGCACTTGCAAAAGCTAAAGTTGATTCCATTGCAAGTACAACTCCTATCATAGTCATTCTGGTTACAGCCTGTATTTCAATAGCAATCGCCATGATTATTGCTTTAACTCTTTCAAACTCTATCATCAACGCACTGAAGGTTGCCATGAAGGGGGCTGATGAAATAGCATCAGGTGATTTAACCCATGTAATCAAGCCAACCACTTCTGATGAAATCGGTACATTACTGGGACGCTTGGAAGCAATGCGTTCAAAGTGGCAGGGACTTGTCGGTACTATCAAACAGGCTGCTGTTGATGTAGAAAACAACATGAATACGATCAACAACATTACAGCTGAGATCAATGAAAGTGCCCAGAGCACTCAGAACAGAGCATTAACTGTTGCCGCAGCATCTGACGAGATGGTATCAACCACAGGTGATATTGCAAAGAACTGTGAAAGCGCAGCTGCTTCAGCAAATACTTCAAATCAGACTACCAATCAGGGTGTTAATGAGGTTGAATCAACCATTAACGCTATTCATGATCAGGTTGAAAGAAGCCGTACTGATGCTGAGCACATTAAAGCTCTGGTAGATCAGTCTCAGAAGATTGGAACTATTGTTCAGACTATTGAGGACATTGCTTCTCAGACCAATCTGCTGGCTCTGAATGCTGCTATTGAGGCAGCTCGTGCTGGTGAGGCAGGTAAGGGCTTCGCAGTGGTAGCAGATGAAGTTCGTTCTCTGGCATCTCGTACCGGTAGTTCAACTCAGGAAATTATTAAGATGGTAGGTCAGATTCAGAATGACGCTAATACCGCTAATGAATCAATGATCGCTTCCCTCGAAAACATGAATACATTGGCAACAAGAACTGGTGCAGTATCAGATCTGCTCAACAATGTATCCGCTCAGGTATCTGACGTTAACAGCCAGATTACTCAGATTGCAACTGCAGCTGAACAGCAGACTACTGCAACAGCTGAAATTTCAACCAATATGCAGGATATTACAGCATCAGCTCAGAATCTTGCAGCAAAGGTTCAGGAAGCTCAGGAATCTGTTACCAAGTCTGTTCATGAAATGCATAACCTAGTTCTTCAGGTTCGCGATCTGAAAGTATAAACAGAGTTCTCTTCTCCTAAGGCTCATCTGCGGATGGGCCTTTTTTATATCCGAAGTTGACCTGCTCCCCATGGCTAAACAAGGGGCTTCCGGCGGCAAAAATAAGGCTATAAACAAATTTAAGCTCAAAGCAGAGAAAAGAGATTATAGGAATGGTTTAAAAGTTTAAAGCAGTATTAAGAAAGGATTTGAAGATATGCAGGAACAAAAAACCTCTGCATAGGCAGAGGTTTTGAAATTCGAAAACGTATTAACGCTTTGAGTACTGTGGACGCTTACGAGCCTTGTGAAGACCAACCTTCTTACGCTCAACAGAACGTGCATCACGAGTTACGAAACCAGCCTTACGTAATGCAGGGCGGAATGACTCGTCGTACTGAATTAAAGCACGAGTAATGCCGTGACGGATTGCACCAGCCTGACCAGTGATACCACCACCTCTAACAGTGATGTATAAATCAACCTTGTCAGTTAACTCTAATAGCTCTAGAGGCTGTGAAACAACCATACGAGAAGTTGGACGACCGAAGTACTGATCTAAAGTCTTGCCGTTGATCTCTAATTTACCTGTACCCTGAGTTAGGAATACACGTGCGGTTGAGTCCTTACGACGACCGGTACCATAATACTGATTTGCTGCCATTTGCTAGTGCTCCTATAACTTGATAACCTGAGGCTGTTGAGCAGCATGATTATGTGACTCACCAGCATATACCTTTAGCTTACGGAACATAGCACGACCTAATGGTCCCTTTGGAAGCATACCGCGAACAGCTGTCTCGATAATATCTTCTGGCTTACGTGCTAAAAGCTTCTCGAAAGACTCTGACTTGATTCCACCTGGGAAACCAGTGTGGTGATAATACATCTTGTCAGTAGCCTTATTACCAGTAACCTTAACCTTAGAAGCGTTGATTACGATAACATAATCACCGGTATCCAGGAATGGAGTGTACTCTGGCTTGTGCTTACCGCGTAGGCGAATAGCAATCTCAGAAGCTAGGCGACCTAAAGTCTGACCCTCAGCATCAATAACTAACCAATCACGCTTAATAGTTGATGGTGTTGCAACGAAAGTTTTCATTAAAAAACCCTTTTTTATAAGGAATAATTTCCTTTAAAACCTTACAGATAAATATTTATCTGCTCTCTTTCCAAACAGGCTAATTTCTTAGTCTGCACCAAGTAACACGGGTGGGAAACCGGTTCCTCGGTTAGAGGGGCAATGGCATATTTTAAACAAAAAAGGGGGAATTATCAAATGAAATTTGATTTGTTTTTGGTAATTTTTTTGAAGCACAGATTTATTTGGAAAAGCACTTAAAAATCAGCATATTACATACACAACTAGATCTAACCTGCCCCAGGCTGGTTAAAATTGATATGTATAATAGCCTATACACAAAGTCTTATACAGCAAGGGAACAGAAAATCTTATTTGAGTTTGTTGTACTGATATAGAAATATTCCCATTACAGTAATAATGAAGATAGGAAGGAAATAACCTGTATCTGTTGCAAATTTCCACAGTACGATTAAAAATGCAAGTTCACATAACCACAGAACTCTTAATGGTATTCTTTTGGTTAGTGAAACATGTTGCGATGTTTCGCTGGCTCTATTCTTTTCTGAGTCTGGCATCACTCACTCCTTGTTTTTTTTCTGGACTGTTGTTTTTTCTGTTGTCCTTTTTTTGATTATGATCCTATTTTTTTCTAATAAATACCCTGTGTTTTCTCAAAAAACATAAAAAAAACTGATAAAAAAGCTCGTTTTTTGAATAAGTTCAAAAAAGTTGAGAGCATAATAAAGGAAAGAGCTTTGCTCCAAAAGATCGTAAAGAAAACGCTTACAAAACTGTGATTTTCATTCTCTGAATTTAACCAGATTTGCGCTGAATAGAATAGATAGGAGCTACTCCAGTATGTTAAAAGAATGTTGATGGTGAGCCGGAACAGGCAGGAAATTAAAAGAAAGACATCCAGAAAAAAAACTCTCTTCCCCACTATATTAAAGGAAGAGAGAGTAACCATGTTAGGATAACATAAGGATCTTATAAAGAATTATTAGCCAAGGTATTTCTTTAAAGTATTGCGAACTGCTCCAACAGAGGCAATTTCTTCACGGAAGATCTTCTCTATCTTCTCCCCTACTCCAGCCTCATACAGATCAACTCCGAAAATAACTTTATTAGAAAGAATTGGACGAACTTTTAAGCTGATGTCAGCATCTGAACCTAAGGTTATACCTTCTAGATATTTCTTAAGGGTCTCAAGTTGAGGATCATCAGATAAGACAAACTCTTTACCGTTGTCATCAATACCAAGAAGATAACGCAGCCATCCTGCTATTGCTAAAGGAAGAGCAACCAGCTTTGAGGTATCAAGGCCAAGACGAATGTAGCTCTTTAAAGTTTCACCAAAACGTACCGGAACCTTCTGTGAGGTATCTGTTGCAATACGCTGTGGAGTATCAGGCAGAGCTCGGTTTACAAGACGCTGTTCAATTACCTCAGAGAGGAAAGCTTCAGGATTTAGAATCTTAGGATCCTCAACAACCTTAAGGCCCTCATCATAGCCAAGCTTCTTAACCAGTGAAACCAGCTCCCTGTCATCCATTTCATCTGCAATCTTCTTATAGCCAAGTACACAGCCATATACAGCAAGCGCAGTATGCAGAGGGTTAAGACAGGTGGTAACCTTCATGCGTTCACACAGCTCAACACCTTTTTTAGTAGTAAACAGTACACCGGCCTTCTCCAGAGGAGGTCTTCCATTTGGGAAACGATCCTCTATTACCAGATACTGAGGCTTTTCTGCATTAACAAATGGAGCAATATAAGTACCCTTTGAGGTCTTTATGCTCTCCATGTCCTCTACCCCCAAATCCTTTAACATTTTTTCAATATCAGGATCAGGTCTTGGAGTAATCTTATCTATCATTGAACAAGGGAATGCTACAGTATTTTCATCCTTGAGATAATCTAAAAAGCCTTTCTCACAGAATCCGTTCTCTACCCATTTTTCTGCAATGGTTACAACCGAATGCTGCAGAATAGTTCCGTTGTTAGAACAGTTATCCATTGAAACCAGAGAGATAGGATACTTTCCGGCAAGATAACGCTCATATAAGAGAGCACAGGTTATGGACATACCGTGTTTTGCGCTCTTTGGACCATTTTTAAAATCTTCAAGGACTACTGGAGTAAATGAGCCGTCAATGCCCTTGAGAGAATAACCTTTTTCTGTAATGGTAAAGGACATAAGCTGCAGAGACTTATCTTTAAACATCTCAACAGCACGTGCCTCATCCGCCTTATCCTCTCCATTTAAAAGAAGATCACAGACAGTTGCGCCGATAACCTGCATCTTTGTTGAGGAATCAGGAAGCAGAGTTACTCCAAGTACCAGATTATCATGAGGCTTTTCGATTTTCTCTCTGGTTTCTCCGCTTCTTGTTGATAAAGTTACAATACCCCTGTCAGAAAGTTTTCTATTCAGAAGATCCTGCTGAACTGAAGCGATGAATGCATGGTAAATATTTCCTGCACCCATGTGAACCCATAAAGGATGCTCACAGGTTCTGCGACGAACTTCTGAAACAGAATACATAGGAAGTGCAATCGAAGCCTTCTCAAATGCACTCTTGTCCAGCTCAATTCCTTTTTCTGTAACTTTCATATTAAAGCGTAATCCTTATTCGTTATATCACTGCCCTGTTGTCAGGGCAGCAGTGAAAGACTTTGTTATTACCAGATTAAAGACTGTTCTGTTGAATAGATGTTGTCAGGGTAATTCATTCCCTTATCCTTACGGATTGCCTCTTCTAGTCCCTGCAGATAGGTTGCACCTAATGCTCTGTCATAAAGACCATAGCCTGGACGGGCTTTCTCGCCCCAGATCTCACGACCATGATCAGGACGAACAACACCGTTGAAACCAACTTCAACCAGAGCCTTCATAATCTCATACATATCCAGTGAACCTTCACGTGAAACATGAGAACTCTCATGGAACTGATGATCGCCGGTATGCTTTACGTTACGAACATGAGCAAAATGGATTCTGGAGCTGATTTCCTTGTTGCGGATAATCTTAGGAATATCATTAGCAGGATTGCTGCCTAAAGATCCGGTACATAAGGTAAAGCCGTTGTAAGGTGAACTGTTCATTCTTGCAATCTTTACCAGATCCTCTTCGCATTTGCAGATACGAGGCAGTCCAAATAAGTCATAGGCAGGATCATCCGGATGGACGCCCATCTTGATATTGTATTTCTCACAGGTTGGCATAATGGCATCTAAGAAATACTTAAAGTTTGCACGCAGATCATCTGCGGTCATTCCTGCGAATTTCTTGATTTCAGCGGTTATTTCGCTTCTGCGGTTAAGCTCCCAGCCTGGCATTTCAAAGCCATTTGAATTCTTGATGATGTAATCAAACATCTCTTCGGCACTTAATCCTTCACAGATTTTACCGTTATAGCCCAGAGCTGTTGAACCATCTTCCAGAGGCTGAGCCAGATCAGTTCTAGTCCAGTCAAAAACAGGCATAAAGTTATAACAGACAAGATGTATACCGCATTTACCAACAGCCTCAAGTGATTTGATATAGTTCTCAATATATTTGTCACGAGTGTTAGCACCATATTTAATATCCTCATGAACATTGATACTCTCAATGCCCATCAGCTTTAAGCCAGCCTTCTCAACAAAATGTTTACGCTCTAAAACTTTTTCCTCAGGCCAAACCTCACCTGCAGGAATTTCATGAAGTGCGGTGATAACGCCTTCCATACCACCAATCTGACGGATCTTATCTAAAGTAATAGGATCCTGCTCTGGACCATACCAGCGAAAGGACATATGCATCATATCTGACTGACTCCAATAATAATTCTTTAAATCTAATGCTGTTCTCTGACCATTCCCCCTGTTCAAGGGGAGAATGGACTTTTATAAATCTGATTTAGAATCAGACGTTGAAACCGAAATAACGGTTGGTGTTGTTGAAGGAAATATCCTCTACCATCTTACCTAGGAAATCCATATCCTCTGGATACATTCCCTTCTCAACATAAGTACCGATAAAGTTGCACATAATGCGGCGGAAATATTCATGTCTGGTGTAAGAGAGGAATGAACGTGAATCGGTCAGCATGCCAAGGAAGTTACCGAATACAGAGAGATTTGCAAAAGAAGTCATCTGATCAACCATTCCCTGATATGAATCATTGAACCACCATGCAGACCCCTGCTGAATCTTACCCTTGGCCTCTGGTCCCTGGAAAGCACCGATTGCAGTAGCAATAGGACCGTTATCAGCAGGATTCAATGAATACCAGATAGTCTTTGGAAGAGCGTTTCTCTGAGTAAGCTCGTTCATTAAAATACCGATTGCCTCGGCACATGGACGGTTGCCCATGTAGTCAAAACCAGTGTCTGCGCCAAGAAGTTTGAACATCTTGGTGTTTGGATCACGGATTGCTCCATAGTGAATCTGCATTACCCAGCCATACTTGGTGTAGCCTTCTGCCAGATGCAGAAGAATCATTGACTTGTAAGCCTCAATCTCCTCTGAAGTTAAAGCTTCATTAGCCAGACCTTTCTCATAGATTCTTTCAAGTTCACTGTCAGATACAACTTTGCAGTACGCATAATCAATACCGTGATCAGCAGCACGACAGCCCATATCGTTGAAGAACTTCATTCTCTCATCGATAGCCTCAAAGAATGCCTTGCAGGAATCAATCTTCTTGCCGGTCAGCTTTGAAATATGCTCTACATATGAAGCAAACTCAGGCTTTTCAATCTTCATTGCCTTGTCAGGACGCCATGCAGGTAAAACCTTGCAAGGTGCTGAACTGTCAGCAGCTATTTTCTTGTGCCACTCAAGTGAATCACCAGGATCATCGGTGGTACAGATTAACTTAACATTTGACTTGCGGATAATGTCACAGACTCTGAAGTTGTCGGAAGCTAACTTTTCATTGCACTTTTCCCAGATTTCCTTGCAGGTACGCTCGTTAAGAGGAGTAGAAATGTCAAAGTATCTCTGAAGCTCTAAATGGGTCCAATGGTACATTGGGTTAGCGAAAGCTAAAGGCAGAGATTTAGCGAAAGCCTCAAACTTCTCATAATCAGAGCTCTCAGAACCGGTAATCTGACTCTCAGGATAACCGTTTGATCTCATTACACGCCATTTGTAGTGGTCGCCGGACAGCCATGCATCAGTAATGTTTCTGAACTTATAGTTCTCAGCAATCTGCTGTGGATTGATATGGCAGTGGTAATCAATGATAGGCATTTTTGCAGCATGTTCATGATAAAGTCTGCAGGCTGTGTCATTTTCAAGCATAAAATCCTTATCTAAAAACTTTTTCATTTTTAAATCTCGCTAATTAAATATGAATTAAACTGGTTCAGGATCCGCATCAGCATGCGGATCGCATTTAAGAAATCAGAAAGTTACGGCGTCAATCCGAGCATATCTTTTGAAACAGGACCTAAAGCTTCTGGGTAACCTGCCAGGTATGCAAGATAACTGGATAGGAATGGCAGATATGTGATCATCATTAACACCATGAAGATCAGTGCATAGTAAGGTAATAAAGGCTTAATTACCCTCTCAATGGTTGTCTTTCCAACCTTAACACCCACAAACAGAATGTTGCCTACAGGTGGAGTAATCAGACCAATACATAGGTTGAAGGTAATAATGATACCGAACTCAACTGGTGAAATACCGCATGACTGTGCAATTGGCAGGAAGATTGGGGTAAAGATCAGAACTGCAGGAGTGGTATCCAGGAAGGTACCAACAAACAGCAGCACAATATTGATGATCAGCATGATCACAATCTTGCTCTCTGAAACGCCTCTTAAAAGCTCACCTACAGCATCAGGGATATTAACAAATGAAATTACCCATGACATGATTGAGGATACGCCAATCAGAAGAATAATAATGCCTGTCATCTGTACTGAATTTGCATAAATCTTAAGCAGTTTCTTAAGATTGATGGTACGGTAGCATAAAGACAGAATCAGAGAATAAACTACTGCAACAATAGCACCTTCGGTTGCGGTGAAAGCACCAGCTACGATACCGCCAATAACCAGCACAATCAATAACAGTGATGGAAGAGCATCAAAGGTGATCTTCATTGCGATTGGTAAAGTGATCTTCTGGGAATCCTTCTTGTAACCTCTGCGGTGAGCAAGGAAACCAGCAAGAATCATGCAGACTAAGCCCCATAGAATACCAGGGATATAACCTGCGATAAATAAAGCTGCAACAGAGGTACCGCCTGATACCAGTGCGTAGGTAATTAAAACATTGCTTGGTGGAATTAAAAGTCCGGTAGGAGCTGTGGCAATATTTACGGTTGCCATATAATCACGCTCATAACCTTCCTTCTCGGCAATAGGGCCAACAATTGAACCCATGGCAGAAGCAGCTGCAACACCAGAACCGGAAATTGCACCGAACATCATGTTAGCCATAGCATTAGTATGAGCATAACAGCCTGGTAATCTGCCAACCAGAAGACGGGCGAAGTTCATCAGACGCAGTGCAATACCGCCCTGATTCATGATATCGCCAGCCAGAATAAAGAATGGAATAGCAATCAGAGTAAATACAGAGATACCGGTGAAGGTACGCTGTGCGCCTGTCTGCAGCATCATGTCAAAGTCCAGAGCAACTCCACCTGCAACTACTGATGAAATAGCAATTGCAATACAGATTGGAGTTCCAAGGATCAGTAGACCGACGAGGCAAACAGCCAAAAGAATACTTACAATAACAGTCATATCTGTCTTCCTTAAATGAGGGGAGAACCTCTCCCCTCCGTTTATAAGAATCGTGGTTGAATCAGGGAATTATGACTCTGCACTGACACCGTAGCGGTCAACGTCAGGAGAGGATAATACCTTGAATATGTCTAATAGATTTAGGAGACCGTACAGGCAGATAATTACACCCGAAATTGGGAGAACTGCGTACATGAATCCCATACTGATACCCAGAGATGCTGTTTCCTGGGAGAAATTCTCAGTAGACATGATGTAACCACCATAGATCAGAAGCGAAACTGCGGTAAGCATTACACAAAGTTCAGAAAAAATGTCCAGATAGGCCTTTTTTCTGCCTGTAAATTTGGCAGAGAAGAAGGTCATGCAAAGATGACCTCTCTTGCCGAAGACACTAGCTGCACCAAGGATTGAAAGCCAGGTGAAGCTATAGGTTACTATTTCCTCAGAGATTGTACTTGGGGAATTAAAGAAGTAACGGGTTACAATCTGGTAAGTACCTACAATGGTCATCTCAATGAAGAGAACAACACATATGGTAATCAGTACCTTGTCCAGAATTTGTCTTAGGCTTTGCATTTATCGCTCCGTTTTATGAATTATTTATTGTTTGATGCGTCAAAGGCTGAAGCTTTATCGTACATAGCCTTCATAGCTGGGTTTTCATTTAGAAGCTGCTGGTGTAAAGGTAGAACCTTCTCACGGAATGCATTAGCATCAACATCAATGAAGGTTACGCCCATCTTCTTAGCCTGTTCTTTAGCCTCAGCAATTCTCTTGTGCCAAGCCTCGAACTCTGCCTTCTGAGCTTCCTTGGCTGCATCCTCGAATAACTTACGATCCTCGTCGCTTAACTTTGAAAGGAACTTCTCTGAAGCAACAATCAGATCAGGACACATCTGGTGACCATCATATGAGAAGTACTTGCAAACCTCACCGTGCTTCTGATCGGTAAGAGCTAGCTCATTGTTCTCTGCACCGTCAATAACACCCTGCTGTAAAGCAGAATAAACTTCAC
This sequence comes from uncultured Succinatimonas sp., assembly GCA_900317105.1. GTDB lineage: Bacteria > Pseudomonadota > Gammaproteobacteria > Enterobacterales > Succinivibrionaceae > Succinivibrio. Next base: position 5,461 of record ONFP01000037.1, on the reverse strand, counting down.
CGAAGCTCATTGGAGTTGCAGCTGCACCGAAGGCTTCCATCATCTTAACGTTGGTAGGACCAGCCTGAACACGGAACTTCTTGCCCTTCAGATCGTCAACTGTGTTGATTGGGGTCTTTGAGTAGAAATTACGGGTACCGGCAGTAAAAGCGCCTAATGGTCTGAAACCATCCTTCTGAGCATCTGAGCCTAACTCAGAAAGAACTTCTGGATCAGTAATAAACTTTTCAAAGTTATCTTCTGAGGTAAACAGGAAAGGAACTGAGAATACTGCATACTTCTTGTTGAATGATTCAATGTTTGCAGTTGATACTGACAGGAACTGAACAGAATTCATCTTAACCAGCTCAAGAACCTTCTCATTAGCACCTAATGAACTGTTAGGGAAAATTCTAACGTCGTACTTGTCACCAGCCTTGCTCTCAACAAAGTTCTTGAAAGCAACAAAACCGATATGGTCTGGGTGAGTCTCAATCTGAGTGTGAGAAATACGAACAGTGGTCTTTGCCTCAGCTGAAGCTGCAAAGCCTAAAATAGAAGCAACAGCTAATGCGGTTCCAAGAATTTTCTTAATACTCATAATAATCTCCTTATGATTAGGTAGTTTTTAGTTAAATATAAATAAACAAAGTTGCTTGAATAGGGATTCGAAATATATTCTGCCCCCGGAAATCTTAGGATCTGATATCCTTAACCTTCTTGAGAATATCTCTGCAGGCAGCACTGATCCCCTCATAATCCTCGGCCTTTACCATCTTAGGATCTGGTACAAAGCTTCCGCCTACTGCGGCGACGTTCTTGAGGCTCAGATACTCTGAAAGGTTGTCCAGATTTACTCCGCCTGTTGGCACAAACTTGATTGAAGCATAAGGACCTGCCAGTGCCTTTAAGGTCTTAGTGCCGCCATAGGCTGCTGCAGGGAAGAACTTAACAACCTCTAAACCGAAGTCTAAAGCCTGCTCCAGATCTGATGGAGTTACGGTACCTGGACAGATGGCCAGATTATGCTTTAAGCACCAGTCCACAACCTTTGGATTAAAACCTGGGGTAATTACAAACTTGCCACCGTTATCCAGGGTTGCCCATGCCTGATCAACATTGTGAACAGTACCTGAGCCAACCAGCATGTTAGGACATTCCTCAGCCATGATTCTGATTGCATCAGCCGCTGCTGCAGTACGGAAGGTAACCTCTGCAATAGGAATTCCACCGTCACATAATGCCTGAGCTAAAGGAGCTGCCTGTTTTGCATCCTCAAGGACAACCAGAGGCACAATGCCGACTGATTCAATATCGCTTAAAACTTTAAATTTCATCTTTATCTCCTAAAAATCTCTGCGCTTGTGAGATGACATAAATTCCTTCAGTTGCTCAGGTGTTGGCAGACCTTCATTGTCCCCAGTGAAGGTACACTGAATTGCGCCGATGGCACAGCCGCGCTCAACAGCCTTATCAAAATCAATTCCTTCCATAAGACCTGACAGCACTCCGGCAGCAAAACCATCACCGGCACCTACGGTATCTACAACCTTATCGATAATAAAGCCGGCAACCTTACCGCTCTTGTCAGGAGTAGAATAAAAGGCACCCTGAGGGCCGCACTTAACAATAACGCTCTTTGCACCAAGCTTCTGGTAAAATGCTGCAATTTTTTCTGGTTCTGATGAACCGCATAAAATATCTCCCTCACCGTCACCTGGCATTACCAGATCAGCCTTTGAGGCCAGCTCATTGAGGGTCTTGACCATCAGTTCACGGCTGGACCATAACTGAGGTCTTAGGTTAGGATCAAAGGAAATATAAAGACCCGCCTTACGGCCTAGCTCAATCATTTTGTAGACGGCCTTCAGGGTAGTCTCTGAAAGAGCAGGTGCAATGCCTGTAAGGTGAATGTGAGAGAATCTGGTAAAATCAATCTTTTCAACATCACTCTCAGATAGAGTTGATGCAGCAGAACCAGCTCTGAAATAGAAAATCTGAGGATCGCCTTTTGAGACCTTTCCCTTCATCATGAAACCTGTACGCTCTTTTGATGAATAGCTTACAAGTCCAGAATCAATTCCATTTCCTCTTAAAGTTGATTCAATCAGTTTTCCAAAAGGATCATCTCCAAGCTTGGTTAGATAGGAAACTTTAAGACCAAGTCTTGAAATTCCGGTTGCAACGTTGAATTCTGCACCTGCAACTGCCAGTGAATAATCTCTAACAGTCTCCAGAGCACCTTCCTGCTTTGCAATCAGGAGGCCCATTGGCTCTCCTACAAGCAGCAACCCTTTTGCCATAGAATACTCCTATATCCTTTTTACAAAACTAATATTGATTTTTTCTTATTTGATTAACCAGTCCATTAAGGCTGGCTGATAATATTATTTAGAATTTAAAGCTAAACAGCTTCTGTAATGGCCTATGCGCTGACAAATCCTGCTAACTTAAAATCTTTGCACATAGTCTAAACAGGGACAGAAGAACATCAAAACAAAAATTATTTGATGTGGTAATGGAAAGTTGGTTCCATTGTTGCTCTTTGTCATGTGTATCTAAATAAATTATTTTTATGTTTCTATAAAAGCAACGATTGTGCCAATTATTTATTTTATTGAAAATTAAAGATAATTTTATTTGATGTTTATAGATGAAACGTTTTGGATATTAAACTGTGTTCCAAAACGTTTCAGTTTGAAACTTTTAGACTTGATATGTATCACACAAAACAAATCTGACATTTTTGTATAGTAGCTAATCGCTTAGACCAAGAGCCTTAAGCTTTCTCCACAAGGAAGTTCTTGATATTCCAGCAAGTTTTGCAACCTCAGCATTTGAATGACGTTCTAGCATATAACGATAATACTCCTTCTCAATCTCAGAAAGAGGCATATCATCCTTAAAATTCAGAACCTGACTACCACCTTCTCCTCCGGCAGAAACCACTTCCTTGTCATGATTTAATATATTTAAAACATTAGATACTTTGATCTCGTCACCGTAAAAAGACAGTGCCTCTGCAAAGTTACGCAGTTCACGGACATTACCCGGCCAAGAATAGCCTAAAAGAACAGATCGGATGCTGTCGTCAAACTCAATATCCTCTTCATTCTTATGAAGGAATTCTGCCATAAATGCCTTAAACAGCACCAGAACATCCCTTCCTCGCTCACGTAAAGGAGGAATGGTCAGCTGCAGAACATTAAGTCTATAGTAAAGATCATATCTGAACTTACCCTGTTCACATAAAGGCAGGATCTTTTTGTTAGAAGCACAGATAATACGAATATCCAGAGGAATAATGCGATCATCTCCGATACGCATAACCTCACGTTCCTGAATCACACGAAGGAACTGACTCTGAACCTCAAGAGGGATTTCTGTGATCTCATCGAGAAAGATGGTTCCGCCCTGAGCCAGCTCAAACAGTCCTTTCTTACCAGAGCTGCGTGCTCCAGTGAAGGCACCTTCTGCATAACCGAACAGCTCAGATGCCACCAGCCCCTGAGGAAGAGAGGCACAGTTGACTGAAACAAAAGGCTTTTTAGAGCGAGGAGAATTATTATGAATACTCTGAGCGAATCCTTCCTTACCCACACCGGTTTCTCCAAAAAGCATAACTGTTGAATCAGAATTAGAAAAACGTTTGGCCAGCGCTACGGCATCTTCCATAACTAGAGATTCAAATCTGATATCCTTAAAGCTACGTCGGGCAAAAAGACCTTTCTCATAAGTGGAAATCTTAATATTTTTCGCATTTTCCTCAATTGCAGTGCTATCCTGCATGATTACTACATTACTGCTGGTTTTGTTTCCCGAAATAAATTTATTTCCAGATAATGGAATACTGCGAAACAGAACCTTGTTCTTATTAAGGTTAACAACTCTTGGAACACTGTTTGCCCTATTCATATACTCTTCAAGTTTGTGAAACCACTGCTCCTTAGACTCAGGCTGCATCAGCTTAAAGGCACACTCGTTGTAAATTGCAGGCTTGTTGTCTGAATCAAAAAAAATCACACCTTCATCAATGTTATCAAGAACAGATTCCATACACTCGAAATTCTTCTGGCTGACATTAAGATATTCGAGCAGTTCCAATGCCTGAAGAATAACTTTTTTAATAGAGAAGAAGTCTGACTCTAAAGGCTCCACAATCAGATTATGGGATTTGGCTGTTTCTATAGCCAGAACACAGCCTAAAACACCGTCTGTTCCACTGTCAACTCGACGTTCAACTGTTGAAATAATATCTTCTGTGTTTTTGCAGGGATTAAGTGTGACCTTTACGTCTCCAACATTGAACTCAGCATGGGTAAGACCTATAAAGTTATGCTGACTTATCACACTGATATTCTTGCATCTCTTTTCAATCAGCTTACTGATTCCGCGCTGTATTTCATAAAAAGAGGCAGTTATATCAACAACCGATAGTCCCTTTACTCCGCGAAGGAGATCTGCGGTACCACTTCGGCTGATTGCAACCTTGCATGAAGGGTATTTATGCAGCAGTTCAACCGCCTCATAGTCAATTGCCTCTTCCACTGGAATTGAAAGATTCATTTGAGAAATGGCATTTGTAGCTAGTGCTGCGATTCTGGAATTAGGAGCAAAAAATACGATTGAATCCTTCATATTAAACGCCTTTTGACTGCTTTTGAGTAAAAATTGAAAAATACTATTAATATGTTCAGATGTTATTTATGTCGTAACACAAAAAAAATATTACAATAAAAAAACATCTTCTAAAAAATCAGCGACTAGATTTTTGTGAACCTATTCATAAAATAATGTTTACTTTTTAAACACCTTGAAACATTATTTTTGCACACTTTGTTTAATTTTGAAACATCAATCTTTAAATTTCCTTTATTTTCAGCATATTCTCATCTTGGCATAAACGTTGCTTTTTACTGTTTAGGTTCGTAACAACATAACGACCATTTTTAATAACAATCTAAATTTAAACATAAGGAATACATAAATGTATTCGCCTCTAGAATTACGCTTAGAAAGCAGTTTCTCAATCCTATCAATTCGATTTGGTTTGGGAAGGCTGTTCTTAAAAAGACTGTTAACAGCCCCCATAAGCTCGACGAGCTCTCTCAGGCCCTTGTGTTTTTTACTGACCATGGTGCAGACATGCTTAAAGTTGAAATCGGATTTTAAGTAAAAAAGCACAAACCTATATACAGTGAAAACTGCAGACATCTATAAGTTACAAAATTAAAGTTAATTCAAAACGGACAACAAAATGACAAAACTAAACCTTGCATTAAAACCAGAGTGCAAATCTGATCTTCCAGTAAAGGCAATTCAGTTCGGAGAAGGTAATTTTATCCGCTGCTTTATCGACTGGATGGTCTACCACATGAACAAACAGAACCTGTTCAACGGAAGAGTAATTGCGGTTCAGCCAACACCAAGGGGAAGAACTGTACCGGTACTCAAAGAGCAGGACTGCCTCTTCACTGCAATT
>ONFP01000017.1 GCA_900317105.1 uncultured Succinatimonas sp. | reverse complement strand
GAACCACCTGTTCCCATTCCGAACACAGAAGTGAAATGCAGTAACGCCGATGGTAGTGCAACGTACGTTTGTGTGAGAGTAGGTCACTGCCAGGCATCCTATAACGTGGAGCGGTAGTTCAGCCGGTTAGAATGCCTGCCTGTCACGCAGGAGGTCGCGGGTTCGATTCCCGTCCGTTCCGCCACTTTTTTACATAAACCCAGTCCTTTGTGACTGGGTTTTGTGTTTCTATATACCTTAAAACTATTGTTTACAGTAATCAGAAGAGAACCATTTTTGGTGTATTTTATTAATTTCACCTGTCTGAATTAAGTGTTCTAGTCCTTTGTTTATCTGTTCAAACAGATCTGGTCTATGTATACTCATTGCTATTTTATAAGTGTGATTATAGGCGTCATCACTATAGATAGGCTTTATCTCAAGCTTATTTAGGTTATGTTTTGTACGGTAATATTCATTGCTTGATTTCGTATCTATTATTACATCGCATTCGTTTTCATAAAGAGCGTCAATCGCCAGATTTGAGCCGTTATATATCTTTAAGATTGTATTTATATAATGAGTTCTAACGAAGTTTAGAATAAAAGGTTTGTTTGGTATACATAGAATTGAATCTTTCTCAAATTCTCCTTCTTCGTTAAGTTTTATATCTTTATGCTTTATTTTCATCATTGTTAGATAATTGAAGAAATAAGGCTTGGAGTAAATAATATTTCTACTCTGATTCTCTGGAGTGTTACTATCCATAGGTGCCAAAACAACATCTACAAGACGGTTATTCAGATTGTTTTCTAAACCTGTAAAGGCAATGATTTTGAATTCAATTTTGTAATCCAGCTTTTTTGCTATAGCTTTTATTATATCTACATCATAACCGCTCAGATCTCCAAAACTGTTTGTTATACTGAAAGGTGCACTGAATCCGTCCACTCCTACACGTATTACTTTCTGTCTGGCGATAATAACCGACACAGCAGAAATCATGATTAAGATTAAAATCATTGTAAAGCAGAGCACAAGTGTTCTTTTTAGCACTTATAACATACCTCAATATATTCATATCATTTCTCAATGATAGATTAGAGTTCTGTGTTTGTTTTAAGAATGTATATTTTTTGTGACTAAAGCTTAGTGAGATTTGATAATTATGAGATGAGGTTTGAGATTATAATAAGAAAAGAAAAAAAACAGGCATGATGCCTGTTTCTTTAATTGATACTGAACTTACTCTTCTTTAAGAGATTCAAGAATATTGTATCCGAACCAGTGTTTACTTACTTTCTCGAAAACTCCATTACTCTCGATCTCCTTTAAGCCCTTGTTAATTTCTTTAAGAAGCTTGGTGTTACCTTTCTGTACAGCAATACCATAGTATTCTTTGTTAATATGCTGAGTAATTTCAACAGAAGTGAATTTACCGGAAACATCTCTTGCCAGGAAGAAATCATTTACTGGCTTATCATGAACTGCAGCTACACAGCTGTCATTACCTAATTCAATATAAGTCTCTGGTGGAGCATTGAATATCTTTAAGTGTGACTTTGGCAGGTACTTCTGAGCAAAGTTAGTTCCGGTTGCTGCTAGCTGAGTGCACAGAGTTTGTCCGTTGAGCTTTTCATAAGAGTCGTATTTATTTAGATTCTTCTTATTGATAACATAACTCATACCGCAGAGATAATATGGATCAGAGAAATCTACCTTTTTGGCTCTTTCATCTGTAATGGTGAAACCTGAAATAATCAGGTCGATGTTGCCAACCATTAGGGATGGAATCAGGCCGTCAAACTGCATTACATTGATTTTGACATCATAACCTAAGTGTTCACCAAGCTCTTTTATCAGGTCAATATCAAATCCTGTGATATTACCTTCATCATTTATATAAGTGAAAGGTGCAAATGCACCCTCACAACCGACATTTAATACTTTTTTCTGAGTAGCTGATTCAGGGGCTGCAACACTTGAAAAGGACATAACTCCAATACAAGCTGCAAAAACGATTTTCTTAAGAGCATTGATCATAGAATAAACCTCCTTAGGCTTGTCTCATTTTAGCATAATTTTACTTTTTTGCTGTGTGATAAAGAATTGTTTAAGAATGGTGCAGAAATTTGCACCAGATCACAGTTTTTGACGTTAGTTGAAATATAACTTATTAAGTTATGGTGGAGTTATCTTCATATTTTGAAAAAATTTTGTTCTTTTACTAAGTTTGCTCCTTATCATAATCATAACTTGAAAAGTGAATATATTTATAGTTTAAACATATTCTGATTGAGCTACGAAGAATTCACCTTGTTGGATCATCTTATTTTACAAAAAATATATAACCGCAAAATTGGCGTATTAAAGCCATTTAACCAATATCTAATATTCTGAAATTGTTGATTAGATCTCATTTATTTCGTATAATGTGGAAATTTTGAAATAGTGTTATTTTGCGCGATCTGTTCATGTTTTACGGACGAGTCTTCTGAGATTAGTCCATAAATAAAGGCCGTTAAGCTTTTATATAATGGAGAGATCTGCCATTTTTCTAGTCTATGCCTATAGATAAAGAGGCTAATATAATTTTATGTCAATGCGTTCAATTTACTGTGGTAATGTAAATCTTAGCGCCAAAGATACTCAGGTTACACTATGTGGCTGGGTTAACCGTAGACGCGATTTAGGTGGTTTAATTTTTATTGATCTTCGTGACCGTACCGGTATTGTTCAGGTGGTATTTGAGCCTGATAATCAGCAGTTACATGAAGTTGCTTCAACTTTAAGAAATGAGTTCTGTATCTGCGTGAAGGGTACTGTAAAAGCACGTCCTGCTGATCAGATCAATTCAAAGATGGCAACAGGTGAAATCGAAGTTTACGCCAGTGAACTTAAGATCTTCAACAAGGCAGCTCCACTTCCTCTTGACTTCAATCAGGAAAATACTGAAGAGCAGCGTTTACGTTACAGATACTTAGACCTACGCCGTCCACAGATGGTTAATATGTTAACCACCCGTGCAAAGATTACCCATTTTGTACGTCAGTTTATGGATTCACATGGTTTCTTAGATATCGAAACCCCAATGCTGACTAAAGCTACTCCTGAAGGTGCTCGTGATTATCTGGTTCCTTCACGTGTTCACCATGGTAAGTTCTATGCTTTACCTCAGTCACCACAGCTATTCAAGCAGTTGCTGATGATTGCGGGTTACGACAGATACTATCAGATTGTAAAGTGCTTCAGAGACGAAGATCTTCGTGCTGACAGACAGCCTGAGTTCACTCAGATCGATGTTGAGACCTCTTTCATGACTTCTCAGGACGTAAGAGACATCATGGAGGAAATGATTGTTTCTCTGTTCAAGAACATGAAGAATGTTGATTTAGGCAAGCTTCCTGTAATGACCTGGGAAGATGCAATGGATCGATTCGGCTCTGACAAGCCTGATTTAAGAATCGACTTTGAATTAAAGCTGGTTGATGAAGCTGTTAAGAATTCAGAGTTCAAGGTTTTATCAGAGGCTGCATGTGATGATAAGTCACGTGTTATCGCTTTCGCTCTGCCAGGCGGCGCAGCACTGACCCGTCGTCAGATTGATGACTATACTGATTATGTCAAGAAGATGGGCGGTTCAGGTCTTCTGTACATCAAGGTTAATGAGATTGCTAAAGGCGCAGAAGGCTTGAAAGCTTCCTTCGGCAAGCACGTAACAGAGAAAGAGTTAACTGATTTAGTAGCTTTATCAGGTGCTAAAGACGGCGATATGGTATTTATCGGCTGTGGTCCAAGAGTTAAGACTGCAACAGCCATGGGTGCACTGCGTCTTAAGACTGCAAAGGATGCAAATCTTGTTGCTGACGGTTATAAGGCATTATGGGTTGTTGACTTCCCAATGTTCGAGATGACCGAAGAAGCTGGTTTAACTGCTATGCACCACCCATTTACTGCTCCTAAGGATGTAACTCCAGAGCAGCTGATTGCTGACCCTATGTCAGTTTATGCTGATGCATATGACCTTGTAATCAACGGTTATGAGTCAGGAGGTGGTTCTGTTCGTATCTATGATCAGAATATGCAGAACGCTGTGTTTACTGTTTTAGGTATTTCTAAGGAAGAGGCTCGCGAGAAGTTTGGCTTCCTGTTAGACGCTCTATCATTCGGTGCTCCTCCACACGCTGGTCTTGCATTTGGTCTGGATCGTGTAACTATGCTTATCGCAGGCACCGACAATATTCGTGATGTAATTGCGTTCCCTAAGACAACAGCAGCTGCATGTTTAATGACAGATGCACCTAATTTTGCAAACAGCGATGCTTTAAATGAGCTTGCTATTGCTGTAACCGATATCGAAAAATAACGCTAGGCGTGAAGTAGGAGAAAAAAATGTCAGGACATTCCAAGTGGGCCAATATTCGTTTCCGTAAGGCAGCACAGGATGCTAAGCGTGGAAAAATCTTTACAAAACTGATTCGTGAAATCACAACTGCTGCTCGTATGGGTGGCGGTGATGAATCAAGCAACCCTCGTTTACGTTCTGCAGTTGTTGCTGCATTAGCTCAGAACATGACTCGTGATACCATCAAGCGTGCAATCGAGCGTGGTGTTGGCGGTGGTGATGGTGTTGATTTAGAGAACATCACCTACGAAGGTTACGGTGTTGGCGGTGCTGCTGTTATGGTTGAATGCATGACTGATAACCACAACCGTACTGCATCTGACGTAAGACACGCCTTTACCAAGTTTGGTGGTAATCTGGGTACTTCAGGTTCTGTTGGCTACCTGTTCACCAAGAAAGGTGTTATCAGTTTCGCTGAAGACGAAGATGGAAAGATGCCTATTGATGAAGAAAAGGCAATGGAAATCGGTCTAGAGGCTGGTGCTGATGACATTGTAACCAACGATGATGGTTCAATCGATGTTTATACTGCTCCAGAGTCTTTCGCTGATGTTGTTGAGGCATTTGAAGCTGCATCAATTAAGCCTACAAATGCTGAAATTTCTATGGTTCCATCAACTGAAGCTCAGTTAGACGCTGAAACTGCAGTTAAGTTCATGCGAATGATTGACGCAATGGAAGATCTTGATGATGTCCAGAACGTTTATCACAACGCATCACTACCTGATGACCTTGAGCTAGAATAAAAAAAATTGCGAAAATCTTTTTGCTTTTTGTGATTTTCTAGCCTATAAATATTAAGTCGGGATGGGCAAGGGTAACCTTACCCATTTCGTGTCATATGACTACAGCTCCCAGGACTACTAAGATAAATGGATAATAATTCTGCAAGTACTGAGTTCAAGCAACTTATCGCTAAGGGTAAAGAACAAGGTTACTTAACAATTGATGAAATCAATGATTTAATTCCACCTGATATTATTAGTGGCGATCAGCTTTCAGTTTTCATTCAGACCTTTGTTGATATGGGTATCACTGTATGTGAAACTCCTCCAGAGGCAGACGATATTCTTCTGAATGGCAATTCCCAGACTGACTCTGAAGATGTCGAAATTGTAGCAAATCAGCTGGACAGTTCTGTTGATATTGGCAGAACAACTGATCCGGTTCGCATGTATATGCGTGAAATGGGTAACGTTTCTCTGTTAACCCGCAAAGACGAAATCGAGATCTCAAAGAGAATTGAGAAAGGTACTAATGAAGTTCAGGTTTGTCTTGTAGAGTATCCTCAGGCAATGGAAGAACTGTTTGCACGTTACGAGCAGACAATGGATCCTTTATCTGAAATCAAGATTGGCGACATTATCAACGGTTTTGCTGATGGTGCACCTTCTCAGGATGACACTGAAGTTCTTGAAGATATTGATGAGAACGCTGAAGCAGAGCTGGATAAGGAGCTTGAAGCTCTTGACGAGGCTGATGGTGATATCGATTTAGGTGATGCACCTTCAAAGAAGAGCGCTAAGAAATCCAAGAAGAAGGCTCAGATTTCTGATGATTCAGATGAAGATGATGATCTGGATGATGCTGACGATGGTGCAGATTCTCCAAATGATTCTGGTCCTGATCCAGAAGAAACCCGCAAGAGATTTACTGAACTTAGAGTGCAGTTTGACAAGGTAACTGCAGCTCGTCAGAAGTCTATGACCGACAAGAAGTATCAGAAGGAACTTGATAAGCTGATTGAAATCTTCCAGTGCTTCAAGATTGTTCCTTCTCAGCTTGAGTCATTACTTCGCAAGATGCATGACACTATGGATAGTGTTAAGCGTCAGGACAGAAGAATCAGAGAAATTGCTGTTGGCCGTTGTGGAATGAAAATTGACGAGCTCAAGAAGTTCTATAACGAAAATGAGAATGTTGCCGACATGGGCTGGTTCGAGAAAGCCTGCAAGGTTAAGAAACCTTCACACGCCAAGTTTAAAGAATATGAGGCTGATGTTCAGAAGTGTGTAAATGTTCTTCGTGAGATCGAAGAAAACTCTGGCATTTCTATTGCTCGTCTGCGTGATCTTGCAAGACGTGTTATGAAGGGCGATGCTCTGGCTAAGAAAGCTAAGAAAGACATGGTTGAAGCTAACCTTCGTCTGGTTATTTCTATTGCCAAGAAGTATACAAACCGTGGTTTACAGTTCCTGGATCTGATTCAGGAAGGTAACATCGGTCTGATGAAGGCTGTGGATAAGTTTGAGTACCGTCGTGGTTACAAGTTCTCCACTTATGCTACCTGGTGGATTAGACAGGCAATTACAAGATCAATTGCTGATCAGGCTCGTACCATCCGTATTCCTGTTCACATGATTGAGACCATTAACAAGCTGAACCGTATTTCCAGACAGATGCTTCAGGAGAAGGGCAGAGAACCAACTCCAGAAGAGCTTTCTGTAAAGATGGGCTTACCTGAGGAGAAGATCCGTAAGGTAATGAAGATTGCTAAGGAGCCTATTTCTTTAGAGACTCCTGTTGGTGATGATGACGATTCACATTTAGGCGATTTCATTGAGGATAGCTCAATTGTTGTACCAGCTGAAGCTGCTACATCAGAGAGCCTGAAGAATGCTATTAACGGTGTTCTTGACGAAATGCCTCCACGTGAAGCTCAGGTTCTGCGTATGCGTTTTGGTATCGGTATGCCATCTGATCATACTCTTGAAGAAGTTGGTCGACAGTTTGGTGTTACCCGTGAGCGTATTCGTCAGATTGAGGCTAAAGCCTTAAGAAAGCTGCGTCATCCTTGCAGATCTCAAGGCCTTCGCGGTTTCCTAGATTAATCTTTTCAATCCCCGGTTCTCCGGGGATTATTGTCTCTGGACGTTTCGTTTAAAACTGAGGTATCTGTTTTGCACGATATCTGGAATCCTTGGCACGGTTGTATAAAAATCTCTGAAGGCTGTAGAAACTGTTATATGTTTTTTCAGGATAGTATTCGAGACAGAAACGGTGCCGATATCTATCGGACTAAGTCTTTCTATTATCCTCTTGAGAAAAATAAGAACGGTGCATATAAGGTTCAGTCTGGAGAGATGCTTCGAGTCTGTATGACTTCTGATTTCTTTTTGGAGGAAGCCGATCTCTGGAGAGATGAAGCATGGAAAATCATTCGTCAGCGTTCAGATGTTAAATTCTTTCTTTTAACCAAAAGACCTCAGCGAGTAATGTCGCATTTACCAGCAGACTGGCATGATGGATATGAGAATGTTTTCTTTAATGTTTCTGCCGAGAATCAGCGACGTGCAGATGAGAGAATTCCTATTCTTCTGGATTTACCGTTTAAACATAAAGGTGTGATGTGTGCTCCTTTTATTGGGCCGGTCTCTCTGGATAAGTATTTAGCTTCAGGCCAGCTTGAGCAGGTAATCTGTGATGGAGAGAATTACGCTGGAGCCCGCGAATGTCATTATGAATGGGTAAAAAAACTATCTGATGAATGTTGTAGATATAACGTTACTTTTATTTTCTGTGGTACAGGCAATTATTTTGTAAAGGATGGTCGCAGATACCATATAGAAGGCAGTGCAGTTCAGAGTACTCAGGCTTTTAAATCTGGTCTTACCTATATAGGTAAGGATATCAGATTTAAGCTTGTAGATGCTTTAGGATTGCAGATTTACGATTCAGATCTTTATAAGCCTTTTTTTCGAGTCAAATGCGATAAATGCGGTATGCGTGCTGTCTGCAATGGCTGTTCAAATTGCGGTAAGTGTGAGTAATTTGTTTTTTTCTTCTTCTTATTCTTCGATCTAATTATTTTTAAATCTTTTTTTATGTGCTTTTTTATTTGAAATTGATAACATTTTTCTAATTAATTCAATCAATCTTTTCTTCGTTGCGTAATCTCTCACATAAAAGCCTTTTATAACATGGTAAAAAAGGAACAGGTATTTTTTACCAACATAAGGATAGAGTATGGATCACGCTACAATAACTTTAATCGTACTCGGCGTAGTGGCATTTCTGTTTGTAACAGAGTTGATTCCTGTTGCCGTAACTTCAATATTAGGAACTCTTAGTTTAGGTGTGTTTGGAGTTCTTACGCCTAAAGAAACCTTCTCCGGACTGTCCAACGATACCGTTGTTCTGTTTGCTGGTATGTTCGTAGTCGGTACGGCCATGCTTGAATCTGGCCTTGCTCAGACTATAGGAAGACTGGTTGTAAAACGAGTCGGTACCAGTGAAGTCCCTCTGATGATTTCATTTATGATTCTTACCATCATTATGTCAGCTTTTGCTTCAAATACCGGTACTATCGCATGTTTAATGCCAATGGTTATCGGTGTTTGTGCCTCGGCAAAGATTCCTGCAACGGCTATCCTTATGGCGATGGCTGTAGCGGCTAACGCGGGTGGTATGATGACCATGGTTGGTACTCCTCCAAACATGTTTGCGGTATCTGCTCTTCAGGAACATGGTCTGACCCCATTTGGTTTCTTTGAGTTTGCTTTTGTTGGCGCTCCAATTGCCTTCATTAGCGTTTTCTTCATGGTTTTTGTTGGAAGAAAGCTTCTTCCAAAAAATGATTCTGATTTAGGTGTGTTAGGTAACGAACTTACTGGATCTGGTTCACCACGTCAGCGTTGGACTGTTCTTGCTATTCTGATTTTTGTTATCTATGGCCTTATCTTTGGTATTCCAGGTTTGTCTCAGGCTATGATTGCAATTATCGGTGCTGTTGCCTGTGTAATGACGAAATGTATTACAGAAAAACAGGCATATAAGGGAATTGACTGGGTTACCATATTCCTGTTTGCAGGTATGCTCCCAATTGCAGGTGCATTGGAAAAGACAGGTGCAGGTAAGATGATTGCTGAATCTGTTATTGGACTGATGGGTGAAAATCCTTCAGATACAGTTATGATGTCAGTCCTGTTCATTATTTCCTGCGGTCTGACTCAGTTTATGTCTAATACAGGAACTGCGGCTCTGCTAATTCCTATCGGTATTTCAATTTCTGAGGAGCTTCATGTTTCTCCATATGCTGTGGTAATGGCAATTTCAATTGCAACCTCCTGCGCCTTCGCAACACCAGTTGCCACTCCACCAAATGTTATGGTTATGAATCCAGCCGGACTGCACTTTATTGATTATATTAAGGTTGGTACTCCATTGTGTATTATTGGCTACATTGTGAGTGTATTTATTATTCCTCTAGTATGGCCATTTAATCCATAAAAAAAAGAATTCCATAAAAACTAACAAAAGGGGAAGATTTTTTCAGCTTCCCCTTTATTTTTTTATCTTATATTTTTTTTGTTGATTTCGATGAATTGTTTCATTCCTTCATTAAGTTTCATATCCTTTCTGTAACACAAATTTAATGGAATATTGCTGAATTTCCGTGGAAGTTCATTTGCGTAGACATATCCATTTTTAATATGGTCATTAACTAAATGACTTGGAAGAACTGAACATCCCATTCCAGCAGTGACTGATGACAGGATTGCAGGAATGGAATCACATTCAACTAAATTATTTATAGTTATATTTTGAGCTTCTAGCCATTTCTCTGTCTGTTTTCTATATGCACAACCAGAAGGAAATGCTAATAGAGTAATATTTCCTGCAGACAAAAATCCTCGTAAGTCATTAATTTTCTGATTGGATATAAGTACGAGTTTTTCATCAGTAAGCTTTACTGAAGAAATATCATTTGAGTCGATTGATCCTGCTACATAAACAAATTCAGCTTCATATCTGAATAATTTTTCAATATTCATTGCTGCATTTGAGGTGCTGATTTTCAGCTTATATTCAGGGAAATGTTTATGAAATTCACTTAATATTGCAGGAAGATATGTCTGTGCAGTTGATTGCATAGTACTGATTCTCAGCAGGCCTGTATTTGAATTTTTGCTGAATATATTTTCTGCTTCATCCACCATTCTTAAGATTCTTTTTGCATAGTCAAGAAAGATTATTCCCTGAGCAGACAACTCAACTCCCTTGTTATGTCGTATGAATAGTTCTGTACCTAATTCTTTTTCATACTGATGAATTCTTGTTGATACGTATGATTGAGCAATATCCATCGCTGTAGCGGCTTTTGAAAAGCTTTTAAGTTCTGCAACTTTTACGAACATTTTTAAGGTTGAGATTTCCATAGCTTTGCCTTTCTTATTGAGAATTATTTTTTGATATTAATTATACTATATCTCAAATAGATATGACAAAACTATTTTGTTATCTTTGATAAAGATAGCAAATAAGCTTATTATTTCTCGTAGCAAATAAGTTTCTTTTGTGGAGTAGAGAATGAAAGTTCAGCACATTGAAGTAAATGGATTAAAGATTTTTTATCGTGAATCTGGTTTTGCTGATAAACCTGTATTTCTTCTGATACATGGCTTTCCTTCATCAAGTCATATGTATCGTGATCTGATGAAAATGCTTGAAGAGAAATTTCTTGTTATTGCACCAGATCTGATTGGCTTTGGACAATCTGATGCTCCTTCTAGAGACAGTTTTAAGTATACATTTGAAAACCTAACAAACTATGTTGATGGATTTATCGAAGCTTTAAATCTTGAAAAGTTCTATATGTATGTGTTTGATTACGGTGCGCCAATCGGCTTTAGAATCGCGATGCGTCATCCTGAAAAAATACTTGGAATTGTAAGTCAGAACGGTAATGTTTATGAAGAAGGACTTGGCAGGAAATGGGAGGCTAGAGCTCAGTACTGGCAAAATCCAACCAAAGAACTTAGAGAACAGTATAAATCAGCCTTTTCTTTTGAAACAGTAAAAGGTCAGTATACATTTGGTACCGAACCAGATACTGTTGTGCCAGATGGTTATTGTCTTGATATTTATTATGCAAATACAATAGACGACTATGCAGAGAAGCAGTCAGACCTTATTTTTGATTATCAGACTAATGTCAAACTCTATCCAAAGTTTCAGGAATATCTAAGAGAGCACCAGCCTAAGCTTTTAGCAATCTGGGGACAGAATGATCCTTCCTTTATTTTTGAAGGCGCAAAGTCTTTCAAAAGAGATGTTCCAAATGCAAAGGTTATAGGCGTTAATAGCGGTCATTTTGCACTGGAATCATGCTGTCGAGAAATAGCTGAGAATATTCTTGAATTTTTTGGTTAGAAACTAATCTGTTATTGTTTAAGAAAAGCTTTTTTCAGAAACGAAAAGGGGGAGCTTTTTGCTCCCCCTTGAGTCAATCCGTAGTCTGGATTATAACTTAGCACCCAGTTCCTGACGAACATAAGCACCTGCGCCTAGTAAACCAGCATCTCCCTGAGAAATTACGTATACAGGAATCTTGTTTAATGCGTGGTTGAAACGACCCTTTGATTCGAACTCGTTACGGAATTCTGATTTCTTGAAGTAGTCGATGAATCTAGGAACGATACCGCCGGCAATATAAACACCGCCTTTTGCAAGAATGTTCAGAGCAAGGTTTCCTCCGAAAGAACCCATTAGCTTACAGAACATATCAATAGTTTCTTTGCAGTCTGGATCTGGATCCTCAGCAAAAGCACCACCGGTAACATCAGCAGGAACAAGATCCTTAACTTCATGACCATTCAGTTCTGCTATAGCCTGATAGGTGTTAACTAGGCCTTGACCTGATAGTAGACGCTCTCCTGATACGTGGTCAAACTTCTTACGTAGAACCTTTAGAATTGAGTCATCTCTGTCAGACTGAACAGCGATATCAACGTGACCACCTTCAGTTGGAAGAGGAATCCACTTGCCTTCAGCATAGATCAGGTAACCGACACCCAGACCGGTACCGGCACCGTAGATTGCCTTAGGAGCTTTTTCGACGATTTCTTCACCACCGATCTGAACCATATCCTCGGTCTTGATTGCGGTAACGCTCATAGACATTGCAGTGAAGTCATTGATGAAGATTAGTTTTTCAAGATTCAGGTTCTTCTTCATCTCTGAAATTGAGAATTCCCATGGGTTATTGGTCATCTTTACATGATCACCGTTCAGCATGGTTGCGATTGCGATACATGCTGAATCAAATACAGCACCAGTTTCTTCTCTGTATTTGATAATAACCTTCTCAAGTGAGTCGTTGTCAACAGATGAGTATACCTTGGTATTTGATAAGGTTCCGTCTGCTAAGTTAACTAATGCAAGACGTGCGTTGGTACCGCCAACGTCTCCTACTAAGGCTACACCGTTAAGCTGCTCCATTTTGTGATAGTCCCTCTATGTCTTAATTTGTTCTTTCTATTTAAAGTAAACTCTTTATCAAAGTTTTTTTCTAAGCAAAAAAAATCTTTGATTTTCGTCTCGTTATTATACAAGAAAGATGAAAAATTTTTTATAAAACTATCAATTAAAGACCTTAAAAAAGAGATTATTTTTCCTTATTTGATTTTTTTCTTTAATACTAAGAATGTTTTTTCCTTTCTCCTGCGGTATTAGACTCTTTCTATTTTGCTTCCTAATGGTGCATTCTAAAGATCACGGAAGACAATCTGTGTTGTATAAAGCTTTCCTTCATTCAGTGCGCTGTTATAGTTATTGTCTATAACTGTTTATCAGAAAATAGTATTAGAAAAGTAAATTTTCTATGCCATAATAAACATAAACGTAAGCTAAACGTTTGTATAAGGATTCAGGAAGAAATCCTGCTCCAAATAAAATCAAAAATAGAGAATTTTTGAGGAAATAAAAATGTCTGCTGTTGTATCAAGAAAAAACAAACCTAATCGGAATATTTTTTCACTCTCCATATTTTTCCTGTCAGGAACCTTACTATCCTGTTCTCATCTTTGCTGTTCCCGAATGTAGACGTCTGTCTCTCTCCAGTTTTATTTACTTTTAATAATTTCAAAAAGTTAGATCTAGTTCATTCGTCTGACGCCGTTTATGTTGAAGGCGTATTAGGGAGAAATGTATGTATAGAACTTCAAGTTTCCCTGAAGGATCAGGGGTAAATCCATGGTATGAACTATCAAAATACAAGGAACATAAGTTTACAGATCCATCGGAAATAAAAAACAATTATGACTATGTAGTAGTTGGTGCCGGTTTTGGCGGAGTTAGCGCAGCCTTTAGACTATCAGAGAATAATCCTTCAGCAAAAATAGCTCTGCTTGATGCTCTTCCTGTAGGTTATTACAGCTCTGGCAGAAATGCAGGCTTTGTAACTATTGCTCAGGTTGCTAAAGCTCTGATTGGCTTTGATCATTTCACCCTGGATGATCAGAGATGGCTTCTTCATTTAAACAAAACCGTGGTTTCCCGTATTGAAAAGATAAGGGAACAGAGCAAGCTTGAGTTTGAATGGCGACAGGACGGCATGTATAAGGCTGTACGTGAAAAGAGAAATGTTGCAGCTCTGGATGCTCTGGAAGGTCATCTGCAAAGACTTGGTTTAGGCTATGAACGTCTTAAGGGAGATGAGCTTTCATCAAGATTAGGAACTTCCTTCTATAAAGATGCCATTTATGTAAAGGATACAATCCTAAACAATCCATCAGAGGTTATAAGAGGCCTTGCTACAGCTTTGCCTTCAAATGTGTCCGTATTTGAAAACACTAAAGTTGCGCAGGTTGAAGATGGGGCGATTCCAAAGGTAATTCTCTCTGACGGCAGAGAGATTGTAACAAGACAGGTTATCCTTACTGTAAATGCATTTTTAAGTCGTTTTGGATTCGCTTCTGCCTCAAATGTTGCCGCAATTCATAGCTATGGTGCTCTAACGCGTGAGCTTAAAGATGGTGAACTTGAGAACTTTAAAAATGTCCGTCCATGGGGAATAACCGCAACTCATCCATCAGGTGCAACTTTAAGATTTACTCCGGATCATCGAATATTTGTTCGAACCGACATTGATTTTGCAACTAATCTAAATATTTCCCAGAAGAAATTTGACCGCTCTGATTTCTTCCTAAGGAGAGCTTTTATAAGACGCTTCCCTGAACTTGAAAATGTTGAGTTTGAATACAAGTACGGAGGTTTGATTTCCTTTACCGGAAATACCAGACCACTGTTCGGTGAGGTTGCCAAAAATATCTATGCAGGTGTTACCTCGGATGGCACTGGCGTTACCAGAGCTGCAATTCTTGGAACCTATCTTGCTGATCTAATTCAACATAGAGATAGTAGTGAACTTGATTATATAAAGCGAGCCTATCATCCAAGCTATCTGCCTCCAGAGCCTCTGCGTACACTAGGTGCAACAGCCTTCCTTAAATACAAGGATTTATATGCAGGCTCTGAACTCTGATTGTCGTATATAAAAGTCATTAACCAGCTGAATAAACAAAAGGAACATATTATGAAAAATATTAAGAATCTTCTGACCGCAGCATTTGTTGGATTAACTTTCTTTACTGCTTCTGCAGCTTTTGCTGATGAACCTAATGAAGTCAAACTTGGCGTAGTAGGAGAACATAACGAGGCATGGGAAGATGTTGTAAAGAGACTTAAAAATGAAGGTGTAAACCTTACCTTAGTCAAGTTTGCTGATTATACTCTGCCTAACCGTGCGCTTAATGACGGTGAAATTGATCTTAACGCCTTCCAGCACGTGGCCTATCTCAAAGCAGATGTTGAAGCTCATGACTATAAGATTGAGCCTATTGCCAATACCATCATCTCTCCTTTAGGTCTTTATTCAAAAAAGATTAAAAACGTAAGTGAACTTAAAGATGGAGATACCATCGCTATACCTAATGATCCAACCAATGGCGGTCGTGCTCTTAAGGTTCTGGAACTCGCTGGTATTATCAAGCTTGATCCTTCAAAGGGCTATATTCCAACTGTACGTGATATAACCGAAAATCCTAGGAACATCCAGATTTATGAAGTAGATGCCGGAAATACACCTAGTCTTCTTCCTGATGTTGCAGCAGCCATTATCAATTCAAATTATGCTGTAGACAATGATCTGAATCCAACTACTGATCCAATTTTCTCTGACGGTGTAGGCAAGGTTGATCTTGATAATCCTTACATCAATATAATTGCCGCCCGTTCTGATAATAAGGATAATCCGCTGTTCAAAAAGATTATCGCTGCATATCAGACTAAGGAAACAGCTGAAATCATCAAGGAGCTGTATCACGGAGGAGAGGTTCCTGTATTCAACTATTAAGCAGACTTTAACTCTTTATCCTGCTTCCGCAGATAAAGAGTTCTTTTTAGCTGCTAGATAACTGCATAAAAATAAGTGATAGGTAAGATAGATGATAAAACTTGAGCATGTTTCAAAAACCTTTGAACGTGACGGCGTTTCCTTTAAGGCAGTGGATGATGTGTCACTGGAAATAAAAAAAGGTGAAATCTTTGGAATCATTGGTTTTTCTGGCGCAGGAAAGTCAACTCTGGTACGTTGTATCAATCTTCTGGAAATACCGGATAAGGGAAGCATTGTCAGCGTAGATGGACTTAATCTAACAGCCTTGTCTCCAAAAGAGCTTAGAGAAGCAAGATCTGGTATCGGTATGATTTTTCAGCATTTCAATCTGATGCCCTCAAGAACCGTGCTTGAAAATATAATCTACCCTCTGTCTCACAAGGGAATTAAAAAAGAGGAACAACGAAAAAGAGCAATTGAGCTTTTAAGGCGAGTTGATCTTGAAAGTAAAGCTGATTCATATCCATCAGAGCTATCAGGAGGGCAGAAACAGCGTGTTGCTATAGCCAGGGCATTGGCCTCCTCTCCACAGGTTCTGCTATGTGATGAAGCTACATCTGCTTTAGATCCTCAGACTACTCACGAGATTTTAGGCCTTCTAAAGGAACTTAATGCCGAGCTAGGAATCACAATTGTCATCATTACTCATGAGATGGCTGTGGTTAAAGACATTTGCTGCAGGGTAGCTGTACTTGAGAACGGTCACCTGGTAGAACAGGGCTCAACATTTGAGGTTTTCGCAAATCCTAAGGAAAAGATAACCCAGAATTTTGTAAAGGCAGCATCGAATCTTTCAAAAGCAGAGCATCTTTCCTTTGAGCATCCTCTTTTATGCGATCTTAAGCCTGGAGAGAAATTTGTAAGATTATCCTACAGGGGCCCTGGAGTTTCTGAGCCGCTTATATCCTTAATGACATCTCGTTTCAATGTGAAGATGAACATTCTTTATGCGGATGTGGAGCTCGTAAACAATTCTCCTATCGGCGGTACCGTGGGGATTCTCTCTGGCCGCTATGAGGATGTTGAAAATGCACTTATTTATATTGCCACAAAGAATGTAAATGTGGAGGTCCTGAAAAATGGCTGATTTATTTAATACTCTATTTCCTCACGTTGCCTCAAAGCTAGATGAACTGTGGCTTTCAACCTTGCAGACTCTGTATATGATGCTTGTTTCTGGCGGCATTGCATTCTTGCTTGGAATTATTCTTGGCGTGACTCTGATTGTTACAAAACAGGGAGGAATTCTGGAGAAAAAGAGTGTATTTGGAATTTTAGACCGACTTATCAATGTGTTTCGTTCAATTCCTTTTGTGATTCTGCTTGCTGCTCTTATTCCTTTTTCAAGATTTATTGTGGGCACTGCAATCGGAACTACAGGTGCTATTGTTCCTCTGGTAGTGGGCACGGTACCTTTCTTCTCAAGACAGGTTGAAAGCGCTTTGTCAAATGTTGATAAAGGGCTTGTGGAAGCAGCAAAGTCCATGGGCTCATCTCCTCTGGGGATTATTTTCAGAGTTTATCTTAAGGAGAGTATTCCTGCATTGGTAAGAGTTTCTCAGATTACTGCAATTAGTCTAATCGGTCTTACTGCAATGGCGGGAGCAATCGGCGGCGGAGGCCTTGGAGATTTTGCAATCCGCTACGGGCATCAGCGCGGACAGACAGATGTTACCTACATTACTATTGTCGTGATCCTTCTGATGGTTAGTGTGATTCAGAAAGGTGGTAATTACATTATCAGGAAAACATCACATTAGGAGTTTAGCATGAAAAAAACTGATTACTTTCCTGAGGAGTCTGGAAAAAACGGCTGGTTCGAAACCAGTCGTTACAGGAATTATCGTTTTAAGGCTCGCAGTGAAATCCAGCCTTCCTATGACTATGTTGTGGTTGGAGGAGGCTTTGCTGGTGTAAATGCTGCTTTTCGTCTTGCTGAAAATGATAAGAATGCAAGTATAGCTCTTATTGATGCCTTTCCAATAGGTTACTTCTCCTCTGGAAGAAATGCAGGTTTCATCATAGATGTCCCTCATAGCATTGTTGGTGATCCAAAATTCACTTTTGAAGACCAGAAATGGCGTTTTCGTCTTAATAAATTTGTTATCGAGAGAATGAAGAAAATCAAGGAGGAGAATCATCTTGAATGCGACTGGCATCAGGATGGAATGCATCAGGCTGCCAGAATTAAAAGCAATTTAAGTTATCTCGAGCAGCTTGCTGAATTTCTGGATGTGATGGAGGCTCCTTATCAGTGGTTCGATGCGGCTGAAACCTCACAGCGTCTTGGAACAAATTTTTACATCAAATCTCTCTATACCCCAGGCACTATCTTAATCAATCCTTCTGAGACAGTCAGAGGACTTGCAACAGTTCTTCCTGAAAACGTAAGTGTCTTTGAGAATACTCCTGTTATTGAGGTTAAAGAAGGTGATATTCCAAACGTAATTCTGGCCAGTGGAATAACAATAAAATGCAGAAAGGTAATTCTGACTGTAAGTGGTTTTCTTAAAAATTTTGGAGTTCCTCTTTCTAATCGTATTGCTGGTATTCATAGCTTTGGAGCTTTTACAAGAGAGCTTAATGATGATGAGATTAAAACTCTTAATGGCGCCAGTCCCTGGGGTGTAACAGCGGCTCATCCCGGTGGAGCTACACTGCGTTATACGAGAAGCAGAAGACTCTATGTCAGAACCGATATCACCTTTGCAACTCATATCAATATAGATAACAGCCGACTATACAAATCTGTTTATAAACTACGCCGTGCCTTTAACAATCGTTTTCTTCAGTTAAAGGATGTTAACTTTGAGTATGTCTATGGTGGATATATACCAATCACAGGAAACACTCAGCCTTTATTTTAGAATCCGGCTAAGAATATTTTTGCAGGAGCAGTTGGTGACGGAACCGGAGTAACGCGTGCCGCAACTGTAGGTACTTTCCTTGCAGACTGGGCAACCGGAGTCGACAGCGAAGAGTTTAGATATGTTAAAAAGACATTCAGGCCAAACTGGCTTCCTCCTGAGCCCTTCAGAACTGTCGGTGCAACAGCCCGTTTAATTTACGAGGATATGCACGCCCGCAGCGAAATTTAGAATAATAACCAATAAAAAAAAGGAAAAAGAACTATGTCAGAAAAGGTAAGACAAATAAAACTTGGGGTGGTGGGGAATGAAAACTCGCCATGGGAATATGTTGAGCAGAAACTTAAAAAAGAGAATATCGAGTTGGAGATTGTAACCTACAGCGATTATTTCTCTCCAAACAAGGAGCTTTCAGAAGGGCTGATTGACGCCAATGCTTATCAGCATAAGGCTTTTCTAAATGCTGAAATCTCTGAAAAGCATTATGATTTCGAAATATATGGTGAGACATATCTTGATCCGATAGGAATTTATTCAAAAAGAATTAAAGGTCTGAAATGGCTGAACAAGGGAGATTCAGTTGCTGTTCCTGCTGATAGAGCTAATGAGATTCGTGCTTTGAAGGTTTTACAAGGTGAAGATCTGATTGATTTTGAGATTGATCCTCAGTCAGGAGAGATTGTATTTACAAAGAATCAGTTTCATCTTGAATTCAAACTATATGATGCAGCTTTGCTCTACGGTAGTCTTGATGAGGTAACCTGTGCTTTTATAAATGGCAATTATGCCTTTGAAAATGGACTTAATCCTGTAACAGATTCAATCTTCAGAGAAAAACTGGATCTTGGTGATAGCGATAATCCTTTTGTGAAGGTGCTGGTTGCAAATTCAAATCTTGAAGGGGACAAACAGAGAATTTTAAGAAGAGCTCTGTTCTATTATCAGTCAGGAGCAGTGGCTGAAATAATTAAACAAATGCAGGGGGGGGCTCTTATTCCTGCGTTTTTACCTCGTTTCTAGTAGTGTATGTATAGATGCTCCGTTGTTCTGTTTTTATGCAGACAGAGGAGCATCGTTATTAAAGTCCATTTTTAATGGAATGATACAGGTCCTTTAAAATTACATAACAGACAAAGAGCGACAGCACATAGCGGAAGGAGTTGTAAACAGCAATTGAGTAGCTGTACTTATCCACATATTTAACCATATCAATTTCAAAGCTGCCGTAGAGCAGTCTCATTTCTAAAAAGAAAGCCCATGGCAGTGCTCCTAAAGACCAGGTAAACATGGTTGGGAAATAACGGTTTTGCTTGTGCAGTCTGTAGCCTGAGAACATGATGATACCAGTTGTGAAAAGCAGAATTAGAAGTCTGGTGGTATCGGTAGGCAGTGACGCGTAGGCATTCACAGTAAAAAGATAAAGAGTTACAAGTCTTATGACATTGTAAACGATTAAGCTGTAACCACTGTTCATAAATTCTCCTAATTTTTTTCATTGTAACAAAAGAATTATTGAAAAAAATATAAGTATTTCTTAAAATTAGTTCATCTTCTTGATGCTACCTTAGCTCAGTAGGTAGAGCAACTGATTCGTAACCAGTAGGTCGGCAGTTCAATTCTGCCAGGTAGCACCATGATCTCTCCTTTCTTTTTTTCTAAAAATCTTATCTAATATATTGTTTTAAAAGAATAATTTTTATGCTTTGCGAGACCTGTCCTGTTGCTTTTTTGTTGGGTGGCGGTATTGTGCAAAAAATATATAAAATTATGCAATAACTAAATGAAATCTAAAATTTTTTTGCTTTATAATAATAACTCAATTATCACACATACCTTTATAAGGATCTCCTGACATTGGGAGATCTTTTTTCTTCACCTGCACCTCTATATCAGCTCTCATTTTGTCCGTAAATACTTTAATTTTGCGAGAGAGTGCATAGAACGTTAATGTATTGCTAGGTAAGATATACTCCGTCATTTTTTCAATAATTATAATAAAAGTTAGCTTTAACCTCATTTTTGGTTAACTATTAGAGAACAAAAGACTTATGAGAAAAAAATACCATCCTAAGACAAAAATAGAGCTTAGGAAACTGATTTTAGATGAGGAAATTGAACTCTCTGAAATTGACACTTCTAAGATTACCGACATGAGCCACCTCTTTGAACCGACATTGAGCAGTGGTGAGCAGGCTCGTTTCTTTTTTGAGGGAATTGAAGACTGGGATGTGTCAAATGTAACAGACATGAGCTATATGTTCTGTTATGCACGTAACTTTAACGCTGATATTTCTGGGTGGAACGTATCCAAGGTAAAGAATATGAGAGGAATGTTCCAGTTTGCTTCTTCCTTTAATCAGGATATCGGCATGTGGAATGTTTCCAATGTGGAGAACATGGCTTCCATGTTCTACGATGCCGGAGCTTTTAATCAGAATCTTGATGCCTGGGATATCTCAAAGGTTAAGACAATGCGCTTCATGTTCATGTATGCTCGCTATTTTGAAAAAAAGCCTACATGGGATATGAGTAATGTTGAGGATCAGGTTGGAATGTATTACGGCTCTCCTATTGTTTATGTTGATCCTAATACAGTCTGTGGAGTTGATCCTGTTCTTGAGGCTCAGGCTGAGCAGGAGAGTATCAAAAAGCATCTTGAGAGTACTGTGGCAGGGGACGGAATTGCCAATTTTGCAAAGAATCTTGCAAATAAGTCCTCCAATATTGCTGACAGACTTGAAGCTAAATTTGAGGAACACACAATTATCTACAAAAAACAGGAGAAGGCATCTTCAGTCAGTGAGCCTGTGAAGTCAGAATCTCATGAAAAGCCCGTATCCCATGAGAACAGTTCAATCAGCTCTAGTGTTAACGTAGATGATAAAAACGATGTCATTGACGCATTAGAACGTCTACAGAAACTGAGAGATTCCGGAATGATTACTGAGGATGAGCTGGCTCTTCTGAAAAACAATATTTTATCTAAGATATAACGACAATTATGCGGCTTTTCTGATAAAACATGAAAGGCCGTATACTTCTTTCAATTCCTGTTTTTCTTGTCGTATTTTCTCAACTAACCCATTATTTTTCTGCGCTGTTTCTATTTTTTAGAAAAAAATGCGATCAATTCATATATTCTAAATCCCACATTTATGAATTTAAAACTATCATTAAAATGATATCTCTCGATTTGCTCAATTTGGTAGTTCCTTATGATAAAAAACATATTTGCAGCAATTTCTATTCTGACGTTGATAACTACAGCCTCAGCGGATGATGAGCTTGATTCTTTAAAGAAGAAGTGTGACGATGGCGAATTCGCCTCCTGTTACAAGCTTGCTGATGTATATGCAAACGGAGACGAGGATGTTCTGGATTTTGCTAAGGCAGACAAGTATTATGACAAGGCCTGTTCCTTTGGTCATGTTCAGGAAGCCTGCGAAGCTCTGGTATTTAACAAGGGTGCCATCTCAAGAATTAAATCCTACAGAGTTCCTAAGGATGTTCAGCGTGCTGCAAAAATATATAACTATGCAGTAAAGTCCACCAATTACGATACTCTCTATGAGCTCTTTAAACAGTACTGCGAAGATGATAAGGATCTGCGTGCCTGTGCATATTATGGAGAGATGAAAGTATCAGGAATAGGAACAAGAATAACTGTCAACAGAGGTATAAAGCTTATTAAGGAGTCCTGTGCTGAAGGTGATGTATATGCGTGTTCTAACCTTGGATACAGATACTTCGCCGCAGATGAGATTGATACAGATGAGTTCAAGGCCTTTAAGCTTTTGAACTATGCATGCTCAAACGGTGAATTTGGTTCCTGCCGTTATGTGGCTGCCTTCTACGAGAACAACATCGGTGTTAAGTACGATAAAGACAAGATTAAATATCTCTATAGTAAAGCCTGTGACAATGCTGATGCCATAAGTTGTCATAAGCTTGGTTCTCTTTATTCTCAGGAAAAAGATCAGACTGAAAAAGCGATTGAAGCCTTTAATACAGGCTGTGAATTCGGAAGTGTCAGAAGCTGTACTTCTTTAGGCCTTATCTATTATGATGGAAAAAAGATGGAGCCAGATGAGAAAAAAGCTTTCAATCTGTTTAAGAGTGCCTGTGATGGCAATGATTCCACTGGTTGTTACTATCTGGCAGAATGCTATGCAAACGGAAAAGGTGTAAAGAAGAGTCGCAATGTGGCTTCTACAATCTTCTCCAAGGCCTGTGATGTCGGTTCCTCTGAAGCTTGTGAGTATCTTGAAAAGCATCCTGGTACAGGTCCAGTGGAAACTTCTTCAGCAGAGAGTAAATAGTTTTGTTTGAGATTGTGAGGGATCTGGAAAATTTGCCAGATCCTTTTTTTATTTTTTGGAATTGTGAAGTTATCAAATAAAAATGTTAGAAAAAGTCCTTATATTTTAATGTGATAGAAGATTTTATTTTTTAATGATACCTTATGAAAAAGATTAATATAGTTTTAACTTCACTTCTGATATCTTCATTTTCCGATGTATATGCGGAAAATACTGATCCTTTCTCTCTGAAAAACGGTTGCGAGGGTAATGATGTTTCGGCCTGTGTAACCTTAGGTCTTAACTATTATGAGAATCTTGACGCTATAACCGCACCTCAGGCTTTAGCTGCTTTTGAGAAAGCCTGTGAGCTTAAGGATTATCAAAGCTGTAATGCTGCAGCTCAGATGTATCTTAAAGGAGATTTTCTCGAGACAGATAATGATAAGGCTGCCTCTCTGTTCAAAAAGTCCTGTTCACACAACAATAAGGATGGATGTCTTGAGCTTGCAAAAATGAGACTTTCTGGCCTTTACGATGGCTTTGATTTGAACCGTGCATTAAAAATTTTTCAGCAGAGCTGTGATGCCGGCGATGGTGATTCCTGTCTAAAAGTAGGGGCTCTATACAGATCAGGAGAAGCCGGAGTAAGCAGTTACTCTCAGGCTCAGAATTATTTTGGTAAGGCTTGTGATCTCAATTCCTATGACGGCTGTGCTCAGATTGGTCTTATGCATGAAGAAGGTCTTATCGGAAAAAAGAATTTTGAAAATGCCTATGACTTTTATCTTAAAGCCTGCAGCGGTAACAGTGGCATCGGCTGTGCTCTGCTTGGAAATCTTGAAAAAAGAGGTCTTGGTGTTACTCAGAACTATAAGAAGTCTCTGATGTCGTTTGAGAAAGGCTGTCGTCTTGGAAATCTTAATTCATGCTCTAATGTAGGATATTTCTACGTTAACGGTATTGGAGTTAAGGTCGACTACAACAAAGCTAAAAATATCTTCGAAAACAGCTGCAGTAAAGATGAAGTTTTAGGCTGCTCATATCTTGGAGAAATATATCTTAATGGCAGAGGTGTTTCTGCCGATACGATAAAGGCAAAGGAGCTTTTTGAAAAGAGCTGTGATTCTGGAGATTCTGTTGGTTGTAACTTCCTTGCAGATATGTACCGTAAAGGAAAACAGGTAAAACCTGACTACAGCAGAGCTATTGATTTATTTACCAGAAGCTGTGAAAACGGTGATTCTGACGGCTGTGCCAACCTTGGCTATATGTATGAATATGGTCTTGGGGTCCAGATTGATCTGCAGAGGGCTCTAATGCTGTATACCGAAAGCTGTTCAGAAAACGTTGGATTCGGATGTGCCAAACTCGGAGAGCATTATTTAACAGGAAAAGGCTTGTATAGGGACAAGGAAAAAGCTGATGCTCTGATTAAAAAATCCTGTTCCCTGGGATCTAGTCTGGGTTGCGAGAAATACTTCAGGCTAAGAGAAACACAATAAAAAAAAACTATCTGAGGTTTGTGATTATGAAGAGTGGGCTTGTAGCCTCCTGCAGTCTTTTTATCACTTCATTTTTCTTGAGCGGATGTTTTGACTCTCATACTGAGGTTTTGGAAAAGAAATGTTTAGAAGGCGATTCCGCATCCTGTTCTCAGGCTGCTCACAACTATTTTGTCGGTCAGGATGAGAACGGAGATAAGGTTACCGTATCATCTGATAAAAGCAATTCTCTTTATTTAAGAGCATGTGAGCTCAAAGATGCCAGAGTCTGTGATCAGATAGGCAGGAACTTTCTTCATTTTGAGGCTGGGCTGAATCCGGATCTGGTTTCTGCTATGGAATTTTTTGATAAGGCCTGTGCTCTTGATTACGCACCGTCCTGTACTCATCTCGCCGGTCTGTATGCTCAGGGAAAAGAGCTTAGACGCAACCTGAAAAAAGCCAAGAAATATTTTGATAAGGGCTGTACTCTCTCTGATGGTCTTGGCTGCTTCTATGCTGGACTGATGCACGAGAAAGGGGAAGGTGTAAAAAAGAACTATTCAACTGCCTTTGATTACTATTCAAAGGGATGCGCTCTTGATGATGCTCAGTCATGTACCAATATCGGTGCAATGTATTATTCTGGTCTCTTAAACCCTAAAGATTACGCGAAGGCCAACGAATTTTTCTCTATAGGCTGTCACCTGAATCTTGGATATGCCTGCGCAAATCTTGCAAACCTTTATATCAATGGCTATGGTGTAAATGTTGATTACAAGCAGGCTTTGTCTCTGTACAACAAGGGCTGTTCTCTTAACGATTCCCGTTCCTGCTCAAATCTTGGAATAATGTACGAAAAGGGCATGGGGGCGGAGCTTGATTATGCACTTGCCTATAAGTTTCTTGATAAAGCATGTAAGAGCAATGATGGCAACGGCTGTCTGGAGCTTGGAATTCTGCAGTCTAAAGGTCTTGGACCTGATGATGGTACACAGAACAGTTCATTATTAAGCTTTGAGAAGGGATGTAATCTCGGTAATACCAACGCCTGTACAAATCTTGGCCTCTATTATGCGGATGATAAATCCGATGAAGGTGTAGATAAGGCTCGTCGCTATTTCGAGAAAAGCTGCAACGGAAAGAATATAAAAGGCTGTACCAATCTGGGAGTTATTTACCAGAACTCTCATGAAATAACAAATTTAAAGAAAGCCTTTAATCTTTACAAATATTCCTGTTCTTTAGGTGATGCAACCGCCTGCTCAAATCTTGCCATTATGTATGCCTACGGACAGTATGTTAAACAGAATTTCTCACGTTCTCAGGAACTCTTTAATCAGGCCTGCAATTATGGACATAATGAAAGCTGTAATTTCTCAGGGCTGCTTTTGAAAGACGGTATATCCGGAAAGTCTGATCAGAAGAAAGCCTCTGATTTCTTTGAAAAAGCCTGCAGACTAGGCAGTCAGGATGGCTGTAGAAATCTTCAGAGTATCAGCTCGAAGTTTGTAAATAACAAGTAGTACCTAACAGGGTTTTTTAATGTTTTTTAAAAAGAAAACAGCTGTCTATCAGTCATCTGATGAAGATGATTTTAATCTTGCGAAAAGTCTGCTGGAAAAAGAACAGATAAGGTATTACGAATATGCTGCAGAGGAGATGCCTGTTGCAGGTTGCGGAGCTCGCATCCATCCTGCAAGACTAGGTAAACATGTTAATCTTATGACATTCAGAATCAGTGTTGCTTCTGAGAATATTGAGAGGGCAATCCTTGCTCTGCAAGGAAAAGTCAGGTTTGTTTTGTCTTCTTCTAGTGATTAGCTCGTTTCTTTCGACAATAAATGCATAAAATTTCGTTCTGTTCACTGTTTAAACTTATTTAGATGAACCAAAAAAACAAAGCCCTCTAATGAGGGCCTTGCACGATACATAATGCTACTTATTATCCTAAGCTGCAAGCTAGATCGTAAGTGGTCTTCATGAATCTGTGCTTCATGCTGTTGATGCACTCAATAATATCGTAGTGAACTAGTTCACCGCGCTTTAGAGCAACACAACGGCCAGACTCACCTGACTTTAAAAGCTCACACGCATAAGCACCCATACGAGATGCTAATACACGGTCAACAGCTGATGGAGTACCACCTCTCTGGATGTGTCCCAGAACTGTAGCACGTGTCTCAAGACCGGTTAGAGCCTCAAGATCCTTTGCCATCTGATGAACATCAGTCTGAAGCTCGCAAACTACCAGAATAGCGTGACGCTTACCTGCGTCAACAGATCTCTTGATGCTTGCGTATACTTCGTCCTTGTCCCATTTAACTTCAGGAACAAGAACAGCCTCAACACCGCATGATACAGCTGCACATACAGCTAAATCACCGCAGTGGTGACCCATAACCTCAACAACACTGATTCTCTTGTGTGATGAGCAGGTGTCACGCAGCTTATCAATTGCTTCAACGGCAGTATTTAAAGCTGTATCGAAACCGATGGTAGCATCAGTACCAGCAATATCATTATCGATAGTTCCTGGTAGACCAATGCAAGGGAAACCAAGCTCAGAGATGAACTTTGCACCCATGTATGAACCGTCACCGCCGATAACAACCAGGGCGTCGATTCCGTTCTGCTTCATAACCTCAACAGCTTCCTCACGTACCTTAGGATCCTTGAACTGTGGGAAACGTGCTGTACCTAAGAAGGTACCGCCACGGTTTAACAGATCAGATACTGAACGTCTGGTTAGCTGAATAAAATTACCAGCATGAAGTCCGGCGTAACCATCGATTACACCTACTACTTCCCAACCATAAGA
The DNA here is from genome assembly GCA_900317105.1 of uncultured Succinatimonas sp. GTDB lineage: Bacteria > Pseudomonadota > Gammaproteobacteria > Enterobacterales > Succinivibrionaceae > Succinivibrio. Next base: position 6,922 of record ONFP01000017.1, on the reverse strand, counting down.
AAGCGCAGTTCTAACAACAGCACGAATAGCTGCATTCATTCCTGGTGCATCACCACCTGAGGTTAATACACCTATTTTTTTGATAGACATATAGTTATTTATCCGTTTGTAATAATTATGCGTTTGCTGTAGCTGCTTCGATAATTGCTGTGAAATCTGCAACCTTTAGTGAAGCACCACCAATTAGACCGCCATCAATGTCCTTCTGTGCGAATAGCTCTGGTGCAGTCTTAGCATTGCATGAACCACCGTATAGGATGCGAACGCCGTCAGCAACTTCAGCATTGAAGGTCTTTAAGAATGCTCTGATACCTGCGTGAACATTCTGAGCGATTTCTGGAGTTGCAGTCTTACCGGTACCGATAGCCCAGATTGGCTCATAAGCGATGATTGCATTCTTGAATGCCTCAATACCGCATAGGTCGATAACTGCCTTGATTTCAGCCTGACATACATCTAGAGTTTTACCTGCATCGTATTCAGCCTCTGACTCACCAATGCAAAGAACAGGTACTAGACCGTTGTCTTGAGCTGCCTTGAACTTAGCTGCTACAACTTCATTTGACTCGTTGTGGTAGCCACGACGCTCTGAGTGACCAACGATAGCGTATTTTGAACCGAATTCCTTGATCATAACAGGAGAATTCTCACCAGTGAAAGCACCAGAAGTATGAACATCAACGTCCTCTGAACCCCACTGTAGCTTTGAACCAGTTGCTAATGACTCAACCATACCGATGAAAATAGCAGGTGCGCAGATTGCAACATCAACCTTTTCATTTGCGTTTGCAACACCAGTGAATGCCTTGATTAAATCAGTTACGGTTGACTTGGTGCCGTTTAATTTCCAGTTACCCATTACAACAGGTTTTCTCATAATGCTATCCCTCAATAGTTATTCAAGATACGAAAATATCGTATTTATGATTTATAAAAACTTTCGTCATTCTACTATAATTTTGTGACTTAGGATTGTTTTTTTTAATTGTGATAATTTAGAGCGCTATTTTTGGTGAGTTTAAAATACAAAATGTGCTATACAGCACATTTTTTTTTGAAAGCGGTCTATTGAGGATTATTTTAACCAAATTGAAAACCAGCTGCAAAATTCTTCATATTTTCTTTCTGTTCTTCCTCTTTTTTCTTCATATTCTTAAGTTGTTTTTTCTTTTCGTTCCTATAGTTGAAACGGTCAGGCTTCTTTTCCTTTATATAGAAGAGCAGATTTATTCCTATTATATAAAGGACTATTACATAGCACTGCGCGGATGTGCAGGTATTGCATGCATTAGGGGTAGAGCATTGATTCATAAGACTGAAGGTACTTATATCTACACTGGTGATGGTGTATTCCTGCATTAGTGAACCTATATATAAGGTGAGGGCGATTTTACTTCCGAGATCTATATCTGTTAATTTATCTGGTCTGAGATTGCCGTTGTATATTATGTTGTTATAGAAAAGTACATTGATCGGATTCAGTTTTCCATCCTGTCTGATAACCGGTTCCACTTCAGGACCGTACATGCACTGACTGATACTGTATGCATAATCAATACCGTTTACCTTGTACTGGTAGGAGCTTTGCGTTGATGCTGTTTCCTGCTCATCAATTTCAACATTTTCTGAGTTCCCTTCTTTTTCCTGTTTCTGTTTTTTATCAGGAGAGGTGTTTTTTGAAACTGCTTTTTCTACAGAAACACCACTTTCGAGCATATTTTTTAATAATACGTTCGAAAACAGTGCAACGTCACTTCGCAAATTGCGATTTGATTTTATATTCTCAAAAATACTCGTACCAAGTACGTCTAATGCCGAATCTATAGCCATTTTCTTCGATTTCCTCTTCTGAATGACTAAAAAACAGCAAAAGTAATGCCATTTTGTTAACTAACTGAAATTTAAGCTTATTATTTATAAATTCTATTTTGGTGAAGAAAGTCTTTGCCACATCCGGCAAGCCGAAACCAAATTATGTTTGACAAAAAATATAAAAACTTAAAAAATACCAAAATACGAATTATTTAAATAGATAAGATTTTTAGGAGCTTATATGCGTGTTCTTAAATTTGGTGGAACATCTGTTGCCAACGCTGAGCGTTTCCAGGATGTTGCCAAAATTGCGCTTGATACTGCTGCACATTCTCAGACAGCTTTAGTTTTATCTGCCCCTGCAAAGATCACCAATCTGCTAGTTGCTCTAGTTGCACAAGGTGCTGCAGGAAACAGTGGTTTAAAGGAATTTGATGACATTCGCGCAATTATTGAACCAATTATTACAACATTAGGCTCTAAGTTCGAAGGTTTCAACACCAAAAAGATTCTCTCTGAGTACAACAAGACCATGGAAACCATCCGCAAGAGAGTTGATGGCATGGCTTTACTTGGAGTATGTCCTGAGCTTGTAATGGCATATATCGAAAGTCGCGGTGAGAGTTTCTCTATTCTTATCATGGAAGAACTTTTAAAGTCCTTAGGCAAGAAAGTTCGTGTAATCGATCCTGTTAAGGTTTTAGTAACAGAAGGTCCTATCATGGAGTCTTCTGTGAATATTGATGCTTCCAAAGCAAGATATGCAGCTTTGGAAGATGATAAGGAAGCAATCACCCTGATGAGCGGTTTCTGTGGCGGAAATGCTCAAGGCGAGCTGGTTCTGCTTGGACGTAACGGTTCAGATTACTCTGCAGCCTGTCTTGCAGCGATTTCAAATGCTGAGTGCTGTGAGATATGGACTGACGTTGACGGTGTCTACAGCTGTGATCCAAGAGCTGTTTCAGGTGCAATTCTTTTAAGAAAAATGTCCTACGCTGAGGCTATGGAGCTGTCATACTTTGGCGCCAAAGTTCTGCATCCTCGAACCATTGCTCCTATTGCTCAGTTCCACATTCCTTGTCTGATTAAGAATACCAAGAACCCAAAGGGGGAGGGTACCTTAATTTCTGAGGAAACTGATTTGTCTATCCCTATTAAGGGTATCTCCGATCTGAAAGGTATTGCTCTGTTAAATATCTCCGGACCAGGTATGAAGGGTATGGTAGGTATGGCAGGAAGACTTTTTACCGCTGTATCTCGTGCCAATGTTTCTGTAACTCTGATTACCCAGTCTTCTTCTGAGTATTCAATTTCCTTCTGTGTAAATCAGTCCGAGCTGTCAAAGGCTAAAAGAGCTATTACCAACGAGTTCAAACTTGAGCTTAAAGAAGGTCTGTTAAATCCTATTGAAGTTAAAGAGGGCTGTGCCATTATCTCTGTTGTAGGTGACGGCATGAGGACTGTACGAGGAATATCCGGTAAGTTCTTCCGTGCTCTGGCTGAGGCTAACGTTAATATTCGTGCCATTGCTCAAGGATCTTCAGAACGTTCAATTTCCGCAGTTATTTCTCAGAAGCGTGTACCAGAGGCTGTGGCCTTTGCTCATACCGCTTTCTTCAATTCCAAGCAGAGACTTGATATTGTTCTTCTAGGCTGTGGCGGTGTTGGTGGTGAGCTGCTGTCTCAGATCAAGCGTCAGCGCGAGATGCTGTCTTCAAAGCAGGGGATTGATATCAGAGTTGTCGGTATAGGTAACTCAAAACATTTTATATCTGATCCTAACTGTGTTGATCTGTCTAACTACAGAGAACTTCTTGGGTCTTCTGAATCAGAAGCTTTAACTCCTGAGACTGCCGAGGCTTTAATCAAGTCAGCTCATCTGTTAAATCCAATTTTAGTTGACTGTACAACTTCAGAGGAACTTGCCAAGTCATATATTGATTATATGAAGGCTGGATATCACATTGTAACTCCAAGCAAGAAGGCCAATACCTTAAGCTTTGATTTCTACAGAAAGCTTCGTGAGGCGGCAAAACTTCATCACCGTAAGTTCCTGTACGAAGCAAATGTTGGTGCAGGTCTTCCTGTTATCAACACTATGCAGAACCAGCTTGCTGCAGGAGACGAACTGATTGATTTCGCCGGTATTCTTTCTGGTACACTATCATTCATCTTTGGTCTGGTAGAAGATGGCAAGAGCTTGTCTGAGGCAACCAGGATCGCTTATGAGAAGGGCTTTACTGAACCTAATCCTGCAGATGATCTTGATGGTATGGATGTTGGTCGTAAGCTTCTGATCCTTGCTCGTGAAAACGGTATGGAACTTGAGCTTTCTGATGTGAAGATTGATTCAATTGTCGATCCTAAATTCCTCAAGGGCAGCAATGCCAAGGAAGTTATTGCCAACCTGAAGAATGCAGATGCAGAGTTCTCAAAGAAGGTCGCTTCTGCAAAGTCAGAAGGCAAGGTTCTTCGTTATGTTGGCTGTATCAAGGAAGGAAAGGTTTTCTGTCAGCTGCGTGAGGTTGGCCCTGAGGATCCTCTTTTCAGAGTTCGCGACGGAGAGAATGCTCTGGCTCTTACAACATTATACTATCAGCCAATTCCTCTGGTTATCCGTGGTTACGGTGCCGGTACGGAGGTTACTGCAGCAGGTGTTCTTTCTGATGTTCTGCGTCTTCAGAACTGGACTCATGAGGATTAGAGATGTCTAAGAAATTCAAAGCCTTTGCTCCTGCTTCAGCCGCTAATTTATCAGTAGGTTTTGATCTGCTGGGAGCGGCGTTAAAGCCTATCTCAGGAGCCATACTAGGTGATGAGATTGTTATCAGTGAATCTGACAGGGCAGGCTGCTCTGTAAGTGTTACAGGCAAGTATGCTCATAAGCTTCCTTCTGATTCTAAGAAGAACATTGTATATGATGCATTCCTTTTATTTAAGGATAAGCTTGAGAAAATGGGCAGGGAAGTTAAGGACGTGCATATGGAGCTGTCCAAGAATCTTCCTATCTGCTCAGGTCTTGGTTCATCAGCCTCAAGTGTGGTTGCAGCTGTTCTGGCCCTAGATACAATTCATGGAAATGTTCTGGGAGAGATGGGACGACTTGAGCTTATGGGGGAGCTTGAAGGAAAAATCTCCGGCTCTATCCATTATGACAATGTTGCTCCTTGTTATTTCGGAGGTCTGCAGCTGATTGTTCAGGAAGATAACTGTATTTCAACCACTCTGCCTGACTTTGACAACTGGTACTGGGTTTCATGTTTCCCTGGTATTAAGGTTTCAACTTCTGCTGCAAGAAAGATCCTTCCAAAGGAATACTCAAGATCTGATGTAATTACCTATGGTCGCAGATTATCTGCTTTTGTTCATGCCTGCCATACTCATAATGACAAGCTGGCCTCAAAACTTCTGGTGGATGTCATTGCAGAACCTTACCGTGCATCCTTAATTCCTGGATTTGCAGATGCCCGTGAACAGGGTGCTTCAATCGGTGCTCTTGCTACCGGTATTTCAGGCTCAGGCTCCTCTGTTTTCTCAATCTTTGAAGATCTTGAGAAAGCAAAGGAAATGAAAGAATACCTTGAACGCAATTTTATTGCTAACGAAGATGGTTTCTGTCATATCTGCAAGATTGACAGACGTGGCTCATATGCTGAAGAACTATAAAAGAGATTTCTATGGAATTATTTAACTTAAAAGATCATAGTGAAAAGGTAAGCTTTTCACAGGCTGTAGTAAAAGGTATCGGTAGAGATCAGGGCCTGTTCTTTCCTGATCATATTGAGCCTCTGACCAATATTGACGAGCTTCTGGACCTGCCTTTGGCTGAGCGTTCAGCTAAAATTCTCCGTCATCTTATTGGAGATGAGATTCCTTCTTTAGAGGCTATTGTAAAGGATGCCTTTACATTCAAGGCTCCAATTGTAAAGGCTGATGAGAATATCTATGCTTTAGAGCTTTTTCATGGACCAACCCTTGCCTTCAAGGATTTCGGTGCCCGTTTCATGGCCCGTGTTTTAAGTGCAGTTAAAGGCGATAAAGATTTAACTATTCTGACCGCAACCTCTGGCGATACCGGTGCCGCAGTAGCCGCAGCCTTTTATGAGCAGAAGGGCATTAACGTAGTTGTTCTGTATCCAAAGGGAAAGATCTCAGAGCTTCAGGAAAAACTGATCGCTACTCTTGGAAAGAATATCAAGGCCGTTCAGGTTGAAGGTATTTTTGATCAGTGTCAGGATATGGTAAAGACCGCCTTTGACGATGCAGAGTTCAAAGAAAGAATCGGTCTTAACAGTGCCAACTCAATCAATATCTCAAGACTGCTTGCTCAGGTTTCATACTACTTTGAGGCTGTAGCTCAGCTGCCTAAGGATAAGCGTGATAAAGTTGTGTTCTCTGTGCCTTGCGGTAATTTCGGAAATATTACTGCAGGTCTTATTGCCAAGGCTTTAGGCTTAAAGGCTCGCTTTGTAATTTCATGTAATGCCAATGATACTGTTCCTCGTTATCTGAAGAGCGGTAACTGGGAACCTCATCAGACTGTTGCTACTTTATCCAATGCAATGGATATTTCACGTCCTAATAATTGGCCAAGAGTTGAGGCATTGGTTAAGATGCAGGGCTGGAAACTGTCTGATTTTGATTTTGGTTCACTTTCAGATGCTCAGACTGAGACTACTATGCAGACTCTGTACAAGAAGACTGGTTATATAGCTGAGCCTCACGCTGCAATTGCATATCAGGTATTAGCAGATAATCTAAAAGAAGGTGAGACTGGTATCTTCCTGGGAACCGCTCATCCAGCCAAGTTCAAGAGTGATGTGGACAGAATTCTGAACATTGATGTTCCTCTTCCAAAGGCCCTGGCTGACAAGGTATCTGCTGAGTCAAAGAGTGTGATTCTAAAGCCTGATTATGACACTCTTAAGAACTATGTACTTGAGGCATTAAACAAGTAGTTCTGAATTAACTTTCCTCAAAATTAAAAAGGTGCTTTATGTAAGGCACCTTTTTTATCAAGTAATAGGCACGCTAAAACCACGCAGTTTACTGCGGGGATAAAGCGTGCCGATTAGAAAATGGATATTTTCTAATCAGGTGTGTTCTGTTG
>ONFP01000011.1 GCA_900317105.1 uncultured Succinatimonas sp. | reverse complement strand
TTACTAACCGCATGAGAGGTAAAAGCATTAGACATATAATTGAGGTTGTATCTAAAACTCCAAGGATGCCTAAAAATGCTTAACCAACCATGCATGTATCCCTCATTTAATATGAATAAAAAAAATAAGCTACGTAAAGTATAGATATCAAAGTGATAGTTAAGTAAATTTACAAGGAGGATCATGAGATACAGAGCATCCTTTTGGCCATTTTTCAGATCTCAAAATTGAACTGCAAATTTCATGGATCCCTTTTGTTAATGCCTCTTCATACCATTTTTTTGTACAGATATTAAGCTGCGTATTTAGACCAGGAACGAAAAAATATAGTATGCCACGGACTAGATGTCATATAGAGCTACGATTCACTGTTAATTTATTGATTTTAAAATATTTATTTTTAATGAAACTGAACTGAGTTTTGTTATAGTTGGAGGTTATAAGCTAATTTATTGATAATTTTTCCAATTTCTAAAACTACCGTAAATAAATTGTGTAACGGATCTTGTTTTGAAGATATTAACCAAAATCTTTTAGATTTTTGCACTACAATCTGTAGATACAGAAAGATCATTTTTTACTTTGAATCGAATTCGTTAATTTATCATGCTTGCTCTGATAGCAGCAGAAGTTTGGGGGAGTGTGTCTCATGTCCGATTTAAATTTATCCCTACAGCAGTTTATAGATGTTTCTAACGGCAGTAAAAATGCAGGTCAGGTTGATGTAGTGCGTGATGGTCGTAACGGTTACAAACTGACCAAGGTAAACCATCATGTTCACTTTACCGGACTGAATAATACTAAAATCTCACCTGATAATGTTGTAAGAATTAAAGAGAGTTTTATCAAAGCTCTTGAGAATGCTAATTATAATCAGGACGTGATAAACGAAATTAAAAAAGAACTGGGGCTTACTGAGGATGTACATAGTACCATGCAACAAAAAAAGGATATGTACAACCGTCGTTTTACCCCTCTTACCCGTCAGCAAATAAAAGATTATATCTCCCTTGCCAGTGGTCAGAATCCTGATGACAATCCAAATCTGAAGGTACAGCAGAATGTGCTGAAAGGTCTGCCAAAGGATCACAATAGGACCGCTTCAAAGGTATTTAAAATTGTGTCCTACCTTTCTGGTGTAAAAATTACCGATATGCCTGAATTAAATGAAGAAGGTCTTAGATTCTTTAAAAAGCAGCCTAAAATACTGGGTGAATTCTATAAGAAGGTCAACGAGCTTATCAGAATGCAGGCTGAGAATCCTGGTGCTCAGGAGCATCAGCTTTCTGTAAATTTATTCACAACCAATAATCATGACCATCTGACATTAAAAATTACAAGAAATGAAAATAACATTTCTATTCTGTCAGGTAGCATTAACATTGATGGTTATGAAATTCCACTTAATTATAATGTTTCCCCTCAGGAGTATCTGAATACTATCGATCGTAATCTGGTTGAATTCATGGATGTAATGCCGGATGCAAGAGATGAAAACAACATCAGTATTGGTCGTAACTATCTGCTTAAAAATCTTGCGGATTTAAAAAAAGATTTACTCTCTCAGGATGAGCTTAATGGAACTCAGCCAAATCATTTGCGTTCACTGGCATTGGAAATTTTGAAAAAAGATAACGAAAATCTACCTGAGAATATAGAACGTTTATCTACTGAAGTAATTGTAAATTTAGCAACAATTCGTCTGAGGGCTAATGATCTGTCAATAGCAGAGCTGAATTCTTTAGTCGGCAGAGCTGTGGACACTATGCAGGAGATGGCAAATTTCCTTGTACCAGGACACGTACAGCATGAAGAACCACAGCAGGTAAACAACAACGTAATTGTTGATAACAACCCTCAGCCACAGCAGGAAAATTACAACGTAATTGTTGAGAATAACCTTCAGCAGCCACAGCAGGGAAACAATAACGTTAATGTTAACAATAACCCTCAGCCACAGCAGAATGTCAACAATAACGCAAAAGTTGAATATGAAGTTGAGGACCCTAATGCAGAAGTTGAAGAAGAATATGAGCTTCCTGAATTCAACGATAATAAAACTCTTACATCTTTTGCAAATAAGCTTTTTGACCTGGGTAATGCGGATAATTTTGACTTTGCAGCTTTTAAGACTTTGCTATTAGAAAATTTTGATGTATTTGTTTCCTTTGGTGTTGAATATATCCAGCTTGGCGACTACGAAGAGGTTCAGGGCGATAAAACTGTTACCATCAAACCAAAATTTACCCCTGATCAGCTGTTATCCATATTTGATAAACTAGCAGCCGAAGCTAAAACAATAACCGGAACTGAAATGGATGGAGGCCATGCCGCCAGAGTTCCAACTGCAAATCTGAAAAAATTCTTACAGTTAGAGTCTAATCCTGAAAATCTGAAGGGAACCATCAAGAGGATCAAGGATTATGTAACGACTCAGCTTGTAAGAGCTCAACAGCCACCTGTGCAAAATCCTGAACCTCCTGTTCAGAACGAGGTTCCAAATCCTGTTCAAAACCAGGCGGTCAATGTCAATAATGTTCAGAACGAACCTGAACAGAATAATGTAAATGTAGAAGTCAACAACGTCAACGTTGATGCACAGGACAAGGTTGACGAAGTAAATATAAACGAAATCAATGAAATCAATGAAGAGGAAATCAAGAAGGATCCTCATTTAGCAGAGGCTATCAAAGTTGAAGACTCAGCTATTCGTGACATGTTAAATGTAATCATGGAAGTTCCTGGTACAGGAAGCAAAGCCTATCAGATACTTAGACTATATGAGTCTATGTACAATGGCAAGACCTTCAAAGCTTTAGTTTATGCAGTTGAAGATAAAGAGGCTCTGAAAAAAGCCTTATCACCAAAGCTTCAGCCTCTGGTCGATGATATTCACGCAATGCTTAAAGAGATCCTGAAAGGACTTCATAATATCTGGCAGGAAAATGATAGTTATAACAAAAAAATCAATATAAACAATCTTTCTGTAGATGATTTTGAAACTCTTAATTTTTATTTTTCTAATCAATCAAAAGTCTTGGATAGAGATAAAGAGATCTATGCAAAGATTATTGATACTTTTGCCAAGGCAACTGCTAATTCTTCTTTAGTAGAGAAGGCTGCTCAGAATTTCCAGAGTTTTATTAACGAAATCTTTAAACTCGAAGGCGAGTTAAAGATTGAGAGTTCCTACGATAAGATGTCTGTGGAAGAGATCAAAAACAGTCTTGCCAATAAGAATCTTGATCAGATTCTGGAGGATGCAAAGACAGGTAAGGGCCAGCCAGGAAAAACAGCCTTTAATCTTCTGGTTCTCAAGAACTATTTTATAATGCTTCCTAAGGAAGATATTATAAAGATCATGGGCGAAGCATTTATGAGTGAACCTTCGGATCCTGATAAGAATGAATTGGCCATTGCTCCAAACAAGCGTCTATTCAGTTCCATCCTCAAAGGCTGTGGACCTTTGATGCAGAAGATGCTTCAGGGTATGAGCAAGGATCTGGCAGATAAGAGCTATGGCGATGTATTTGATGAGCTGAAGAGTAATCTTAAGCACATTGACGACCAATATGTAAGCCAAACTGTAGAATCATATATATCTCAGAACAGAAATAAGCATGTTTATGTTACCGTGAAGGAATCACTGGGGTCTGCTTCTGTTGCTGAAACCTTTAAATGTAAAGTTAAAACTAAAACAAGATTACCGGAGTCCGGCTGGTATGAGAGAACTCGAGACTGTGTTGTCAAGGTTAAGCGCCCAGGTGTCCAGCAGCGTGCTGAAAATGAGGCCAAGATCTTTAATGAGATTGCTAAACAGGTTCCTGGTATGTCTGAGTCCTGGAATAACCAGCTTCAAAGCATCATGAGAGAGTTTGATTTTGAAAATGAAGCCAAAAACATTGATGAGTGCTACGATGTCTTTGAGGTTCAGCATAATAAAGAATCAAAAGATAAGGACATTGCTCCTCATGTAAGTTCATTGTCAAGAGACAATCTTATCCCGGTAACGAATGAGATTATTGTAACTCAGGTAATTAATGGAGACACTGTCGATAAGGTTTATACCGATCTTGAAAACGATATTAACAATGAGTTTAAGAATATCTTTAAGATTAACAGCGAGACTGGAACCTGGGAAGTTGATAAGAACGGCAATCCTGTTATCCGAGAAGATGTTCATATTAGAGACATCATACTTGCACGAAGAAATTTGCCTACATATATACAGCAAATCTTTGATTTAAACAGTCTTGTAAAAGAGGCAACCGGAAAGTGGCTTAAAGAGGTTATCTTCAACACCGGTGTTATTCATAATGATATTCATGGTGGTAACCTTATGATCACTCACGATGGTGCTGATGATACTATTACTTTCATTGACTTTGGTAATGTTATAAAAATCTCTAAGGAATCACAGGCTCAGTTTAAAGATCTGCTGTCCTATACTATGCAGCGCGATAGCCAGAAATTCACTGATACCATGCTCTTAATGATTCCAAATAAGCCTAATGCGGAGCAGAAGGCAAAAATGACTGCCATTGTTGAATCGATTATGCAGAAAGGTCATTCTACAGATGATGCCGGCTATCGATTATCAGCAATTATTGTTGAACTTAGAAAGCTTGGTATTACCTTCTCCTCAGAACTTGAAGGTATTGCCAACGGACTAAACAGAATGCAGGCATTTGCGGAGAATACCAATAGGCTATTAAAGGAAACCAAAAAACTCTACGAGTTAACAATTGGTAAGGAACAGCTTTCCCCTTATAAGAATACTCAGAGTGAAATTGAGGATGGATATGAAGGTGAGCTCTTTGATGGACTTATTGATTACTGTTTTGATAAGAACGCAGATTACGATGAATGTGTAGATAAGATTGATACTTTAAGAGAAACACTTAAGGATCCAAATTCTGAGGTAAGAGTAAAGCTTCCATTCAAGATTCTCAAGGACGCCTTTGACGGTAATTTCAGCTATACTGAAAAATTCGTTGAAAATTACATAAATAAGAATTACGTAAATGAGCTGGAGCTGGATCAACATAATTATGTTGAGAACATAACCAAGCTCAAAAACAGAGTTAAAGAGGCAAAAGAAGTCGGAATCAGTCTACAGCAGATCCAGTCAATTATGGAGAAAAAGACTATTCCTGAGGAACTTAAGCCTCATGAGCAGCTGATAAATCAGCTTATCTCTCAGCTTTCAGACTTTACAGGAAACGTGGTATATCTACTTGATAGACGAGCATATACAGCTAAGTTCAATACTAATGAGCTGCCTAGAATTAAAAATGTCGAGCCTACAGTAGATAAGAATGGCAAGGTCTTAAGTGATCCATTTGAGACGAACAGCCTTTCTGTAGAAGGCGTATTAGGTAATATGATTACTAAAGTTAATAATTTCACAATGACTCAGGTTAATCCTCCTGTTGCCGGTGAAATTGCTAATCAGAATAATCAGAAACCTCTGGTTGAAGTCTCAAACAATCCTCTGGGACATGAAAGGACTGAAGGTAAAATTGCAAGTTAACAAAACGAATTCTGTACAGCCATATAAGGCTGTACAGCCTTTATGAGATCCGGCTCGGCTCTCTAGTTTGTACTATTCAGTCAATAGAGGATGATCGTCTATACATTTTAAGCTCTTTCAAAAGAGCTTTTTTTCTGTCTAACGTTTTAATATCTTTAAGAATCTGATAATGCTCCGATACGATTTTCTGATCTGCAAAATTCTGTGATAGGAATACTCCAATTCGTACAGTATCAGGAAAAATGAAAATTCTGGCTTAATACTCTTATAGTAAAGGAGAAGAAGATTCTTCTGAATAACATTTGAATGCTTTTGTAATGAAAAAACGCTAATAAAACAGTGGAAAAGTTTTACAGGAGAAGGTGAATTGTTGTTTAGTTAGACTATTTTTCGGAGAGTAGCGAATGATTGTACGTGGATTACATCGTTGCCTGGAAATAAATAACCCCCGCCGAAACGAGGGTCATATTAGAAGTTCAAGCTAAAATTACTTGCCTGACTCTTCCATTGACTTGATTAACTCAAGAACCTTGTTTGAGTAACCGATCTCGTTGTCGTACCAAGCAACTAACTTAACGAAGTTGTCGGTTAAAGCGATACCAGCCTTCTCGTCGAAGATAGAAGTACGGGTGTCACCTAGGAAGTCTGATGATACAACAGCATCAGCAGTGTAACCTAGAATACCCTTTAATGAACCCTCTGAAGCAGCCTTAACAGCAGCACAGATGTCCTCATAAGAAGCACCCTTCTTTAAGGTACAGGTTAAGTCAACCATTGAAACGTCAAGAGTTGGAACACGAACTGACATACCGGTTAACTTGCCGTTTAATGATGGAATTACCTTACCAACAGCCTTAGCAGCACCAGTTGATGAAGGAATGATGTTACCAGCAGCTGCACGACCACCGCGCCAATCCTTCATTGAAGGACCGTCAACAGTCTTCTGAGTAGCAGTTGTTGAGTGAACAGTTGTCATTAAGCCGTTCTCTAAGCCGAACTCATCGTTGATAACCTTAGCTAAAGGAGCTAAACAGTTAGTGGTGCATGATGCATTTGAAACGATGTCCTGACCAGCATAAGTGTCATTGTTAACACCCATAACGAACATTGGGGTTGAATCCTTTGAAGGAGCTGACATAACAACACGCTTTGCACCAGCCTGGATGTGAGCACGTGCCTTCTCATCAGTTAAGAATAGGCCAGTTGACTCAACAACGTACTCTGCACCAACGTCACCCCACTTTAGATTTGCTGGATCACGCTCTGCAGTAACACGGATGGTGTTGCCGTTTACAACTAAGTTACCGTCAACAACATCGATGGTGCCGTTGAAAATGCCGTGCATGGTGTCATACTTTAACATGTATGCCATGTAATCTGGTGGGCATAGGTCATTGATACCAACAACCTGAATACCTAACTCTGGACGTAGGATTGATGCGCGGAATACGAAACGACCGATACGGCCAAAGCCGTTAATACCAACTTTAATAGTCATATTAAAAGTTACCCGTAGTTAACAATTGACAAAAAAATAAAAACATTAAAAAGATACTATATTTCTGACGATTGTCAAGATTAGCTCTTTTTAACTATACACTTTTATAAAAGTAGCTTTATCATCTAAAGCAGGTATAGTGTAGAACATTGTTTAAAATTTTCAAATCTATTTTTGGTATTAGTTCAAAAAAATTCCTTAAGATAAGCTTAAAAATTATTCTGCTTAATATAACATACTGATTTTTTTGTTAAAATACAGTAAGAAAAACGTTATTTTGTCTCTGAAAATTTTTTTCTTAATTTTTAAGTTAATTATATAAATGTGACCTACTTCAAAATAAAATAGTGCAGTGTGTCATATTTTTCTATCTCTTTAATTATTAGTGGTTTTTTAACAAAAAACACACAATATTAACCGTCAATGCATAATTTGAAACAGATCACAACTTATGTGCAGATTTTGAGCACAGCTCAAATTTCTGAATAAAAAAACAGTGCAATTCCCATATTGTGCAAGCATTTTTACCTCTTAATAGGTATCATACTCATGGATTAAATCCTAGGATCAATATTTATAAATATAACTCTTATTAAAGATCTCAGGTTTAATCTATATTTATAAAGGTACAGGTCTGCTTTTTCTGATCTTAAACCGGCAGTAATTCACCATCCTGTACCGGAGTCAAATTTGCTTTAAATTAAACCAACTATAAATAAAAATGGTAAAACCATGATTGACATTCAATTACTAGCAGATGAAAAGGGGATAGCTCGCACCTATCTGGATGCAACTAACAAGCTTGTTTATATTTCTGAAGAAAGTAGAAAATCTCTACTCGAAATATTGGGCTACCCTGTAAATGATGAACGTGCTCTTAAAAAGGTTCTCGATAAAGAGGAGCTTGAAGAGTTTTCTAATGTTCTTGATCCTGTAACCGTGCTTACAGATGATGAGAATCATCAGTTCCTGATCAGAACTCCTGAAGCTTTAGGGGAAGATGAATCAGCAGTTCTAACTGTAGTCCTTGGCCTGGAGGATGGACGCAAGATCGAGCGTTCTATTCCGCTTGAGCAGGTTGAGATCGCCGATTACAAAGAGGTTCAGGGTACTGTATATGATATCCGCCGCTATAAACTGATAAGCGCTCTTCCATTCGGTTATCACAACTGCACTGTTACCGTAACATCCAAGAAAAAGACTCTAAAATCCATCTGCATGTCTTTAATTGTCTGTCCATCAAAGGTATACACTCCAAAAGAAATCCTTGAGGGCAAAAAAGTATGGGGCGTAAGCTCACAGCTTTATACTGTAAGATCAAAGAATAACTGGGGTATCGGCGATTTTGAGGACTTAAAGCAGCTGCTATTAGGTGTTCACAGATGTGGCGGTCAGTTCGTCGGTCTTAATCCTATGCACGCAGGCTATCCTGCTGTCCCAGATGAGTCTGCAGTAAGTCCATACTCTCCATCCTCAAGAAACTTTATTAATGTTATTTATATTAGTGTTACCTCAGTACCTGAGTTATTAAACTGCAAACCAGCTCAGGATCTGATTCACTCAGAGAAGTTCCAGCAGCGTCTGCATGTTCTTCGTGATAAGGAATATGTTGATTACCGTGGTGTAATCGAGGCTAAGATAGAAGTTCTGCGTCTTATCTTTGACAATGTAAAGGTTGACGATAAACGTTCTGCTCGTGGCAACAAGTTCCTTCGCTTTATGGAGCAGGGCGGTGAGCAGCTTTTAAACATGGCTACCTACGATGCACTTCAGGCTCACTACTATGATATGGGAGTTAATGCATATTCATGGGAAGTCTTTGAAAAGGAATATCAGAACGTAAATTCTCCTTTTGTCGAACAGTGGCGAAAGGACCATTATAGGGATATCCTGTTCTACTGTTATCTTCAGTTCCTCGCTTCTGAACAGCTTGAGGATGCCTACAGATGTGCCAAGGATGCTGGCATGATGATTGGTACATATCGTGACTTAGCTGTTGGTGTGGCTAAACAGAGCTGCGATGTCTGGTCTGATGTAGATAATGTATTCTCTCCTACCGGCTCAATCGGTGCACCTCCTGATCCTTTAGGGCCACTGGGCCAGAGCTGGGGCTTATCACCTATGACTCCGAACGCCTTAAGAAAGGCAGCATACAGACCAATGATAAAAATGTATCAGTCCAACATGAAATCATGTGGAGCTATCAGAATCGATCATGCTGCAGGATTATTTAGACTTTGGATCACAAAGTTAGGATCTCCTGCTTGCGAAGGTGCATACGTTCATTATAGTATGCATGATTTACTCGGAATCATTTCTCTTGAGTCACACCGCAATAAATGTTTGGTTATTGCAGAGGATTTAGGAACGATTCCTGTGGAATTAACCCGTGCATTGAAGAAGGTTGGAGCTTTCTCCTATAAGATCTTTTTTGATGAGCGCGCTGAGGATGGCGGCTATATTGCGCCACGTGATTATCAGGCTCAGGCCATGTCTGCACTTACAACTCATGACATGCCGACTCTGGTAGGATGGTGGAGCTGCTTAGATCTGTCCTTAGGTAAGGAACTTGGCATTTACACCGAGGAGGAAGCTGTAAATCTTTCAGAAATAAGAGCGATTCAAAAACAGCGTATTCTCGACAGTATGCATGGACTTGGCAGTGTCAGTGCTGATTTTCCAAGAGACGCTAAAGACGTTCAGATGACTCTTGATTTTGCAAAAGCACTGCAGATTCACATGTGTAACGGTTCCTGCTCTTTATTCAGTACCCAGATTGAAGACTGGATTGGAGTTGAAAAGCCGGTTAATATTCCTGGAACGAATACTGAGTATCCAAACTGGCGCAGAAAGTTAACTGCGGATCTTGAATTCATATTTGATCAGGATCACGTAAAGTCAATGACTAAGGAAATGACTGACGCCAGAAATAAATAAAAAAAATATGTATTTTGAGGAGACAGCATAATGCTGATTGATGATTTAAATAACGCAAAGATTGGCAATCCTTTCGAAACACTTGGTCTTCAGAAGCTAGAGGGGAGCTCTTATATTTTAAGAGCCTGGCTTCCAAGTGCTCAGAGCGTTGAAGTCTATTCTATTGATGGAAAAGATTTCATCTGCACTCTGACTATGGTTCACCCTGATGGTCTGTTTGAAGAAAAGATTTCAACCGAGAAACCTTTTCACTATATGTTCAAGGTAACCTACAAAGATGCTACCGTGGACATTATTGATCCTTACCAGTTCAGAGACGAGGCTTTCTTTGGTCTGAACACCATGAATGAAGATCCTGAGAATATCTACAGAACCTTAGGTGCTCAGCTGATTGAACTGGATGTTGACGGTGTAAAGATCAAGGGTACCAAGTTTGCTGTGTATGCTCCATCTGCAACAGCAGTCAGTGTTATCGGTGATTTCAACTTCTGGGATGGCCGTCGTCTGCCAATGGCCAAGAGCCTTTTAGGTCACTGGGTTCTGTTTGTTCCTGGTTTAGGCGCTGGTCTACGCTATAAGTACGAGATTAAGGATCCGTTCGGCAACCGTCTTCCTCATAAGGCAGACCCTGTTGGTTTCTATCATGAGCAGTATCCTTCATTTGCTTCAATTATTTCTGATCAGCACTCCTATACCTGGCATGATCAGGAGTGGAAGAAGTCTCAGCTTAACAACAAGCTTGAGCAGCCTATCTCTATCTATGAGCTTCATCTGGGTTCATGGAAGAAGGATGAGAACGGTCAGCCTTTAACATATCGTGAGCTTGCAAAAGACCTATTAGATTATGTTAAGGAAATGGGCTATACCCACATCGAGCTAATGCCAATCATGGAGCATCCATTCTCAGGCTCATGGGGCTATCAGCCAACTGGTCTGTTTGCTCCTACCTCAAGATTCGGCAGTATTGATGACTTCAAGTTCTTTGTGGATACATTCCACCAGAACGGAATCGGTGTGATTTTAGACTGGGTTCCAGCTCACTTCCCAACCGATGCCTTTGGTCTTGCCAAGTTTGACGGTACCTGTGTTTACGAATACGAAGATCCTCGTCGTGGATGGCATCCTGACTGGAATTCTCTGATTTATGACTTCGGTCGAGAGACTGTTCGCAGATTCCTTATTGCTTCTGCTTTAGTATGGCTGGATTTATATCACATTGACGGTCTGCGTGTTGATGCTGTAGCTTCAATGCTTTACTGGGATTACTCAAGAAAAGACGGTGAGTGGATCCCTAACGTTGATGGCGGTAACATCAACTATGAGGCTGTAAGCTTCCTGAAGTGGTTCAACGAGGAAGTTTACAAGAAGTATCCTCATGCCTTCACTATCGCTGAAGAATCAACCGCCTTTACCGGCGTTTCACGTCCTACATTCTCTGGCGGCTTAGGCTTCGGCTTCAAGTGGAACATGGGCTGGATGCACGACTCATTAGAGTACATGCAGACTGATCCATTCTTCCGTAAGTATCACCACGGTGAGATGTCTTTCTCTATGATTTATGCCTTCAATGAGAACTTCATCCTGTCAATCTCTCATGATGAGGTTACTCACGGAAAGCATTCTCTGCTTTATAAGATGCCTGGTGATGAGTGGCAGCAGGCCGCTAATATGCGTGCTTATCTGACCTACATGTATGCTCACCCAGGTAAGAAGCTGAACTTCATGGGCTCAGAAATCGGTCAGGGTTCTGAGTGGAATGATGATGCTCAGTTAGACTGGTGGCTACTGAAGTATCCTAAGCATCAGGGTATTCAGAAACTGGTTAAGGATCTGAATAAGCTGTACAGATCAGAGCCATGTCTATGGAGAACCGACTACGATCCTGCCTCCTTCAAGTGGCTTGATGTTAACGATGCAGATCACAGCGTGTTTGCTATGCAGCGTAACAATGGCAAGGACTTCATTGTTGCAGTATCCAACTTCACTCCAGTTCCTTATGTTGCATACCGCCTAGGTGTACCTGAGCCAGGTACCTACGAGGTAATCTTCAACTCTGATGATAAGCAGTACTGGGGAAGTGCATACGGTACCGGTGAGAGCAAGCTGGTAGCTTCAAATATTTCATGGCAGAGCTGCTATCACTCAATCGTACTGGATCTGCCTCCACTATCAACTCTGATCATCAAGAAGATTTCTGACTAACAGGATAATCTTTGGATGAAAAAAAGGAGGAGCTCTTTAAAGAGCACCTCCTTTTTAAATTCTTTTTCAAAAGGATCTTTTGAACTCCCTCTAGAGTAAATCCCTCATTAGCTGTCTCTTCTTCTCTTTTCTTTTTCACCTAGTGAAGCTTCGTTTGTTCAACCTGAGGCATTTCTGAGAAGGTAATAGCTCCATATTTTTGTACATTTTTTACATCATTGAAACCATTGTCCAACCACCACTTGTTGTTCAGACTTGCCTTGTTTTCCTTTTTATCTGCGGTCAGGCCATTGTGGTCAGACCATTGGAATATAACCTTAATTCCTTTTGACTCGAAGAACTGCACTCCAAGTTTACCGGTCTGTCTGAAGAAGGCGTTAGCTATTATATTTCCAAATCCTTTTGCTTCGCTGTATTCATTGTGATGTTTATTCTTATTCTCCATCACGTGTCGATTAGGAAAATGCTTATCTAAAACTGCTTCATATTCCTGCTTGTTTAGAGCACCTTCCTTAGATTTAATGGCACATTCCTTAAGTACACTTATGTACTTATCAATGGTACCGTTAATGAGACAGTTCTTTCGATCCGAAGGTTCCATCTGTTTGAGAATAAAACCTTTTAAAGTGTCATCAATACCGTATTTTCTTACCTGCTCTGCCCAGCCGGTTGTCTTTGCTCCGTGTGAGCTAGGCTGACTTCCTTCGTTAATAAAGCTTGCAACTTTCTTGAAGATATCGACCTTATCGGCATTATCTTTTAGATACTGTTTCCACTCTGCGCGGATATCTAGGGTGATATCTTCCTTATGACCTATAACATCATCCGCTGATAAGCCTTTATCAATAGTGCCGTTTCTAATACTGTTAAACGTATTGATGGGGTCTTTACTTACATTTTCCTTTTCTATCCCAATGGATGAATTGTAAGTATCGATTGTCGTTGGCTTAAAGGCTTTTTTCACATTAACCACTTCATCTGAGGCAATCTTTGCTGGTTGTTTTACATCTGACATGCCATGAAGAATCACCTGCTTGATCTTTTCGTTATTACCGATTTCTTTTGCAATATTAAATTTTTCGCTAATCACGATCTTGTCTGCAGTTAATTTATCCTGAAGATGAGATTTTGTCTCTTTTGACATATTGAGGTTATTAAAATAACCGGCATTGATCTTGCTGTTATCAACTTTCACGCTGAAAAATGAATTCCCTAGACGGATTTTGCCGTTCTGCAGCGTATTGGTATCCTTCTCAACGAATGCAGATGCATCTATCTGATTGACTGAATTTACATTAAGTACAGGTCCTGACATATCCGCCTCTTTGTTCTAATACTCTAAAAATATCACTACATACATCAAATATAAACTGTTTCTCCATGGAATAAAAGTATCAGATAGATTCAGATCACATTATTAGAAATAATTAGTGAAAGTGAATTTATACAAATGAGCATACAGTCAGTAAACTATCTGTATTATCATCTGCGCCTACAGCAAAATAATAAAGGAGGCTTATCTAAGGCCTCCTTCCTGTTTGAGATTGAATGAAACAAACTAAAGAGAAACGTTCTGTATTCTCGGTATCTAACTAATTGTTCCTGTGTTATATTTTTTACAGTAACATTTTACATTTCTCTTTTTTTCTTGTAGTTAGCGATTCTTAGTTGTTAATTCTTCCGATTATTTCTGATGCTGAGCTTGAGCTTGAATCATCTGCTGTATCTGGTGTCTCGCTGAGTCTGTCACGGTAGTGTTTCTCAAACACCATGAATTCCTCAACAATTTCAGGAAATTCATTTTCTTCAATATCTTTGATATCAATACTTACATAGGCAAGTAGAACATCATCATCCTCGTCATAAGCTACTGTTGGTCCTGATTTGTATAGAGGATTGATGGCAGAAGACAGAAAATCAATAACCAGATCGTATTTCAAATCATCAGGCAACCCCTTTGCCAGTACGCCCAGAAGAACAATTCTTTCTTCATTCTCAAATTTGCGGATACAGCATCCAAGATCTAATTCCTCTATCTGTAGATTACAGCTGTCGTCCACGAATTCAAGCTTTATTCCCAGGGTTTTTCCTAATACTTCAAGTAGTTTGTCATACGATTCTTTTGAACTAATCACACTCTGCCTCTCATATAATCTGAAGTTCTAATAAGAGAACCACATATAATCATTATATACATCATAATTTTGTATAATAAAAGTATAAAAATGCTTAGGTTCACATTCTTTGGATATAAATTTGTAAAAAGCTGTTTTTTGTTGCAAAAATCTTCAATGTTATTCGCAACTGTATATATATCAGTAACAATATAAAATTCACCTCTGCTGAAACTTTTTTTGTGTCATTTGTCTGCTATTTTTTCTATAAGGTCAAAATTCACAAAAAGGTAGGTCTTTTTTACGATTTTTTTCAAAAATCAGATAACTTCACAGAGTTGATAAGAAAATCTGTTCTAAATTCCTATAAAGGTAAATTTGCTAAGTTTAATTTCCGATAATTAGGGAAAGTTCCGACTTAATTTTTCATAACAAAAAACAGCATTGAAGCTGTAAAAAAAGAATAATAATTTTTTAAGATAAAACAACAGAGCTTGAGAACTGAGGAATGTGGTATGAATCAACCTATCTCGCGGCATGTGGATTTCAGGCTTGTGCCTTTAGGCGTAACTGTAACTGAAGGCGGATGTTATTTTTCAGTATGGTCCCCGAATGCAGAGCAGATAGTGGTCCATCTCTATGATAAAAGCGAACACGAAATCCGAAAGGTAAGTCTTCCTGAAAAGAAGGGCAGTGTCTGGTATGGCTTCATAGATGGTGTACAGGTTGGTGATCTGTACGGATATGAGGCTATCGGTGAGTATGACCCTTCACGTGGCTTTTATTTCATGAAGGATCATATTCTGGTTGATCCATATGCCAAGGCCCTGTCAAAACCTTTTGTCTATACAGAGGATCGCTATAAAAATCACTATGATGACTTCATTCCTAAAGCTATCATCTGTGATGATTCCGATTTTGACTGGCAGGGAATTCAGAAGCCTGCTATTTCTTTAGATGATCTTCTAATCTATGAGTGCAATGTAAAAGGCATGACCATGCTTAACGAGGATGTTCCTCCTGAGCATAGGGGAAAATTCCTTGGTATGTGCCACGAGAAGGTTATTGCACACTTAAAGAGACTCGGAATTACTGCTGTTCAGTTAAATCCAATCTATGCCTACGTTTCAGAACCTCATTTATCTAAGATTGGCAAAGTTAACTACTGGGGCTACAATCCTGTATGTTACTTTGCTCCCGATCCAAGATTTGCGGTAAACCCAAGGAATGCCGTCAATGAGTTCAAGGAAATGGTTCGAGAGTTCCATCGAAACGGTATTGCTGTGATTCTTGATGTGGTTTACAACCATACCGGTGAAGGCGGCAATGGCGGCAGCGTTTTAAGTCTTAAGGGCTTTGATGCCCATAACTACTATGTTCATCCCCGCAATGAGGATGGTTCTTCTGATTTTGGAAATTTCTTTGATGTTACCGGCTGCGGTAACTCGGTCAACGTGGATTCCAGACCGACTCTGAATCTGGTACTTAATTCAATGACTCACTGGCTTGAAAATATGAAGGTTGACGGGTTCAGATTTGATCTCTGTGTAACCCTTTGTCGCGAGAGTCATGGTGATGTGTTCAATGATTTTGATCCTAACTGCGCATTTTTAAAGGGGTGTTTCTGCAATGATTCTATTAACAAGTCCATTCTTATTGCTGAGCCTTGGGATATTGGAAACAATGGTTATCATGTGGGCGGCTTTCCGCAGGGCTGGGCTGAGCAGAACGACAGATTCCGAGACACGGTAAGACGTTTCTGGCGAGGAGACAAGGGCCTTATCGGTGAGTACATCACCCGTATCATGGGCTCACGTGATATTTACTTAAAGGAGACCAGATCCATTAAATCCAGTCTGAATTTTGTAACTTATCACGACGGCTTTACTCTTCATGATCTGGTTTCCTACAACTCTAAGCACAATGAGGCTAATGGGGAGGATAACCGCGACGGCTGTAATGACAATTACTCCACCAACTGCGGAAAGGAAGGTCCTACCACTGACAAGAAGGTTAACGCCAAGCGCTGGCAGATGAAGCGCAATCTTATTGCATCCACCATTCTAAGTCAGGGTATTCCGCACCTATTAGGCGGAGATGAGTTCTCTCGTACTCAGCTAGGCAATAACAATGCCTACTGTCAGGATAATGAAATCTCCTGGACAAAATGGGATTACTCCGAGGAGAACAAGAATTTCATTTCCTTTATCTCCATGCTAAATCAGATTCGTCATGAATCCATGATGCTGCGAGAGCTTCTTCTGGTGGATGACAGCTACCGTGTGAGCTCAAAACGTGCCAGCTACGATGCCCACTGGTTCAGACCTGACGGAGCTCAGATGCATTCTGCTGACTGGAATAATCCCGATACTGATACCGTGATGCTGGTGGCAGGTGCAGTAAACGATGAGGAAGGTGAGAGCTGGTGTGTGGTTTTCACCCAGAGGGCCAAATCCCAGAGTGTGAAACTGCCTCTGGTTTCACCTGGAAGAGAATGGGTAGAGATTTTTAATACGGCAACTGACAATGGTCTGCCTGAATCAAGTCATGCGGTAAAGATCATTACTACCACCTGTCCATGTGTAAGAGTATTTAAGCTTCGAAATACAGTGGTTAAAAAGATTGTAGACTCAATCTCAATTGAGTCTAAGACCAGACATTCTAATCGTTCTTAGGAATGTTGTTTATCGTGGACGCTATACTTAGGCTCTGCTTTGGTATAGCGTTTTTTTTGAATTGAAGGCGTCTGATTTCAGACGCCTTCCTGTGTGGTTTAGAATACGTTTTTCTGTCTAAAGAGTAACATCTCTGATGGCGCCAATAGCCATAAGTTTTGGCTTATTTTCACCGGCAGCTGAGCTCTTATTCATAAGATCAAGAATAGTCTTTACGTACTCAGGGGCAAGAATACCAGATGCAGTCTTTATGAACAGGGATTTAAAGAGATTGGCCTTGTTTCCGATCTCAGATGACAGATGTAACAGAGAGATTTCATCATTATCATCATGCTGAACAGCTGCCTTGATTTCTTCAAATACCCCAAAGAGATCTTTAGAATCATCGATAAGTTTTAAAGACAGGGCATCCTGACAGAGGAAGACTTTTCCTTCGGCAAAGACTCGGTAGTCTGTGTTCTTTAAGTCTTTTCTGGAGTTTTTAACCAGGGAGATAAAGTTCTCGTAGATACCTTCTACCTCAAGGGTATTCATTCTGCGCTGAGACTCGGGCATTCTCACTGCAAGAGGTGATCTTTCCAGCTCGGAGGTTTCAACACCATCCTGTCTTACACCGTATTCGTTTAAGAGATCGTGTATACCAAGACCCACTGAGAAGACACCTATAGAACCTGTAATGGTAGTAGGTGTGGCATAGAGTCTGTCGCAGGCGGTACTGATCCAGTAGGCTCCAGAGGCACAGAGGGAGTTCATGGAAACATAAACCGGTATTTCACGGGTTTCCTTGAGCTTTAGAATCAGATTTCTGATTTTCTCTGAGGCGGAAACTGAGCCGCCAGGGGAGTTGATGTAGAAGATAACACCTTTAATATTTTTATCCTCAAGAATACTCTCAATCTGTGAGGCTATATTGTCAGGGGTAAATTCTGTTGGTCTCTCTGAGTAATCCATGATCTCACCGATGCCGTATAATACCGCAATCTCTGATTTACCCTCTGCACTTTCTACAGTTACACTCTTATCAGCACCATTCTTTCTGTGCTTCTTTTTTAGAGTTTTAGCTGCAGTAACTGGATTTACTGAGTCAGCAAGGTCCTGATAGTCGGTCATGAGTGGATTGAGCATATTATCTTCATAGCCGTAATCCTTTGAATAGGCATATTCAAGATTCAGCTGTGAGTTGATTTCATCCACCAGTCCCATATGCTTAAGCAGCTGAGCCTCAGAGCCTCTGAATCTCTCAAGCTCTTCAAGGAAGCGCTGCGGATTATCAAAGACTCTGGTTAAGGAGGCAGATGCATCAGCTCTTGAGTTTAACGAATCCTTGTAGAGCTTCCATAGAGAGTCAAAGATATGCTGATACTCTTTTTTTACCCCCTCAGACATTCTGTTCTCTGTAAAGATTTCCACGGCGCTCTTAAATTCACCGGCCTTGAAGACCAAAGGCTCCACTCTTAATCTGTCTAAGAGATCTTTAAAATACAGATTGGCACTGGCAAAGCCCTTAAAATCAAAGCCGCCTAACGGATCGATTACGATTCTATCGGCTGCAGTGGCGATTCTGTAGGCAGATGCTCCATAGCTTTCTGCAAAGGCGGTTATTTTTGTATCAGGCTTTTTCTTTTTGTACTCACGAACTGCATTATAGATACGTTCTGCAACCGGGAAGGTGGTCATGCAGTCGGTGAGGTTTAGGTATATTTCTTTTATTTCATTCTCATCCTGAGCCGCTTTTAGTGCTTTTTCTATGGAGAGAATATCATTGATGCGGCGGTTGTTGAGTTTCTCATCAAGGTTGCGGGTGAGCTTTGAGTAGTCATCATCCGGCAGAGGATACTCGTATACAGGACCGTTTAAATCAAAGCACAGTACCTGCTCAACCTGTCCGGTTTTATAGGAACTCTTTCCTGAGATCTCAGAAATGACCTCGGCCCCCCTGTCTGTAACTGTATTTACAAGTCCCACCAGAGCAAATATCGCAATGATTAGCAGAATAAAAATGATATTGAAAACCGTGTTGCGGATGAAGGTGATAATGGATCCTATCATCATAAAGATATGACAAAAACTTTTTATCAGGGAAGGGGAGTTACTGTGTTTAGAACTGCCGGTCTGAATAGTTATGTAGTCATTGCGGTTTTGGGAGGTGGAATTATCAGGATCTTTAAAATCCATAATGCATATCCTCAAAATAAGAAGACAGGACTGTCGGGTCCTGTCTTGGGAGAGTTGTTTGTGTTATTTGGTTGCAGCTGGAGCCTGAGAGGTTGACTGAACAATCTTCATAACAGAGCTTACCATGCCGGATACGTCTGATAGGTTGTTTGGCACAATCAGAGTATTGTTGGTCTTGGCAAGATTTGAGAAAGCCTCAATATACTGCTCTGCAACCTTTAGGTTTACAGCGGTGTTGCCGCCTTCAGCCTGAGTTGCCTGAGCAATGGTTTCAAGAGCCTTGGCTGTTGCATTGGCAATGGCGATGGTAGCCTGTGCCTTACCTTCAGCGATATTGATTTCAGACTGCTTCTCACCTTCAGATTTGGCAATGGCAGCCTCTCTGGCACCGTTAGCAAGGTTAATCTGTTCCTGCTTTCTACCCTCAGACTCGAAGATAACTGCTCTTTTCTCTCTTTCTGCGGTGATCTGTCGCTGCATTGCCTGCAGAATTACAGCTGGAGGAGTCAGATCCTTGATTTCATAGCGAAGTACCTTAACACCCCAGTTTAAGGCTGCCTCATCGATGGCTGCAACCACCTGATTGTTGATGACATCACGCTCCTCAAAGGTCTCGTCCAGAACCATCTTACCGATAACAGAACGCAGAGTGGTCTGAGCCAGCTGAGTGATGGCGATGATGTAGTTGGAGGTACCGTAGGAGGCCAGCTTAGGATCGGTTACCTGGAAGTAGAGAATACCGTCTACTGAAAGCTGGGTGTTATCACGGGTGATACATACCTGGCTTGGAGTATCCAGAGGAATTTCCTTTAGAGAATGCTTGTAGGCAACCTTGTCGATAAAAGGAATAATGAAGTTTAGACCAGGATTTAAAACCTTGTGGAATTTACCCAGTCTTTCAATAACCCATGCAGTCTGCTGCGGGATAACCTTGATGGCCTTAACAGCAAAAATGATTGCAATAATAATCAGGATCAGTGCAACGCTGCCGCCTGAAATGTCCATATCTAAATACATTTATATGCTCCTTTACTATTTGATTAAAATCAGTCTGGTACCGTCAACCTTCTCAATGTGGTATATTCCTGCCTCAAGTTTTCCTTCTTTAGCAAAGGCCTTCCACAAAGAACCTCTGTAGCTGACAGTGGCACCTCCGTCAGAATCGATTTTCTCGACGGTAATAATCTGTCCCTTATCAAGATTGTCACAGTCCTGATTTGGGGTAAGCTTTTTTCTGATATTGCGCCTGAAGATGAAGGCTGTAATCACACCTGCAATTGCCACCACTGCAGCAATGATGCACTGTGCGGTAAAAGTTGTTCCCATAAAGGCGAAGATACAGGCGATGGCACAGCCGGCTACCAGAGCCAGAAGATAGATACTGCCAATCATCATCTCCACACCTAAAAGCACCAGGCCTAAGATCAGCCAGATAAGATAGTTATCCATTTCCTATTTCTCCTTAGTGCTTTTTCTCTTGCTGAGCTTTGAGGAGACCACTGCTACAAAGATTATGTAGACGATCATAGGAAACAGTATGATTTCCTCATCCTCTGTATCAACTGTGACAGCTATAACTCCGGTGATGGTAGCTGCAAACAGAAATCCAATGAAGAGCAGAACCTTGAGTATTTTATTTATCGCAGATTCATAGGTTACAGAGCCTGAGCCGGTGGTATTTGAATAGCTCTGCGCTGGGGTTGTGTTCTGCGTGGTGCCGGGAATTTTTGCCTGTGCAGGGGAACGGTTCAGATTCTTTTGTGAAATGGTCTTTTCAATTGAAGGACTGTTCAGCACTCCTGCGTGCTGCTGATGTTCTTTCTGAGATTTGTAAATCTCATCCTTGATCTCATCAATTGAGGTTCTCCCCAGTCTTTCGATAAGAGATACATAATCTCCATCTTTAGGTTCAAAAGGAATATTGCTCATAGAATCCTTATATCTCTTTGTAAGAGCGGTGATTTTTTATCTAACTGCGTTTTGGTCAGAAAGTATCGTTTGTTCTTGTAGTGCAGATTAAGTCTGCTGTTTTGCATGAAAAATTATAGCACAGCCGTCTGTTTTAATCGGGAATGAGCTAGTCTTTTTTTAAATCCGTCAAAAAAAAGCTTCTGCATATACACTACTTTACTTATGCTTTTGTTAGCAGAAAGAATACAGGTTTTTTTGTAGGTGTTAATTTTTTTATAAATTAGAGAAAAAAAACATAAAAAAAATTTCTTTCTTATCATAAATATATTTATATTATATTAAAAATCAATAAGTAATATTGTTTACTGCTGTTTGGCTATATGTTTTTTTATGGTAGCTCACATTATTGAATTTCTACTACAAATGTAGGTCAAAAAATATCCTAATATTATATATAGTTCTACAATGTTTGTTGGGGATGCTTCTGTGTAAATTCAAAAGACTGCAGGTTGTCTTTCAAAATACCCTATGAAGTCCGTTTTGAGCATAGTTAATGGTTTGTATGTGGATTGAGGTGCAATATGTCTGAGCTAAACGTAAATAATATCAATAATGGTCAGAATAATTATGTAAATAACGATCAGAATAATCCTGATGACGAGAAAGTCAGTATACTTGCTGAGATAAACGGACTTAATACAGCTCATGAAGATCTGGATGTACTGGATGATAATGGTCCTGATGAGATAATCAATGATTTTGAAGTCATTGATGAGATTACTGATGTTCCAGAGCTGTCCGATGCTCTTGTAAGCAAGAACAAAGCACTGAAAATCTTCAAGTCTCCTCTTGAAACTCACGACAGCTTTGAGAGAACCTTAAAACGTAAGCATAAATTCAATTTCTTTGAAAAAGTTCTCTGTGTGGTAACCTTCGGTCTGGCATCAAAACTTATCAATCATCTTAATAAGAGCAATGACCACAGGGAGGCTATGGAGCTTAAGAACAACACCTTAGCCATTAACCAGACCCTGGCTCATATGTCAAAGGGGAATGAAAAAGAGCGTGTAGGCATTGACCTTTATGATGGCGGCAAAGCGATTCACTGTATCTTAGAACGTGATGAAAAAGCTCAGCTTTTTATCAAGCTCCCTGGCGTAGCACATAAAATCAAACTGCCTTACGATCTTGATCATATGAAGACTCTTATTGCCACCGATATCTGCTCTCACATTGATATTTTTGGCCTGGATTCTGCTCTTATTGGTCTGGATTCTCAGGATAAGGATATTAACCGCAGAGGCATGCTGACCAACATTCTCTCCCATATGACCGGAGGAGAGAAGAAATATCATGAGTTAAGTGTTATGGACTTTAATTCATTAGAGTCCATTGTTTCTCAAATTCGAGATAATTCAGATAATCTTCGACAAAGTGGTCAGAGTGATGAACAGATTCAGCAGAGTAACAAGACGTACCTTGATAATCAGCTGCAGCTGATTGAACAGAGGCATCTGCTTCTCAATTCTAAGATTAACAGTTCCGTAGGAAATAAATCTTCAGTTTATGAAAATTCGATTAAGGAGATTCAGCTCAGGCTTCATGAAAGTGAACTTGAGAAACTGAATCTTGAGCGTAAGCCTTTAAGGGTGCATTCTGATTTCCTGACAAAGACAATATCTGAACAGGAAAATTCCATCAAAGATCTGGAAGCAAAGAAAGATTTAAACGCTGAAGATCTGATGAACTTAAAGAATTTAAAGGTCTGGTTAAATGAAAACAAGGAAAAACTGGATTCTGTTTCAAAGCAGCTTCTGGATCTTGATATACAAATCAGGGATAAGCAGGTAGCTCTGGATGAAGAAAAGGAGGAATTTGCTAAGCCAAAAGAGCCTGAGCAGGTTGCTGAGGAGGGGGACAATGTTCCACAGAATCAGGACGAAATTGTAAAGCACAGTCCAAAAATCAACAGCTTATATGTAGATTCCATTATTGATAAGCTTGAAGCTGAGAAGAAGAAATCTCCTCAGGGGATTGATGATAAACTCAATACCTCTGTTATTCAGAAGGGAACAGATAACAAGTACACTCAGAAGATAGCTGATCTGCAGCAGAAGATTAGTCTGGTAAAAGAAGCCAATAAGGATGTTATCGAGAAGTATGATAATGATCTGAAGACTCTCAAGGGTAAATCTGAAAATGAGCTTAAAAACTTTTATGCTGCCGATGCTCTTGGCTCAAAGATTATAAATCTTAACAATGAGTTTACCAAGAACAGAGCTCTTAAGACCAGTTATGACGAGAAAGTAGCCAGCCTAAAGAGTGAAATCGACAAGCTCAAGCAGAGTCAGGACCCTGTCGCTCAGGAAAATCTTAAAACTCTCACTACAGAGCTTAATACTCTGACCAGTAATCCTTCTTATCTGACAGACGCTCAGATAATGAAGAACTTCGTGCTTGAAAACAAAGAGCTGTTCGCTTCATTGAATGCGGAGATAGCAAAGCTTAAGAAGGAGAATAACTCTTATGATGACATGCAGGCTTTCATGAATACTGCAATCGGTAAGCTCCTGAATAAGGAGATTGCTGACGTCGTTTATCAAATCTGTAGAGAGATAGGCTTTGACAAGCAGACATCTGACTCCGTTTATAGAGCGGTTACGGCCCATGAAGCGCAGTCGAATATTATCGACGGTTTTAACTTCTTCTTAAAAAAGCTGGGCAAGAGTATCTCTGAAAAACAGGATGTGCTGGGTGTTTCTTTTGCTCGTATAGCCGGAGATATCTCCAATCTGAGTGTTGTTAAGGCTCAGAATCTGGTTACCGAGCTTTCTATTGCTCTGGATGGAAAAAAGCTGAACTACCAGAGCTTCCAGGAACTTAAAAAGAAATACATTACCATCATGTATAACTTTGAGTCTGGGGCTAAGAAAAACTCAATAAACAAGCAGGTTCCTAATTACCTTCTAAATCTTTTAAAGGGTCTGACCAAAGCAAATAACAGTGACGAATTTGATAGGG
Source organism: uncultured Succinatimonas sp. (assembly GCA_900317105.1). GTDB lineage: Bacteria > Pseudomonadota > Gammaproteobacteria > Enterobacterales > Succinivibrionaceae > Succinivibrio. The sequence continues at coordinate 21,672 of ONFP01000011.1, read as the reverse complement.
TGCTTGACAGCTACGGAAAAGCACAGAATATGATGGTTACTGTTAAACAGATTCAGGATGATGTTAAAGTAGGACTTAATGCAAATGATGCACTGAAGATGATCTTTGCAGATGATAATGATCCTAATTCCATCGATGAGAACAAACCCGTTTTCAATTTATTCACTGATCTGGTTAAGAATCCGGACAAGAATGCAATCTATGCTGCTATAAATGCATTAAAACCTTATATGACAGAAGAATCCTTCTCTGTCTTAGAGGGAGTCGCTGGTATTTTCGTAAGCTTTGTCCTGTCTCCTCATGTGAAGGCGGAGCTGGCCAAAGACCCTAATACCGATCTGGGAGCTCTTTTCAAAAAGATGATGGGGGATGCCCTTAAGGGTAACTTTGTGTCGATAATTACCTTAATGGAAAAAAAGATTGAAAGTACCCCTATAACCGAGACAGAGGAACTTAAAAACCAGCTTTACGAGTATAGGTCGGATAACTGGAATTCAAGTAAAGACAGACTTTGTGTCAAGGTTAATGCTCTATTCAGCAGAATTGAGAATATCAATATTGCTAAAGGCTTTGAAAGACTCGAGCAGCTCAGTTCTTCAGGTAAGCTGACAGCGGAAGCTTTGAAAGCCGAATTAGCGAATAATCCATCTATTCTCATTGCGGTTGCTACAAAATCTCTGCCTGATAATCTAACTCCTCAGCAGAGGTATCTGGTAGCTCATCTGAATCTGGCCTTTAGCCCATTGATATCGGTTCTGACGAAATCATTTACCGATGGTAAGCCTACCTCAAGACTTGAGGATGATGATTTTAGAGAGCTGGTTTCAAAGCTCATACTAAGCCATAGTTATGATCCTATTACTCTGGGCGAGAATAAATATAACCCTATCACCGACGATATCAGAGGTGTTTATTCTACTGCCATAACTACTGCTGTTTCAATTATTCCTAAGGTTGTTACTTCTCTGGATACAGGCAGAGTGAAAATAGGTTCAGCAACTCTCTCTGATGAGGGTGCAGCTGATTATCATATGGCTTTGGGCGACCTGAACCGTATTATTGAAGAAGTTAACAATGATGAGAATTTATACTCAGGTCGAGTTAACAATATTAATCTGGGATTCGAGGCTAATCAGAAGCAGCTGTTACAGGAGCAGCGAGCCTTCTGGGTTCATAATTTCCTGGCGGATCTGATTTTGGAAGAGGATGGAAATCAGATAGATAAGGAAATTGATAAACTCAACAGCGGTGAGGGGAAAGTTGTCGAGCCAGGTGCAAAACTGCAGCGTCTAATGATGAAGCATGCCAAGGCACTGGCCTATATGATTAAAGACCCTCAGGCCTTAAATACTCTGCCATCGATGATTAAAACAAAGGTTGCCGATCTTATCGGACAGATAAAGGAATCCGGTATGGATTTTCTTGGTGGCGAAGGCGATACATTTACTGATGTGCAGCTTGAAAACAGTGCTGCCCTGATTCGCAACTTCCTTGATTTTGATGTTAAAAAGGGAGTCAGTGAACTTACAGACGCACAGCTTGAAGTTAAACTAAGTCTAATCAAGGCTGAAAAGGATCTGGACGAGTCAGTTGATTCAATTCTGGATGAGGTTTCTAATATGATTGTAGAGCCTGAACTGGAAGAGGGAGCTGCTGATAATGAAGCCAATGTTCAAGCTCAGCAGCCGGTGCAGAACAATGTTGAGGCTGTAGGTGATGAGGAGCCTGATGAAGATCTTGATGACGAAAACGCTCCTAAGGTTGTACGCAAAAATGTCGATCCTCTAGATCCTAATTCAACACTTCAGGATCTTGAAGCAGCTTCTGGCAATACAGAGAACGTCATGACACAGTTTGTTACCAATGTCCGTAAGACTTATTTCACTAAGCTTTCAAAACTGGACAAGCTTTCAATGGTGGCAGCTGCTATCAGATACTCAAGAGCTGAAATTGACGGTAAACTTTCTACAGACAAGATGATTGGTGCCGCTTTCAAGGGCGCAGGTCCTATTATGCAGAAACTGCTGCAGAAGACTCCTCAGAACGAAATCAGCGAAACTCTAAAGCAGTCTTTCTCTGACATGAAGAGTAATCTTGCTCCTATTCCTGAGAATGTGGTTCAGGCTCACCTTCTGGAGGTTATTAATAATTCAGATGGCAAGATCAAGAAAATTGATATTCAGCGCTCTTTAGGTGCTGCTTCTGTCGGCGAGGCTTTCTTATGTAAGGTTTATACCGCAGACAAACCTGAAGGTGTTGACTGTGTTATCAAGATCCTAAGACCTGATGTAATGAACAAGGCGCTGCGTGAGATGGAAATCTTTAGGGAAGCTGCCAAAAAGATTCCTGGTATGGATGTTACCTTTGAAGGTTCCCTAAAGACAATTATGGAGGAGCTTGATCTTACTATTGAGGCTCAGAATGTGGTTTCAGGTCAGATTTACAGTAATTTTGACAGTAAGGTGCAGAGCATGAAGCTCTTTGATCTGGTTCCTCCTTCAACCGATGTGCTGATTATTGAAAAGGCTCCGGGCGTAACTGTTAATAATGTTGTCACCTCTATGGAGGATAACCTTTTATATAATATTCTCAAACCGGTGAATACGATGGGACACGAGATTCCAGGCATTGACCCTGTACCATCCTATACCTCTGTTAACGAGTTTATTAACGGATATACTTCAATCTCTATTCCGGAAGAGACTTCGCAGGATATTCAGAAAAAACTTCTTGATGAATATGAAGCTCTGATTGAGCAGAGAAACAATCTGGTTAAATTCTCAAAAGAATGGGTTACTCAGGGTATCTTTGACACCGGTTTCTATCACGGAGACCTTCATGCCGGCAATATCATGACCTCAAAGGATAAGCTTACCGTTATTGACTTTGGTAACTGTGTTAAGCTGACAGCTCTTCAGCAGGAGAACATCATCAGAATGATGGCTGCTTCTTTAGACAAGAACGGTCCTGTATTTATGCAGGGACTTAAGTCTCTGCTCTCTGAAAAGAGTCTGGAGAGACTTGCAAATGTGAAGGAGGGCCAAGATAAGACTGTAGAACAGTATCTTACTGAGGTGATATCAGCAATTCTTAAGAAAGGCTCGGAAGAGGATACCGGTCTGAAGATTAAGCTGGTTATGGAGGCTATTTTAAAGGAAGGTATAGAGATTCCTGCTCCTATCTATAATTTTGAGGTATGTCAGCTCTCTATTCAGAATACCATTGAGGAGATGAACCAGCAGATTTCTACCATAAATGATATGTTCCTCGCCTTTGGTCAGGGCGTAAATGCAGATCATCATTTTAATCTCTGTCCAAGTATGGGCTTTGCTCAGAAAGCATCAGAGACATTCAAGGATGTTACTAATTTCAAGGAAGCTAGCAAGGCTCTTTTAAAACTCTATAACGAAGAGCTTGATAAGCTTCAGAATGATCCTGATGATGAGTTAAAGAAAAAGATTAAGCACATTGCTAAGCAGGCAACATCGTCTAATATAGATGAAGAACTCAATGAGCATGCAAAGGCTGCCTTTACTTTCAATGATGATGATCATTTCCGTGAGCTGTATTCTAACTGGCAGACACTTCGTATGGCCAACGCTAAGAAGGGAGATGAAAACGAAGAGCCAACTGTTCAGGAGATTAAGGCTGAGGATGATGCCTTTGAAGCATTCTTCGCCTATTACAAGGAAAAGCAGACCGTTATGATGCAGAAGGAATATGAACATCTCAAACGCTTCCTAGAACTTAGAAATAAGCCGGATGAGAGCTTCCTGACTGGTATGGCCGAGGTACTGCAGACCTATAAATGGGATGCAATGGGAACACTGGGAACCCTTAATAGTATCAAGTTTGCTGTAAAAAGTCTGTTTGCTTAGAAATCTTCAGAGGCGATACTGAGAGTATTGCACAGTCTCTCAGTTGGTCCTCTGAAATGCTAGGTCTACGCTCTGAGGAACAGGAGATAGCAATCTCCGGATGTTCTGATTATTGAAAAGGCTCCTGGTGTGACGGTAAACAGTGTTATCAATTCTCTTGAAAATAAGGTGTTAGATGACATTCTTTAGCCTATAACTCATCCTGTGTCCAGAATTCCTGGTCTGGAATTTGACTCAGAGTATGCGACTATTGATGACTTTGAAGCTTTCTTTTTTTGAAAACTTCAAACATAAAGGCTGTAATATAACACCTTGTATATTTTGGAAAAGAGCTAGTTTCTTCAAACCTTATATCTATATTCTGTGAACTCTTAAATAAATAATCAGTCTCATGTCACAATTACAAAAACTTTAAATAATGTAGTGCTAAAGAATGTTTATACTAAAAAGAAGAGTTTCTAATATTTTAAATAGCTAATAAGGTTGTGATTATGGTAGACGCAGTAAATGACTTACACTTGAGATCACAGTTTGCAGTAGATCTTTTAACCAAGAATGACGCAATTGCCTCAAAGAATATTACCGAGAAAAAGAGCTTTTCAATTTTTGACTGGGTAAAGAGCATCTTTTCCTTTGGTGCTGCTAAGTCAAGTATTGAAAGAACCAAAAGTGAGACGGCAAAGACACTTGTTTCAGATACCAATGAGCTATACAAGAACCTTCGTGATTTGGCCAACAATCCAACAAAGACTAGCTCAACTTTTGAGCTGTCAAAAGATTCAGAAAAACTTAATATCGAAATCAAGCGTCCGGATGCACAGTCTGGAAAAATAAGCGTAACCATCACCGGACGAGATGGTCGTCAGGAGCTTGAAGTTCCATTTAAACTTCAGGAACTAATTCGTCGTTTTGAAAATGATATTGTAAGTAATCCTGAGCTGTACGGAAGAGAGAATGCTCAGGATGTTATGAAAAACTCCATCTCTAGAAATCTGGATGAAAATGGAAATGCCAAGCTGGATTCTGCAGAGCTAGGAGGACAGGCACGAGAGCTTTGTATAAATGCAATCTGTGCTGCTACCGGTGCTGACCCTACCTCCTTTAACGATGTGCCTTTAGATCTGATGTACCGTATGGGCATGACTGCCGTTGACGGACGTTACAAGGACGATAAAGAGGCTTTTGACTATTACTTTGCCTTCTCAAAGGAAATGGGCCTGTACAATCAGACCAACAGCCCTGAAGTCAATGAAATGATCACCCATTTCGAGAATCTTCAGAAAAGCGGCAAACCAGAAGATATCAAGGTAAAGATTTCCTATACAGCTCCTGCTGAGCTTGAAGAGCCAAAGAAGGAGTCCGAGAAAGGGCCTCTGAAAACCACAGAGAAGGAAGTCAGAAATCTTGTTGCTGATCTTATCTCCGACAGTGAGAGCTGGAAGTCAGACGTGAAATCTGCGAAGGCTAATGCTACTCACATGAGAATGGTCTTTGCAAAGCATCTTAATACCATTGCGGATCTTTTAATCAAACCTGAGCTGGTGCTTAATGTTGAGCCATTAATTGTAGAACCTTTAAACAAATTCCTAGATAGTATCAAAGAGTTCAAAACTGAAGACACCGGAGAAAAACTCAAGCAGTTAATGCATGATCCGAATACTCTGGATCTGCCTGAGTTCAAAGATCTTGACCCAGATGTCAAGGCTCAACTTAAAAAGACAATCGACGGCATTCCAAAGGATCCTAACAGTACCTTTTTCCTGTTCAACAAGCTGGCTTTTTTAGGAAAACTGACCCTAATGACAGCATTTGTGCCAGACGATGCGCTTACCAAAGTATATGGTCAGATGGAAGAAGTTCTGGGCAAGGGTACGGAAATGTTCCAGGACACCATGAATGTCTATCTGATGAAGATCTGCGATGAGATTGATAAGACTCTTGGGGTTGTCAAAGGAAAAGAACGTTTTGTCGATATGGATCCTGAAAATACTGATGACTGCTTGAAGGTACAGGAGATGCTCCTTGAGCATGTAAACTTCATGAAGAATCCTCAGATTGAGATGCTGTGCAAGGCTGACAGTGCTCTTGCTGATGAAATAAAGCAATTCAAGGAATCCTCTGCAGAAAAGAGAGAGGAGCTGGCACCTGATCTGGTTCATAAGCTTCTTACTCATCCAAAGCTCAGTGTTCTCAACGGCTATAAGACCGATACGGTTGAACTTATGAAGCTCGAAGAAAACGCTATTAATGACACCAAGGATACCTCTGTTCTTTATTTAACTTTAAAGAATCATCTTGACGGTACCGCCTATAACAAGGATATCGCTAAGTTCCTGTCTCTGTGTGATCCTGTAAAGCTCGATGAAACCAAGAAGTTCTTTGCAGATCCTGAGACCGGAAAAAACAGCATTGATGATCTTGTAAAGCAGCTGAGCACTGAGCTTAAGAATGCATTGCAGATAAATGCTACCCTTGAAAACAAAAAGCTTGTCGACTGCTCTGATGAGGAGCTAACCAAGCTTATCAAATACAGAGATGTAACCGAAAATGCGGCTCTCAATAAGCTGATTAAGGAAAAGAAGGGCTTAAATGACAAGCTGGCTATGTTAAACATGTCAGAGGAAAACAGTCGTCTTTTAGCTATAGGTCAGCCAAAGAAATTCAATGCCGAGGATGTCAAGATCGAGACCTTTATAAGTGATATTAGGGAAGCTATGGATCGTGCTCCTTATATTGCAAATTCAGAGCCTAGCCGCTTTGTAAAAGTCGTGAATACCGAAAAACCGGTCTCTGAGATGACTGCCGAGGAAAAGAAGAACAAGCTGTCTGATATGGCTGCGGACAGTTTCTCTATGAACAGCGGTTACGGACGTTTTATAAGAAATACTCTGGCTCGATACTTTGTGAGTGTGGATACGAAGGACAGAAATCATATGATTGCCTCCCTTGTCCGTTACTCTAAAGGTTCAGATTCCTACGGTGCCAAGCTTGGTGCTCTGATTAAGGGTGTTGGTCCAATTATGCAGAAGGTTCTGCAGGCAATTCCTGTTCCTGAGCCATCAAGTGATACCGATCCTCAGAGCAAGCAGATCCTTGCAGATCTGAAGAAGGCTCTGGCAGATACCAAGTGTAATCTGGCTCCTATTCCTGATAAGGTTGTTCTGGCTCAGCTTCAGGAGATGGTCGAGAAGTCAAATGGCGCGGTTAAATCTATTGAGGTTGTTAAATCTCTGGGTTCAGCCTCTGTAGGTCAGGCTTTCTTAGTTAAGGTTTACTCTGATCAGAGTCCATTTGTAGAGGACTGTGTGGTGAAGATGATTAAACCTGACATCAAGAATCGTGCAGAACGTGAAAAGGATATTTTCTTAGGTGTTGCACGTGAGTATAAGGATGGTATGGAGCAGACTTTCAAGGGACAGCTGGACAGTATCTTAGCCGAGATGGACTTAAGAGAGGAGTCAGAGAATACCAAGAAAGCAAACTGCTATAACAATACCCCATATTCAAAGGTAAAGAGTGCAACCCTTAACGGTAAGGTTCATTCAACAAATTCTGTGATGATGCAGAATCTTGCAAAGGGACAGACTGTGTCCAACTATCTGAACGGCATTACCAAGAAGCTTGACGCAATCACTGAACCTAATATCGTTATGCAGGAGGTTGAAAAGACAGATCCTGTAACAGGTAAGACTTTTAAAGTTAAAGAACCTGTCATGAAGACGATATATAACTCTTCCGAGGCTATTAACGAACCTGCCTTCAAGCATGTAGACACTTTGCAGGATTACATCAGCAAGCGTAATGAGCTTAACGCTATCTACAAAGAACTAGTTGAATGTCAGAAATCTCTGACTGATATGACCCGTGTGTGGGTAACTCAGGCTCTGTATGATGGAGGCTTCTATCATGGAGATCTGCATTCAGGAAATATCATGTATGACAGCTCCACTCGTGAGATGACCATGATTGACTTTGGTAATACCACACAGATGACCTCAGATGAGCAGAAGAATATCTTCAAAACCATGGCAGCACTGATGTTCAAGAAACCAGAGCGTTTCTATTCTTCCTTTGAAGCTCTTTTAACGCCGGAAGGAAAGGCAAAGTTCAATGAGAACAGAGCTGCTATTGAGGATGTTGTTAAGGAGGTTATAGCCTTAGGTACCATGGATGATGTGGGTGCAATGCTAGGCGTATGTATCAACAAAATCTCCAATATGGGTATTGAGATTCCTCCTGCTTTATTCAAGTTCTCTCAGTGTCAGCTGAGACTGAATAACTCCATAGAGCAGGTAAATGATATGATTAAAAAGGTAGCTGCCACCATGTCCAGAATGGCTGGAAATCCAGTGGGTGGAACCAAGCAGTATTATCCACTAGATTTTGCAGGCCGCTGCCTGTATTACACCAGAAAAAACATCGGAAAGCAGTCTCTTGTTGATGCAGATACGATTCAGACTGAGCTTGATCAGATAAATATGCTGCGTAATGAGCTTGATAATGACGGCAACTTCAGTAGTGTGCCTGGATATATGTCTGATGAGCCAAACTATCATTTCTATCCAGAGGTACAACGCATTATGGCCGAGCACCTCGATAATGTTAAAAAAGGCAAACCTGACACTGATGAATACAACGTCTGTATTGCCCCTTACTTTAATCGTTTAAGACGTGAAATCGAAATGTATGAGTTTGACCCATCATTTGTTAATGTTCAGGCTGTTGCAGATAAACTCGATGAAATCCTGAGAGCTGATCTTTATGCCTATGAACAGAACTTTAAGGATACGATTATCAAGAGTAGTACAGAAATGCCTTCCTTTATGAAGGTTATGAATGAGGTAGGAAAGAGTAAGCCTATATCGACTGCTACCAAGGTTGGTATCTCAGCTACTTTTGATGCTATCTTAACTATGATTAGTGCAAATAATACCTAATCCTGATATACAAGGATCGTATTTTCTAACAATCATATTTTGTTCTTGATTAAGCCTGAGCAGACTTCGGTGTGTTCAGGCTATTTTGTTTCTGCAAAAAAAAGTTTGTGTCCTGAGCGCGTGAAAAATCTCCTTTACAGCATTAGTCTGTCTTAATTCCTCCTGTGATTAAGCTCTATAATCTGAAATTTCAGTTAGAGAGTCGCAACCACAATTGTGTTGCACTATTTTGGAAGAAAAAATGCTCTGTAAATCAAATATATAAAAAATATAGATATAACTGATACTAATAAGTTATTTTAGAGTATAATCACACAAATTTTTTTTAGGAGGATTTTATGTTACGCATTATGGAAGAGGCTCTAACATACGATGACGTTCTGTTAGTCCCAGCACACTCAACTGTTTTACCAAATACTGCTGATCTTCGTACCAGACTGACCTCCAATATTCAGCTGAATATTCCAATGATCTCTGCAGCAATGGATACTGTTACAGAATCCAATCTGGCAATTGCTTTAGCTCAGGAAGGCGGCATTGGCTTTATTCACAAAAACATGTCAATTGAGCGCCAGGCTCAGGAAATCGCCAGAGTAAAACGTTATGAAAACGGTATGGTAACCAAACCTGTTACCGTTCACCCTGAGGCAACCATTCGTGAGGTTCTGCAGCTGGCTGCAAAATGCGGTTTCAATGGATTCCCCGTAGTTGATGAGAAAGAGAATCTTCTAGGTATCATCACTGGCCGTGATACCAGATTCCTAACCAAGCTTGATGTTAAGGTTCACGAGGTAATGACTCCAAAGGACAGACTGGTTACAGTTCGTGAAAATGAGTCTCGTGAGAATGTTCAGGCTTTAATGCAGAAACATAGAATTGAAAAAGTTTTAGTTGTTGATTCTACATTCAAGTTAAAAGGTCTAATTACTGTTAAGGATTTCCAGAAATCCTCAAACAAACCAAATGCATGTAAGGATGCAATGGGCAGACTTCGTGTTGGTGGTGCTATTGGTGCCGGCGCAGGTAATGAGGAAAGAGCAAAGGCCCTTGTTGAAGCAGGTGTAGACGTTCTTTTAGTTGACTCTTCACACGGTCACTCACAGGGCGTTCTGGACAGATTAAAGTGGCTTCGCAAGGAATACCCTGAACTGCCAATCATCGGTGGTAACGTTGCAACAGCAGCTGGTGCTCTGGCATTAGCTGAGGCTGGTGTTAATGCTGTTAAGGTAGGTATCGGTCCTGGTTCTATCTGTACCACCCGTATTGTTACCGGTTGCGGTGTTCCTCAGATGACTGCAGTATCAAATGCTGTTGATGCTCTAAAGGGCTCAGATGTAACTGTTATCGCTGACGGTGGTATCCGTTATTCTGGTGATATTGCCAAGGCTCTGGCTGCAGGTGCCAACTGTGTAATGGTTGGTTCAATGTTTGCTGGTACTGAGGAAGCTCCTGGTGAGATTGAAATCTATCAGGGCCGTTCATTCAAGTCATATCGTGGCATGGGTTCTCTTGCTGCAATGTCAAAAGGTTCTGCAGACCGTTATTTCCAGTCTGACAATGCTGCTGACAAGCTTGTTCCTGAAGGTATCGAAGGTCGTGTAGCCTATAAGGGTATGCTAAAGGGCATTATTCATCAGCAGATGGGAGGTCTGCGTTCTGCAATGGGGCTGACCGGCTGTGCAACAATTGACGAGCTGCGTACTAAGGCTCAGTTTGTTCGCATCACCTCAGCAGGCTTCAGCGAGTCACATGTTCACGACGTTTCAATCACCAAGGAAGCTCCTAATTATCAGAGCCACGTATAAGAAACGTTAAAAAACAGAGCACCTGATGTATAATACTAAGGTGCTTTTTCATTTATGGTCCTGTAATATCTTTGATTTATTCAGCTTACAGGATAATCTCAACAAGAGTAGTAAATATGTCTTCACAGAACATACATTCTGAAAAAATCCTCATCCTAGATTTCGGTTCCCAGGTAACTCAGCTGATTGCCCGTCGTATCCGTGAAATCGGTGTATACTGCGAAATCTATCCATTTGATGCTGATTTAAGCTTAATTAAAGATTTCAATGCTCAGGGTATTATTCTTTCTGGAAGCCCTGAGTCTACTACTGAGGACAACTCTCCTCGTGCTCCTTCTTGGGTATTTGAGGCTGGTGTTCCTGTTTTAGGTATCTGTTACGGTCTTCAGACTATGACTGTCCAGTTAGGAGGTACCGTTCAGGGCTCAAGCAAGAGAGAATATGGCCATGCTACTGTTGAAGTAAAGGCAGCTTGTCCTCTTTTTGATGGTCTGACTGACCATGTCGGTGAGAAAAAGCTTGATGTGTGGATGTCACACGGTGACAAGGTAACCTCAATTCCTGAGGGCTTCGTAACCGTAGGCAGCACTGACACCTGCCCATATGCCGCTGTATATAATGCAGAGAAGCAGTTCTACGGTGTACAGTTCCACCCAGAGGTAACACACTCTGTTCAGGGCGCTGAGATGTTAAAGCGCTTTGCTTTAAATGTATGCGGTCTGCATGGGCTGTGGTCTCCTAGCGCAATTATCGATGACGCTGTTGCCAGAATCCGTGAGCAGGTTGGTGACAAGAAGGTTTTATTAGGTCTTTCAGGCGGTGTTGATTCATCTGTTACCGCCTTGCTGCTGCAGAAAGCAATCGGTAAACAGCTGACCTGTGTATTCGTTGATAACGGTCTTCTAAGACTGAACGAAGGTCAGCAGGTTAAGCAGATGTTTGAGCCTATGGATCTTAACTTTGTATATGCCGATGCATCAGACAGATTCCTTGAAGCTTTAAAGGGGATTTCTGATCCTGAGTTAAAGCGTAAGGCAATCGGCAAGACTTTTATTGATGTGTTTGCTGATGAGGCAAGAAAACTTGATGATGTTGAGTTCCTTGCTCAGGGTACTATTTACCCAGATGTTATTGAATCTGCTGCTGCAAAATCAGGAAAGGCTCATGTTATAAAGTCTCACCACAACGTTGGCGGTCTTCCAGATGATCTTAAGTTCAAGCTGGTTGAGCCATTACGTGAGCTTTTCAAGGATGAAGTAAGACGTATCGGTATTGCGTTAGGCCTTCCTGAGAGCATGGTAATGCGTCATCCTTTCCCAGGTCCTGGCTTAGGTGTTAGAGTTCTAGGTGAGGTTAAGAAAGAGTATCTTGATCTTCTAAGACGTGCTGATGCAATCTTTATGGAAGAACTAAACAAGACCGGCTGGTATCAGAAGGTAAGCCAAGCATTCACTGTATTCCTTCCAGTAAGAGCCGTTGGTGTTATGGGCGATCACCGTAGCTATGACTTCGTAGTATCTTTAAGAGCTGTAAAGACCATCGATTTTATGACTGCAAAGTGGGCAGAACTTCCATATGATCTGTTGGGCCATATCTCTAACAGAATCATCAATGAGATTAACGGTATTTCCCGTGTAGTCTATGATATTTCTGGAAAACCACCAGCAACTATTGAATGGGAATAGTAGATAGTCTCACAGCTATCTGAAGAAAGGAGTCTTGTTTGAGAAAATGAGACTCTTTTTTTTGAGTTATCTTTGCCGCCGGAAGACCCCTTGTAGCCATGGGGAGCAGGTCAACTTGAGTATATAAGCCAATATAAGAACATTTCTTTTGAAGAGAAAAGATGACACCCCCTCCGACACCCAACTAATGTTGGATGCAATTATTAGAGGCTTTTTGTAGTTCTAGACAGACAATGCTGTAACCATCATGTCTTTAACTGATTGAGTTGAAGTTTCCTTTTTATCATTTGTATCAAAGGAATTTCCTTTAACTCTTTCTTTGAGCTCCCTTAATTTGCTTACAAAATAAGACAAATTCTTCTCAAAGAGTTCATATTCACACTCATAGGTTACGACCATATTCAGACAAAGATCTTCAGTCGCAGGACTAATGCTTGTAAATACATCCCCTAAATGATTTTCCTGCAGCATTCCGTACAGTACCTTACTGTCGCAGTTTTCTGCAGAAATGATTGGAGCGTAGATGTATAAGACATTATCTCTGATTTCAAAATTGACAGGATCTCTATCAAAGATGAGACAGCAGGTGTTCTGCGGACTCATAATGATAGAGACCTTCAGTCTGGAACCTAATGTATCAATCAGTGATACAAAATTATTTTCCTTATTAAACATAATTCTTATTGAGTTCTATCTTAACCTCTCCGGTGTCGATTCCAATCGCAATCTGATCCAAAGTGATACCAGTATTATTAACAGCCATCATTCCCTCTGGAAGCTGGATCCAGCCCATGATTGCACTTGGACGGATTTTTGTAATGTTTACTTCTCCACCTGTTTCATCAATATTCTTCAGCTTGTTCTTCAGAAGAATATCCTTCATTGAATAGGAATGCTCACCTTCATCAAGTTTGTTTGTGTCTATAATATAAATTCGTCCTTTAGGATCTGTCAGATAATTCATGCAGCAGTGAATATTATCTGCAGATGAAACTCCACATCGACCGGTGGCACCTTTTGTCAATCCTAATCCCATTGCCTCTGTCTTTTTATCAGGAGCACTCAGATCTTCACGAGATAAGAAACCTCCTGCCTGCTTGATTTCGTCAGGAGAACGATTATCAGCTCTGAAAACCAGCCCCTTAAACTCATAGACATCGCGTTTGATATTTTCATTGTCCATTGCTTCAGATGTCTTAACTGCAGAACCTCTTGAAACATCATTTTTAAGCTGAAGTCTTACAAAGTCGGTAAGATCTGTCTCATTCCTGATTACAGGCATCTTACCTATAGAAATCTGTTCTCTTTCTTTTACAGCCATATGCAACAGCTGTAGTATTTTCTCATATTCTTTCTGATTTAACTTACGCTGTTCTCTCAAATCGTCAGAATCTTTTTTTGCTCTCTCAATATTTGCTTTAATTTCTTCGAGTTCGACACCTGCTTTTAGTACTTCAAAAGCACTGTTAGCGATACTAGCAGCAAAAGGGCTCAGTTCTGTAGCTACAATCTTGTCAATCTGCTTTCTAAGTTCAACAGGAGATTCTGGTAGCTCAGGCTTTTCAACTGGAGGAGGATTGTTTAACTTTGCGTTCTCCAGATTCTCAGGAACTTTGTTATCCTGAACTTTGATTTCATTATCCTGAGGAATAATTGGGCCGATGTTAATATTATTGATATCCAGTTTATCTGACATTTTAATTCTCCCCAAATCTAAACCGTATCATCACATACCTGAATTGTGAATTTTATTTGAATTATTTATCTGTTTTTTTTTATTCAAGATGAATAATTGTAACTACATTTAAATTTTAATTTATTATTGGAGAGTTTTGTAGTTAAATTAGCTGTTTTGTGACAATGAGCATTAATTTTTATAAAAAATAACAAATCTAGAACTAAGTTTCTTCTATTTTCGATATTCTAACAATGTGAATAATGTTTTGAGATGCCATTGTGAAAAGATATATAGTGTGTGCTTTGTTTTTTGCTTCTGTATTCAGCTTTGGCTGCAGAGATTATCAGAATAATAAAAACAGTGGCACAAATGAAATTGAGGTTAAGGTTGTAAGCCTCGAAAAAAAAGATGTGTCTCTCGTTGCCCATCTGAACGGTAGCGTGAGAGCTTATGAAAGTGCTGATATCAGACCACAGATCAGCGGAATTATTCGAGATCAGCTTTTCTCCGGAGGGGAGACTGTAAAAAAAGGGCAGCCCCTATATCAGATTGATGACCGTCCTTTTAAAAATCGATATAACTACACTGAGGCAGAATACCAGAAATACTGTGCCAAGTTCAATCTGGTTAAAATTAAGCTGGATAGATACCGAAATCTTCAGAAAACCAACTCGGTAAGTAATCAGGAGTTGGAAAATGTAAAATCAGAATACGCTGAAGCTCTTGCTCAGCAGAAAATTTCTCTTGCAAATTTTGAAGATGCAAAGCTTAATCTTGAATATACAAGAGTCCTCTCTCCTATAGATGGTATCGTAGGCAAATCAAATGTTACCAAGGGGGCCCTGGTAACTCAGAACCAGAATGAGCTTCTAACTTCTGTAGTAGATATTTCAAAGGTATATGTAGATCTTCAGCAGAGTGCAGATGCCTTTAGAAAATGGCAGCTTAAATTAAAAAATGGCGAACTTCACATGCCCCATGATGGTTTTAAAGTGAAGGTTTCTCTTTCAGATGATAATCGATACGTAAAAGAAGGCACTTTTAAGTTCCATGAGGTTGTTGTCAATGAAGATTCTGGAAACCTGACTCTTCGTGCAATCTTTGATAATGAGGATCATATTCTTCTGCCGGGTATGACCGTAAGTGCAATTATTGACTATGGTGTTGCAAGATCTGCATTGAGCATTCCGGAAAGTGCCATTATCAGAGAACCAAAGGGCACAACCTTTGTCTTTGTAGTAAAGGATGATACAGCTATAAGACAGCAGGTTGATTTAACCCAGTCTGTAAACGGCTATTACCTTGTAAAGTCAGGGCTCGCAGAGGGGGATAAGGTAGTTGTCAGCGGAAAGAAACTGCTAAAAAATGGAATCAAGGTAAAGGTTGCATCTGGAGAGTAGAGGATGTTAAGTCGTTTTTTTATCTACCGCCCTGTTCTTGCAACCGTTGTTGCCTTTATTACTATTCTGATGGGCTTTCTGTGTGTTCCTAATCTTGAGATCGCCCGTTTTCCTAATATTGCACCTCCCTCAGTAAGATTAACCTTAAGATATAACGGTGCCTCTGCCATTACCATTGAAAACTCAGTTGTTCAGGTGGTGGAACAGCAGATGTCAGGTCTGGATGGACTTCTTTATTTTTCATCCCGCTCAACCTCCGAGGGTGATGCCAACATCAGTTTCAGCTTTGATCCATCAATTGATCCGGATGTTGCACAGATGCAGATTCAGAACCGACTGCAGAATATCATGAGCCGACTTCCTCAGGCTGTTCAGGATAATGGAGTCTCGGTTAGAAAGGTTTCTGAGGATACACTGCAGCGAATAGCTTTTTACTGTGTTGACGGTTCTATGTCTCAGGAAGACATCTCGGATTTTGTGGTTTCGGTGCTGCAGGATCAGTTAAGCCGAATTAACGGAGTGGGCAGTGTTTCGGTATTTGGTTCGGCTTTTGCTGTCAGAATCTGGCTTAATCTGGATAAGATGGCATCGTACAAGCTAAATCCTCAGGATGTGGTTAATGCCTTAAGTTCTCAGAACCGACAGATTTCATCCGGACAGCTTGGTGCTTTGCCTAACGATTATGACGAACCTATAAATATCACCATCAAATCCCGAGAGATGCTCAGTTCTATTGAGGATTTTGAAAAGGTTGTCCTAAAATCCTATGAGAACGGTGCAACTGTATTTTTAAAGGATGTGGCAAGAATTGAGTTTGGCAGAGAGAGTTATACATTCTCCGGTAACTATAACGGCTATCCGGTAACTGCAGTTTCAATTGATCTTACTGATGGGGCTAATGCTGTTGAAACTGCGCAGAGAATTGAAGATTTTCTGGAAAGTGTCAGACATAATCTGCCTGAAGGTCTTAAATATGCCATCCCTTATGACACGGTTCCTTTTGTAACAGCATCTTTGCATGAAGTATTAAAAACTCTGGCTGAAGCGCTGTTTCTGGTGGCTCTCGTAATTCTGATTTTCTTAAGAGATATAAGAGCGACCCTGATAGTCTGTCTGACCATTCCAATTGTTATCAGTGCTACTTTCAGTGTGCTTTATCTTTTAGGTTATTCCATCAATACTCTTACCTTGTTTGGTATTGTACTTTCAATTGGTCTGCTGGTGGACGACGCAATTGTGGTGGTAGAGAACATCAACCGTCTTATGGTAGAGCAGGGGCTTTCCCCAAAAGATGCTGCCTTAAAATCCATGTCAGAAATATCTTCAGCTTTATTTGGTGTTGGTCTTGTTATCGCCGCGGTATTTATTCCAATGGGCTTTTTCTCCGGGGCTACAGGAAAAATCTATAGACAGTTTTCTGTAAGCATTGTCAGTGCCATGCTTTTTTCAATTGCGGTGGCACTGATTATTACTCCATCGTGGTGTGCTAAATATCTAAAAAAACCGGTTCCTCGACTTTCACATACCTCATTACCTTATAAGAAATTTGATTTAGGCGTAAGACTCTTAGAGTTAGGTAGAGAAAAGTTCCTGATTTATGTTGCTTATCTTTTGAAGCATCTTAAGGTCTGTTTTCTGGTTTCTGTATTTTTTGCTGTACTGAGTATTGGTCTTGTAAAAGTTATTCCTTCCTCATTCCTTCCAACCGAGGATCAGGGAATTCTTTTTGCAAATATTACTATGCCGGCAGGAGCTTCTCAGAAACAGACAAAAGCTGTTGCCAATGAGGTTCAGAGCTATTTTGAGGAGAATGAAAAGGATAATATTGACGGTATTATGGCTTCGCTTGGCTTCAGCGGAGGCGGATCTAGAGGTCAGTCTGTAGCTTCTGTTTTCGTAAAGCTTAAAAACTGGGATGACCGACCAGGTGCCGACAATACAGCCATGGCCATCAAGGACAGGGCATATGCTCATTTTAAAAATCATGATGCAGCAAGAATCAATGTGGTTCTGCCAAGTGGAGTCCGTGGCATGGGGCCTTCTGCAGGATTCAGTATTCAGGTGCAGAATATCATGGGTGTTGATCGAGACACTTTTGTAAAAGATATAAATGAAATTGTTGCCACAGCTAATCAGAGTGGAGTAATTACCAATGTTCGTTCTGATTCAATGCCGGATTCTCCTCAGCTTATCATGTCCTTTAATGACAGTATGGCTATATCTCATCACTTGTCTCCAGAGGTTATAAATAACAATATTTCTGTTGCCTGGGCTGGCAAGTATGTCAACGATTTTCTAGATAGAGGCCGTATCAAGAGAGTTTATGTGCAGGCTGATGCAAAGTATCGAACCTCTCTCTCTGATTTATTCAAGATGAATCTTGTTAACTCTCAGGATCAGCTTGTTCCTCTCAATAGTGTGGCAAAAGCAAGATTTGATTACGGCCCCGTACAGAGTCAGCGCTTTAATGGAATCTCTTCTATTCCAATTTCTGGTGATCCAGTTAGCGGGATTAGTTCTGGTCAGGCAATGGATATGATTGCCAAAATTGTTTCTGAGCATCCTAATAATTACTCTTATGCCTGGCAGGGGCAGTCTTTTCAGGAGAAACTTTTAGGAGCTCAGTCTTCAAAGCTGTTCTTTCTTTCTGCTCTGATTGTGTTTCTGATTCTTGCTGCCTTGTATGAAAGCTGGACTATTCCTGTATCAGTGATTTTTATTATTCCTTTCGGTATTCTAGGTGCTTTGGTCTTTGTATTTATGAGATCTCTTGTAAATGACGTCTATCTGCAGATAGGTCTGTTAACGTCGGGGGCTTTGGCCTGTAAGAATGCAATTCTTTTAATTGAATATGCTCATAAATTCAATTTAAGAGGTCTGTCTCTTATGAAGAGTGCGCAAAAAGCCGCATTTATTCGTTTCAGACCTATTGTTATGACATCTGTAGCTTTTCTTTTAGGTGTATTTCCTCTGATGTTTGCAACAGGTGCTGGTGCTGCCAGTCAGATTTCGATTGGAACCGCAATTGTTGGAGGCACATTTTTCGCAACCTTCATAGGAGTGTCCTTTATACCAGGATTTTTCGTGATGGTGACTTATGTTTTCTTATTTAGAAAAAAGAATTTGCGAAAAAAAAGCTCATAATATGATCAGAGGGGATTAGTCTGGGAGTGATTTGTATGGATGCTATAGAGTGTATTCTGTCCAGAAAAAGTGTAAGAGAATTCTCTAACAAGGAGATTTCAGAGCAGGATCTTAAAACTGTTTTGACTGCGGGTATGAGTGGGCCAAGTGCTCTAAATATGAGACCATTTGAATTTATTGTAACCAGAAATAAAGAGCAGTTGGAGAAGATTTACACTGAAAACGGAATTTACTATGCTCCAATTCAACAGGCTAATGTTGGAATTATTGTCTGTGGTGATAGTGATAAAGCTTATCTGGCTAAAGACGGTTACTGGCTTATTGACAGTTCAATTGCTGCTCAGAATATAATTTTGGCAGCTAATGCTTTGGGAATCGGAAGTGTTTGGCTAGGGGCGTATCCAGAGAAACAAAAGTGTTTATCTCTTCAGAAAATATTATCACTGTCCAGTCATGTTATACCTGTAGCAGTTATTGCTTTAGGTTATCCGCTTGATGATAAAAGGGAAATTCGAGACCTTTATGAAGAAGAAAAGATTCATAGGGATACATGGTAAAAAAATTTTAATTGTATAAGAGAATAAACGATCAATCTCTCATTTTTTTCTGCTATAATGTGCGCCATCGCTAAGCGATGAGGTATGTAATATACTTGAATTAATAGATAATCTATTGATATAAAATAAAAACTATTCTTTTGTTTTTGTGATCCAATATACAAAAGAGACCATACAGCTACTACATTTTTGTAGTAGCTGTAGATACGGCTGTTCACCATGTTTGAAGGCAAACTCATAAAACTACTTATAGCAATTCTTTTTGCTGTTATATCACTTTCAACGATAAGTGCTCATTCAGAGGCTACTAATGTAACCTCTGCCGTGGTTGTTTTTTCTCCAAATTCGCATACCAAGGAAGTTGGTAAAATGATTGCCAACTCCAAAGAGGCCCCTCTTTTTGAGATTGTACCTAAACAGCCTTATTCTGCCGATGACCTTAATTACAGACTGGAAAGCTGCAGGGCTATATTAGAGTCAACTGATCGTAATGCAAGACCTGAGATAGCTAATGATTTAAAAATTGTACAAAAGTACGATGTGATCTACCTGGGTGCTCCAGTATGGTTTAGAAAACCACCTAAGATAATTTTAACTTTCCTGGATAAATATAATTTGCAAGGAAAGAAAATCTATGTCTTTGTTACATCTGGTGGTTCTCCTGTCTACAATTACCTCGAGGAACTCCGATCTCATTATCCTTCGCTGAATTTTGTTGAAGGACGTCGCTTCCGTCCTGATGAGATTCAGTCAAATGTTGATGAATGGCTGGAAAAACTTAAATAAATTCTTCTTGTACAATTCTCTTATTTTTACGCGTTCAATATAATTTTATAAAAAAAGTGATAAAGATCTTCTTTAGGTGGATTGTATATTATATTTTTTTGCTCCCATCTAATTTTCTTCATTTTTAAACTGAAATTTCTGTGAAATTATTTAAAATTTTTCCTCGTCATGTATAAAGTCTTTTATACAATGAAAAAAAAAATAAATTAAAGACATAATGGAGTTTACACAATGAAGATTAAATCAATGGCTTTTGCCTTGTGCGCATCTATGCTTGCATTATCAAGTTCTGTATATGCATCTAGACCTGCTGATTTTGGCAATAAATACCAGCTTGAAGAGATGGTGGTTTTAAGTCGTCACAATATCCGTTCTCCTTTATCAGGTAACGGTTCTGCATTAGGCAATGTTACCCCTCATAAGTGGTTTAATTGGACATCTGGTCCTAGTGAGCTATCTCTTCGCGGCGGTCAGCTTGAAACTATGATGGGACAGTATTTCTGTAAGAGACTAGTAGCTGAAGGTCTGATGACAGAAAACTATATTCCTGCTGAAGGTGAAATGCGTTTCTACGCCAACTCAATGCAGAGAACTATTGCAACAGCTCAGTATTTCTCATCAGGTATGCTTCCTGTTGCTAATGTAACTATCGAACATAAGTTCGCTCCATCAAAGATGGATCCTGTATTTAATCCTCAGTTAACCTTTATTTCTAATGAATTCATGTATCAGGCAATGAAGGAAATTGGTCACATGGGCGGTGATGCCGGACTTCAGGGTATTGGTAAGAATATGTCTGCTCAGTACAGAACCATTGAAAAGGCTCTGGATCTGAAGGATTCTCCTGTTGCCAAGTCAGATGGTTTAACTAAGTTTAGAGACGATGATCTGCAGATTATTCTTGAGATTAACAAGGAACCTGCAATGAAGGGCTCTTTAAAGCTAGCAAATTCTGCATCTGATGCCTTTATTCTTCAGTACTATGAAGAAAAAGATCCTGTTAAGGCTGGCTTTGGTCATAAGTTAACTCAGAAAGAGTGGGAGCTTATCGCTTCTATCAAGGATATCTATGGAGATGTTCTTTTCACTGCACCTTCTGTTGCAGTAAATGTTGCTCATCCTCTGCTGAAGGTTATGAGTGAAGAGCTTGGTTTAAATACCCGTAAGTTCACTTTCCTTTGTGGTCATGATTCAAATATCGCCAGTGTTTTAGCAGCACTGGATGTTGAAGAGTATTCACTTCCAAACAGCATTGAGAAGAAAACTCCAATTGGCTCAAAGCTTGTTCTTGAGAAATTCAAGGCTAAAGATGGCAAGGAATATGTTGGTCTAAGCATTGTTTATCAGAGTACTTCTCAGTTACGTGAGCGTACCGCTTTAACTTTAGAAACTCCTCCTGAGTGTTTCCCAATCAAGTTAAAAGGCTTAAAGGCTAACAGCGAAGGTCTATATCTGTTAGAGGATGTTCAGAACAGATTTAAGAAAGCAATCGATGCTTACGATGATCTGCCAAAAGATCAGGAAGTAAAAAAAGCAGCTTAATAACTAATTAAATCTTCTCCTCATTATTTAGAGATTAGCGCAGAAAAGTTCTAATCTCTTTTTTTTATGTTGTTTTATTGTTTGTAAAATAAAATATACTATTTAATTTTTTAAAAACCGCATAAATAAGCGAAAGTTTTAAAATGTGACAAACTTCTAATAAAAAATGTTTGACACTAAATAAAAAAAGTCTATAATGCATTTCCGTTGTCACGAACGACAACGACAAATAAAACCAAGCGTTTTAAAAGTTCTTTAAA
>ONFP01000192.1 GCA_900317105.1 uncultured Succinatimonas sp. | reverse complement strand
CTCCTTTGAGGTCTTAGGACCGTATGAAGGCATAACCATGTGATTAGCTCTTAAAAGGTATGCGTATTTTGAGAGCTTGTTGACATCAAGAGTATCAATGCGACGTTCTACTGGATTCTCCTGATTGAAAGGTACGGCATAGATTTCGTTTTCCTCAACATTCAGTGAAAACTGTGCATGAGCGTAGGGAATCATTATTCCCAGAACAGCAGCGGTCAAATTTTTTGAATTTAGGATCAATTAAGCTACCTTTCAGTTGGTTAAAGCCTCTTTAACTGAATTCAGATCAGGCTTAATGTTTAAAATAAGGTCAAAGCCTGAAAGTTTGAAGATGTCATAAACGTTCTTGGTAAGTCCGCATAAGAATAGTTTTTTACTATTATTTTTGCAGTTTTTTGCTGTTTTTAGAATTACACGCAAACCTGCTGAACTGATGTATTCTAATCCGGTAAGCTCTAAGATCAGTGAACTTTTACTGTCATTTAAGGTTAAAGGTTCAACTTTTTCTTCAAGCTCAGATGAGCTTATTGCATCAAGTCTTCCTTTTAGACTGATTATTTCTGTTCCATTCATTGAACTGTCATTCAGATGGATTTCCATTTATTTTCCTTGTGGTTATGTAATTGTCGGTGGTTATTTTACCAAAATGTAAAAAAATTATAGTTACATTTTTTTCTTTAATTTCAGAGCATAAAGAATAGCTTTTTTCATAAGATTTTTGGTATGTGGAATTTTGCAGCAGAAATTAATAATTCTTCTTGTTTAAATGAAATAAAAAAGTTGTTTACATTAAAAGTCCCAAAAAAGGCAATATGTAACACAAATCTCATTTTTTGCTACATAATAGTGCGCTAAACCATGTTTTCTTTGATTATTAAGCCTTTTTTACGTATCATAAACTCATGCAAGAGTGTTATTTATTTGCTCTAGTGTAGTGCATTAACACTCTTTATCTGATTTCTGGAGATAAAAATGGAAAAGAAAAAGTCATTTGGCCTAGCCTGGATGATGCTTCTGGGTTTAGTACTTGGTACTGTTTTCGGTACATTTATTAGTGAAAGTTTTGCTACAGATTACATCAAGCCTTTTGGTGATCTGTTTATTAGACTGATTCGTATGGTTGTGGTTCCTCTGGTATTTGCAACCATTATTTCAGGTGTTGCCGGTATCGCAGATATCTCAAAGCTTGGTCGTGTTGCTGTTAAGACTCTTCTTGTTTATGCATGCACTACCGGTGTTGCGGTTATTTTTGGTCTTATCATTGCTCAGTTAGTTCATCCTGGAACCGGACTTAATTTCTCAACAGATGGTTTAACTATCAATGAGGTTAAGGCTCCTGCACTTAAAGATACTCTTTTGAACATTGTTCCTATGAATCCTTTTGATGCACTGTCAAAGGGCTCAATGCTTCAGATCATTTTCTTTGCTGTGTTCTTTGGTTTTATCCTGGCTTCAATGGGAGAGAAAGGTAAGAGCCTGAATAGTTTCTTTGAAAGCGTTGGCGAAGTTATGATCAAGATGACCAATGCCGTTATGCATTATGCTCCTATCGGTGTTTTCGCTCTGATCGCTTTCACTGTAAGTAAGCATGGTCTTGCTGTGCTGCTTCCTCTGCTAAAGCTGGTTCTGTGCTCATTTGTTGCAACCGCTTTATTCTTCGTGGTGGTTTATATTCCGATTGTACGCGTTTACGTTGGAATTCCTTTAAAGCGTTTCTTTAAGGATATAGCAGAGCCTTGGATTATCGGTTTCACCACCTGCTCATCAGCAGCTGCTCTAGCATCAAATCTTGTAGCAACCCGTAAGCTAGGTGCAACTAAGGCAATTGCTTCTTTCTCTATTCCATTAGGTAACACCATTAACATGAATGGAACTTCCATTTATATGGGTGTTTGTGCAGTGTTTGCTGCTGAAATCTATGGTATCGATCTGACCATGGTCGATCAGGTCACTATTGTTCTGATGGGTATTGTTGCTGCAATCGGTACCGCAGGTGTTCCTAGTGCTGGTCTAATCATGATGAGCGTGGTATTTACTCAGGTTGGTATCCCTCTTGAGGCTGTTGCTCTGATTGCAAGTATTGATCGTCTGCTGGATATGAT
>ONFP01000034.1 GCA_900317105.1 uncultured Succinatimonas sp. | reverse complement strand
GATGTATGTTTACTCTCCTGCCCATATCAAAGGTTATGTGATGATTTGCTATCTCTCACTGCTTTGCTACAGAACCATGGAATATAAGCTGAATCAGGCTGGAACTCCGCTTAGCTTCAGAAGAATTTCCAATGCTCTTAAATCTGCCTGTGTTGCTCCGTTCAGAATCAACAACGAGGTAATGTTTCTCCAAACCAGTGCCTATGACAATATCAATGATTCTCTTTACTGCAGAGACAGAGAGCGTGAGCAGTCTGGTTTAAATCAGATGCTCCCCATCAACATGATTATGAAGGCTGTCAATCTGAATCCGCTGTATAAACTAAATTCAACTCAGAATATAAATTCTCTGCTCAGAAAAAGAGGGTCTATAAATGACATGATCTGCCAGAAACTGATGAGCAAAATCTAGGAAGTGTATTACTTTATCAAAATAATCTAAAACAGCCTGAAGCCTGTCTGTATAAGGGATTAGGCTGTTTTTATTTTGAGTTAACTGCAAAACTCAGGGCAATTCAATGCGAGAATATTCTGCCTTAGAGGAAATGAGATCAGAGATCTTAGCCATATGTTCGCCTTTTCAAAATTCAACGGCTTTATAGGAGACTGGAACACATCCACAGTTGAAGACATGACCGGAATGTTCATGAACTCTAATTTTCAGGGAAAAATCTCAGGCTGGGATGTATCAGGCTGCAGAAGCATGTCATGTATGTTCATGAACTGCTACTTCAACTCTGATCTTTCAAAATGGAATGTATCCAATGTTACAAATATGAACTATATGTTCTATGGCAGCAGCTTTACTCAGGATATAAGTGCCTGGGATATATCTAATGTAGAAAGTCTCAGATGTATGCTGACATCTTCATACCCTAAAGAAAAATTAAAGAACTGGAACCTTCAGGGCAAAGATTGTTTTGAACTGTATGAAAGTAAGAGTATTATTTTTGATTACGAACATCTGGCTGATGTCTTGTTAGACTGGATCTCTTACCACACTAAAGAATATCCAAAAGAATACGTTTCATTTTCAATATTCGCCAGACTTAATTCAAAAATATATAAGATTGATATTTCCAACTCCTATTTTGACGAAGAAAACTGGTTAATCAAACTTGAGCCATTATCGGAAGAATTTATAAAAGCATTATTTGATGCTGCTGGTAAAAAGAAGTAGTCTTTTAATCACATTCTTCTGCCATCTTCAAGCTTCTGAAGAATCTTTCCACAATTTCTGCATACCTTATAGAGGTAAATTGGACCAGGCTCTGCAATACTGATTTTTCTTTCGTGAAAATTGACATTTTTAGAGACATCACCAGCTCTACTGTTTGGTTCACGTGTCATTACAACATTCTCTGAGCCACAGTAAGGACATTTACCCAGGGTAATACCTTTGCCAATATTCAGGTCATTTTCCAGCTCTTTAAAAACATCAGCAGTCTTTAAGAATTCATTCTTATCCATTTATCTCACCAGACTAATCTAAAGAATACATACTCTTCTTTTATAGTATAAAATGTTACATAAGGATTAGACCTGCTCGTCACTTAAAATCTGTTCACATAATGGACTCTTTACATTGATGCAGATAAATATTTTTAATTGATTCCATGCTACGGAAAAGCCTCATACTAAATTTGTAAACAGATGATCAGAAGATCATCTATCCATCTGGTAAAAGTGAGGTTTAATATGGCAATTCGTGAAACTGTAAGAGTAACTTCTTCCGACGAACTTAAAGATATAATCGAGAAAGAATACGAAGCTAATAAAACTGCAGCAATTATCGATCTTAACTTCATTGATGTTTCAAATCTTACCAAATTAAGACTTCCTCTTCTTCGTAAATTTAACGGATATTTAGATATCAGCAACTGGGATGTATCCAATGTCACAGCCATGGATGGCCTGTTTTCATTAGCTAATTATTCAGCAGACCTGTCAAAATGGGATGTCAGCAATGTAGAATGCATGAATAGAATGTTCAATGGATTAAAAGGCAGAATTTCAGGTTTAAGAAACTGGAACGTATCAAAAGTAAAAGATATGTCCTATATGTTTAAAAATGCAGAGTTTGTTCCCGATGAACTTGAGGATTGGGACGTATCAAATGTGAACGATATGAAAGGAATGTTTAAAGGAGCAACCTTTGGAGGAGACATAAGTAACTGGAATGTTCGTAACGTCAGAACAATGGCAAGCATGTTTGAAGACTGTAAAGGCGGTCTTGATGAAAATAGACTTAAATCAGTAGTTCTAAGCAAATGGAATGTTTCCAGAGTAGTTGATTTCTCCAGAATGTTCAAAAATGCAAACTCCGTTTTTGACGTAAGTAAATGGAAAATAGATAGCGCTGTAAACTTCTTTGATACTGGATTAGACTGTAATGAAGGATTTGACTTTAACAAAGAACAGTTAAACCAAAAGAAAACAATTGCTCTCAATGAGACTGACGAACTTGAGAAACTCAGGGGATACGTTCTAATTGGGTAACACCAAATAAACTTAACAATGCCCTGGCCAATAACCAGGGCTGAAAGGATACAAACATGAAGAGTAAAGAAGCAAAACAAAGACAACAGATTTTCTTAAATACTTTAGATATGATTCGCTCCGACAAATCTCTGTCTGAGGCAGTCGAGGCTTCTATTGAAGATCTGTCTGTCTATTTAGAAAATGAGTATCCACGCCTTGCAGATAATATTAAGCTCAAAAATACTGTAATTTCCGTTACAGAACACCGCAGCTTTGAAGCAGCAGCACTTATTCATGAGAAAGCACCTGACAGAAGAATTGCAGTTTTAAACTTTGCAAATGCGTTCTATGCAGGAG
The DNA here is from genome assembly GCA_900317105.1 of uncultured Succinatimonas sp. Lineage (GTDB taxonomy): Bacteria > Pseudomonadota > Gammaproteobacteria > Enterobacterales > Succinivibrionaceae > Succinivibrio. Next base: position 19,184 of record ONFP01000034.1, on the reverse strand, counting down.
GAGGAGTTAAAGATGGCGCTTCTGCTCAGGAAGAATGTCTTTGTCGTGAATCAACCTTATTCCGAGTGCTTGATACGCCTAAAGCATTTAAATATTACTACAAATATAACCGCTGCAGAGCCGACTACAAGGCACTGGACAATGTAATTTACAGCCCAGATATTATTGTTTTCAAGGATGATTCAGATTTTCCTCAGAAACTACCTGAAGATAAAAGATTCAAGGTTGATGTGATAACCTGTGCTGCCCCTGATTTAAGAGCTCCTTTTAAAGTAGAATTTCCAAACCAGATACCATATATGTCAGAAGCAGAACAATTTGCTCTGCATGTAAAAAGAGCAGTCCACATTTTAAGCATTGCTGCTTATAAGGGGGCTGAGTCTCTTGTATTAGGAGCCTTTGGCTGTGGTGTTTTTAATAACAATCCGGAAACAGTAGCAAAAGCTTATAAAACAGCAATTGATGTTTTTCCAAAATACTTTGATGAAATAGAATTTGCAATTTACTGCAGGGATGACAAAACAAACTATCAGGAATTTCTAAAGGTCTTTGGCTAAGCTGTTTATTATCGGGAAGGTATCAGTATGGATCTGGCAAAGGTATTTAACTTATCTTCATGTCCAAAATGCGGCTGCAGAGAATTCACATCCCATGGAAGATATCAGACAGTACCACAGGAATCAGAAGCCGATTTATCTGCCAAAGCAACGGTTGCATCAGATAATCCTTACGATAAGTTCGTTTATATTACGTGCTGGAACTGCGGTCATGTTGTAAAAGAAGTTTCTGATCAAGCCTTCAGAATGGCGAGATGGACAGAAAACTAATTAGAAAAGAGACTGTTACACTTATATAAACAGTTGTTAACACCAATCCATCAATCAATTCATAAAATAGGATTCAGTATATAAATGTAGATCTTAAGGAATGAAGGCTATTTCTTCAGCGCCATATTTCCTAATGATTTAACAGTACAGTCTTTACCACCAAAGCCGATGCCTATTCCATACACGTTTTTATAACCTTCTTTAATGTATGGTTCTGCGTACTTCTTTTTAATAATCTGGTCAATGGCATAATCTGCGCTCTCTGTTAAGGAAGATAAGTCTTTCTTTCCTTTCTTAAATTCAAGCACTGCGGTTGTACGAGTTAATTTCTTTTTGAGCACCACATCGGGAAAACCATCCCCACTTTCAATCTCCTCGTGAAACTCTACTCCTTTAGCAGCACAGGCAAAGCCAAGAATACCAGTCATAAACCCGTGATAGTAAAGCTCACTTCCAGAATTTCTCACACTTAAAAAACTAATCAGCATAGAGGATATAAGCTCCTGAGCTTCTTCTGTTCTGTTCTCTAAAAGCAAATCAACCAGTGACATTGCCTGTTTGAACCAGTATGGATTATTTTCGCCGTAAAGAAACTTCTGTTTTGCTCTAAAGCAGGATAAGACTTCCTGATTTGGAATTCTGATGGTAACCTCACCGGTAAAATCTGAGTCCGCCGTATAAGTAACATAGCCTGTATGCAGCATCAGCGTCATAAAGACATCAAAGCTTACTCTGTTACGAATATCAGGATAAGTCGAAAATTCTTCCAAATTGATATTTACACTATCGCCATCGAGCAACAGCTGCAGTTTTGAAAGGTTTTCTGCATCATGGGCTTCCATATTATTCTGGATAAACAGGTCAATTAGATCATTACCACTGGTGTTAACCCAGAATGGCAGAGGTTTATCTGTATCGCTATGCAGAGCTTTATTGCAGTAACAGATTAAGCTCCATGGACAGTAAATATGATTTTTTCCAAATCTGTATCCGTCATACCACTCTTTAACCGAAGCTTTTTTATCTGATAAACTACAGTCATCAAGAAGTTTATTTGTCTCATCCTTAGTAAATCCAAAGAATTTTGTAAACGGCTCATCACTCAAGCCGTAAGTAGTAAAGTTATTGGCATCTGTAAAAACACTTTGATGAGCTATTCTCAAACAGCCAGATACTATTCCTTTGTATAGCCATGGATCAGGATTCTGTTTGAAAGTATTACTGCTTAATTTTCTTATGATGTTCAGCATATCTTCATAATAAGGATCTTTTGCTACCATTGCTTTCTGTAGTGGAACATCATATTCATCAATAATGACAATAACCTTTCTGTCAAATTCCTTGTGAAGCATAAAAGCTATTTTAGAGATAAAGCTACTGCAGATAACTATTGCTTTCTGACAGTTTTCAGGATTAGCTAATTCTTCCTGTTTTGTATTACAGAATTCTAGATTATCGACATAGTTCTGTATGCTACTGTCTGATAATTTATTGCTTTTGGTTAGAAAACTGAATTTTTCGTAGATTTCGGCAATTTTTAAAATAAGCTGACTTAGGGCATCAGGAAAATTCTCTCCTTCAACTCCTCTAAAAGAGATGCTGATTACAGGAAACTCACCCATGATTTTTTCTCGAAGTTCTCTGTAATCATCACCTGCTACAGCCAAATTTCTGCCATTATCCACAAAGAGTTTCTGCTGACGTGTCTTATCACCTGGATTCTGATAATTGAGCTCGCAGAACTCTTTGATCATATTAAGATTTAGCGTTTTACCAAATCTGCGAGGGCGAATAAAAAGAGAGTTCTTTACTTCAGAAGTACTTAAGAAAAGAGTTTTTAAATAGGCAGTCTTATCAACGTAATAAGAATTTCCGTTGATGATTTCTTTAAAATCCTCACTGCCATTATTAAATTTAATATCTTTCATAAGATCCTCGCTTCTGTCATCGAGTTAGATTTTATCACGGATAACAGTAAAGAGAATAAGGTTTGAGAGCCAGGATTAATCAAATCACAAAATCTAAGCTAATTATCTAGCATGCAACCGCATATCTATGTTTTATTTCTATGAAGCTGCGCAGACTCAGACTGCGCAATAATAACTAGTACATCTGACAGTAAACACAATCAGGACCAGCAAAAACCATGGCAAAGGCTTTTACATTTTTGCCTTTAAAATCCAGAGCTGATTTGTAATTTAAAACCTCATCCGTAGCATCTTTGATGGCTCTCTTCAGATAGCTTTCACTATTCTTATCAGATGCCTCTGTTTTAGTCAGATACTTAAGCTCAATAAGGTAGATACACTCATTACTTGTACCTTTGTTTACGGTTACAACCAAATCTGCAAATTTCTCGCCCACACCAACTACTCTCAGGGATTTCTGTAGTCTTACTTCAAAATCATCCTTGGAAAGCTCATCAAGTTTGGCATACAGAACCAGATTTAAGGCTATTTCATTCATATGGTATAAGACCTGATTTGACATAATCAGACTTAAAAAATCTGTGCAGGATGAGGTAAATGAGGATAAATCATCCTTAAGATTCATCATCTCAGAGATATCAAGCTTCTGTGATGAGAATACAGCATCTTTTCTGAATCGTAACTTAATGGTACAGTTTGCAAAAAGCTTTGACATGAACTGATTTGGTATTACCAAAGACAGGCCGCTATCTAAGGATGAGTTCCGGTTGATGGTCAGATAACCAAGATAATAGAGCATGGATAAAAGTTGCTCTCGGGTATATTCTCTTACCTGATTCAGATTGATATTTTCTGAAAGCTTCTGCAGATAAAAAGGTTCTCCCTGAAGATATCTGTCAATTATAGTATCAACAGTTTCTTTATCTGCAAGCCCAAACAACTGCTCTAGCTTATATCCATCCTGATCGCAGGCAGGATCAAGATAATCCTCTGGATTTAGTAATGTCTGTTCCTGTCTAACTTTTGTCAGGTAATAAAGACACATGGATGAGTTATAGACTGTCTTATCAGATCTTCTAGAAAAACAGTAGCCGTCATAGACAGGTTTCATTCTCTCAATGATTTCTTTTGTGGTTACACCTAACTGTTCTACATCCACAAGCTTTGGAATAAGAATATCCAGTTCATCCTCGGTAAAACCAGCGTACTCATTGAAACAGTCTAAAGATGTAACATTGAGAGCTATATTAAAACCTGAGGTTAGTGAATCAAGAGAAACTGATGAGACTCCAGTTATGAAGGTCTTGGCAATAGTACTCATTGCCTGATTTTTTATAGCAGAGTAAAAGGTTTTTAGAAAACCATCCTTACTGGTTATATTCTGAAATAGTTCTAAATCTTTGGATAAGATTTCGTTGGCAAAATTGTCATACTCATCAATCATGACATAGAGATTCTGACCGTCAGAATAATCTTTGTAGGCAATTGCAAATTCAGTAAAAAGGGTTGCAGGATCTGTTTTATCCATGTCTGAATAATCAAACACAAAATCCTTATATCTGCGCTTAAAGTCCCTTATACCGTCAGTTACAGCTACAAAAAAGCTAGTTAAAAGTTTATTAAGATTTCCTGTTGAAACTGCGGAGAAATCAAAATTGATTACATGATAGCTGTTATGAGTTGGGAGATCCTCATCATAAATTTTTGAGCCAGAAAACAGCTCCTCATATCTGTCCTGATATGAAATGTCGTAATAGCATTTAAGCATACGGACAAATGTAGATTTGCCAAATCTACGAGGACGCAGGAGAACAGGATATCTACTTGTACCCTTATCATCAAGGTATTTAATCATCAGACTTTTATCAACAAAGGCCTGTTCATCCTGACGAAATAAATCAAAAGTTGCCTGTCCATAAGGATTATTAAGTAATTTAACTGCACTCTCTGACATAAAGCTGTTTCCTTAAATCTTAGCTGGATTCATTATAGCAGATTAGGCTTTTGCTGTTTGTCAATAGAGTAAAGAGTTGCAGGATTAGATAGAGAGGATGAAGTTAAAAGGATGTAGAGATTCTGAATGTATTTTAATTTTTTTGCACCTAGCTAGTATGACCACGTTATCAATCAGGTGATCAATACCGTGATCATACTATTTTCTTCGGATCATTTTCTCTGATGACAGTTATCCCAAAAGATATTTTTCAACATCTAAAGCAGCCTTGCAGCCTTCACCTGCAGAGGTTATTGCCTGACGATAAATTCTGTCGGCACAGTCACCAGCGGCGAACACACCTTTTGAAGAAGTTGACGTTGCAGTTGTAAAGCCAGTCTTAATATAACCGTCTTCATCAAGCTCAAGAGCTTCTTTAAAGATTTTAGTTGCTGGTTCATGTCCAATAGCTACAAAGATACAATCCAAATTGATACTGCGAGAGCTGCCATCGGTAAACTTAATCTCAGCTCCGGTAACCTTATTACCGTCCCCTACCACCTTATCCACATTAGCATTGAGGACAAACTCAACCTTACCGGTCTTTTCAAGTTCTCTTAACTTATCCACAAGAACCTTCTCTGCCCTGAACTGTTCACGTCTGTGAACGATGTATACCTTGTTACAGAGATTGGTAAGATATAACGCTTCAACAAAAGCAGCAGAGCCTCCGCCAATTACAGCAACATCCTTTTTTCTAAAGAAGAAACCATCACAGGTAGCACATGCGGATACACCTTTACCTTTATACATTTCCTCAGACTCTAAGCCTAGATAACGTGCCTTGGCACCAGTAGAAATGATCACTGTACGAGTCTTGATAAGCTCTCCATTATCTAAGGTCAAGGTTTTAATATCAGATGAAAAATCAACCTCGGTAACCATAGCGGATATGGTTTTAGTTCCAAGTGCTTCTGCGTGTTCTCTTAATGAATCCATCAGAGAGAATCCGTCAGGAGCATCTTTTCGACCAGGCCAGTTACCTATTTCAGGGGTTGTGGTCAGCTGACCACCTGGCTCAGGGCCTTTAATCAGCCAAGGATTTAGACCGGAACGACAGGCATAAATTGCGGCAGTGTAACCTGCAGGTCCAGAGCCGATAATAACGGTATTTAAAATTTCATCTGACATAATAGTTCTCCTGTGATCTTTTTTATTTTCATATTAAAGAGGAGTTGCCTCCTCTTTAAGCACAGTCTGGAGATAGACTATAGAAGAGCTTCAATAGCTGATTCCATCTCTTTAGGAGTTGTGGTTGGCTCATAGCGGTCTACAACTTCACCCTTCTTGTTGATCAGGAACTTGGTGAAATTCCACTTGATTGAATCACCTTCTAAGTACTCAGGGAAGTTCTTCTCAAGAGCATCCTTTAGAATCTTAGCAATTGGGTGTTTCATATCAAAGCCTTTAAAGCCCTTCTGAGCAGTTAGATATTTGAATAAAGGCTGTGCATTCTCACCGCGAACATCACCTTTCTCAAAGATAGTGAAGGTTACACCATAGTTAATCTTACAGAACTCAGTGATCTCAGCTGCAGAACCTGGCTCCTGCTCAGCAAACTGATTACAAGGGAAACCAAGAATCTCAAGGCCCTGATCCTTATACTTCTTGTATAAAGCTTCAAGCTCTTCATACTGAGGAGTAAAACCGCACTTGCTTGCAGTGTTCACGATCAGCACTACCTTACCCTCATAGTCCTTTAAAGATACTTTCTTACCCTTTAGAGTATTAACTTCAAAATCATAAATGCTCATAATGCACCTCATTAACTGATTGAAAATTTGTCTTGTTTCTTAAGATGTTTTAATTGTACTAAATTTAATTGTATCAAACCAATATAAATACATTAAATGATAAATCTTATCGTTATATATTTTTTTTCATTAGATATCAGTTAGTTCATTTAAACGAGAGAATTAGAAATCTCCACTATATAGACAAATAAATAATCACAAAAGAATAATTCGTCTTTAATTCGTACGATGTCAAATACGACTCAAGATTAATGGCCATATAAGACTCTTGTAAGATTTTTGGATTTTGCTCAAGGTTAATTTTCATTATTTAAGTAAAATTGTACTGTTTAAATAATTGTTAACCGGAGCTGTTATGGAAAACTTTACTTTTTATTCTCCAACCTATTTTGTATTTGGCAAAGAAACAGAAAATCAAGCAGGACATTATGTTAAGAGATTCAATGGGAGTAAGGTTCTACTTCATTACGGTTCTAAAAGCGCAGTTAAAACCGGACTACTGGCAAGAGTGGAAGAATCTCTGAAAAAAGAGAATATTGACTATGTCAAATTAGGAGGTGTCAGACCTAATCCTACTGATGATCTTGTCTATGAAGGTATAGAGATCTGCCGTAATGAGAATATTGATTTTATCTTAGCAGTTGGTGGCGGCAGTGTTATTGATTCTGCAAAGGCTATTGCCGCAGGGGCCATATATGAGGGAGATTTCTGGGATTTTTACGAAGGCAAGCCAATCGATAAAGCTTTACCAGTTGGAACCGTTTTAACCATCTCGGCCGCCGGCAGTGAAGGGTCACCTGACTCAGTGATCACCAAACTTGATGGCATGTACAAACGCGGTGCCTCCGGTGAAGGAATCAGACCTGTATTTTCAATTTTAAATCCAGCGTTAACCATTACTCTGTCAAATTATCAGACAGCCTGTGGTATCACAGATATTATGGCTCATCTATATGAGCGTTACCTGACCAACACCGAAAATGTAGAGACAACCGATCGCATGATTGAAGCACTGCTTCTGGCAATGAAAACTGAAGGGCCAAAGGCTATTGCCGATCAGAATAATTATGAAGCTCGTGCCAATATAATGTGGGCTGGAATGATGGCCCATAATAATTCCTGTGGTGTAGGCAGATCACAGGACTGGACCAGTCACGATCTGGAGCATGAGTTATCCGCTATTTATGACTGTGCTCATGGTGCAGGTCTGGCTGTAGTTATGCCAGCAGTGTTCACTTACAATCTTGAACATGACGTAATGCGTTTTGCCAAGATTGCAGTGAGACTTTGGAACTGTGAAATGGATTATGACTGTCCTCTGAATACAGCAAAAGCAGGTATCGAGGCCTTCAGAAACTTTTTAATCAGCATAGGCATGCCAAAGAATTTTGCAGAGCTTGGAGCTAAAGAAGAAGATATTGACACCCTGGCACACAACGCCTGTTATGGTAATGGAAGAGAAGGAACCATCGGAGGTTTCGTTCAGATCAATGAGCAGGATGCTAAAAATATCTATCGTCTGATGCTATAACAAAATCGGTAACCAAGTTAGCGTTACAGAAAATATTAGATTTCTTTCGGCACACATTATTCTCATGCAAAAGGAACTATGGGTGCCGAACATATACAAGATACATTCATATTCCTTCTTAATATTTCCATTTCAGAATTTCATACAAAGCAATAAATCACAAAAAACACATTAAAAACAGCATAAAAAAGCTCATTAACATATGAACTTTGGTGAACTTTGTCACATAATTAATTCAATTATAATGGAAAAATAATCCTACTATTTTAAAATGTTTTATAGATCAACAAGTAAGATTTACTAAAATCTGAGGTTTCTATGATTACAGTCAGAAAAGCAACTAGTGAAGATGTGGGCGTTCTACAGAAACTTGCTTCAGAGCTTGTACCATCTTCATTCAAAGGAGTTCTTACCACTGCACAGATTGATTTTATGCTAGATAAGCTTTATTCACAGCAGGCTCTGTCAGACGCCATAGGTACAGGAACAGACTATTTCATTGCCACCTACAATGGAGAAGATCTTGGAGTTGTATCTGTAATTCAGCAGGGCCCTAACCTGTTTTTAATGCAGAAGATTTATGTAAATGAGCATTTCATCGGAAAAGGAATCGGAACCGCGCTCTTTACCAAGGTAAAGGAATATGTCCGCTCTAAGATTTTGCCTTGCACAATTGAGCTGATTATCAATGCCCATAATCCCGGTCTTGATTTCTACAAGAATAAAGGCATGCAGAAAGTAAGAGATACAGGTCTTGATATGGGAGATTTCTTCATCAACGAGGAAGTCTATTCTTTAGAGCTTAACTAATAAGTCACATCTCATCATCAGCTGATTTTTCAGCTGATGTTATCTTTTTTGATGCTTTTCTATTGCTCCAATAAAGTGCAATTGTTTTTATTTATAATTAATTTTTCACTTTACTAAAAACTCTATTTTTCAAGTAATTGTCTTGCAAGTCATACATATAGAGCCAAATTAAATCTTTAACTCCATGATAATTAAATGATTTTTTTGAAAAATTCTTCCTTAAAAAAGTGCAGATAATTTGCCCGCGTCTCACCCATATAGTAAAATCTAGCCTTGTTTTTTTAAGCCTCAAAAATAACCTTTGACTTAGAAGATATATTTGACGAAAATCACACCCATAAAAAAAATGGAGCTGGTTTTTTCTTTAATAATTAGGAGCACCTAAATGGATTTCAACGCAGTAAGCAATCTCATCAAAGAAAATGATGTTGTCTTTGCTGATCTAAGATTTACCGATACCAAAGGTAAAGAACAGCACATCACTCTTCCAATTTCCTGCATCAATGAGAAGTTCTTCGATCAGGGAAAGATGTTTGATGGCTCTTCAATCGAAGGCTGGTGTGGTATTGATAAATCAGACATGATTCTAATGCCTGATATCAACACAGTTCAGTTAGATCCATTCTACGCAGATCCTACCATCATCGTCCGTTGTGACATTCTTGAAACAGAGACTCTAACCGGCTACAGCCGTGATCCTCGCTCAGTTGCAAAGAGAGCGGAAGAATACCTGAAGTCAACCGGTATCGGTGATGTTTCATATTTTGGTCCAGAACCAGAGTTTTTCCTGTTTGACGATGTTCGTTTCAAGTCAGATATTTCAGGCTCATTCGTAGCTATTGATGATATTGAGGCAGCATGGAACAGTGCTACCGAATACGAAGGAGGTAACAAAGGTTATCGTCCAGGAGTTAAAGGCGGTTACTTCCCAGTTCCTCCTGTAGATTCTTCACAGGATATCCGTTCTGCAATGTGTAAGGTGATGCAGCAGATGGGGCTGGTAATAGAAGCTCATCACCACGAAGTTGCTACCGCAGGTCAGAACGAGATTGCAACAGAATTCAATTCATTAACCAAGAAGGCCGATGAGGTTCAGATCTACAAATACGTTGTTCAGAACGTTGCCCATCAGTACGGTAAGACCGCAACCTTCATGCCAAAGCCAATCTTTGGAGACAACGGTTCAGGCATGCACTGCCACCAGTCAATCTACAAGAACGGCAACAACATCTTTGCAGGCAACCTGTATGGCGGTCTGTCACAGGAAGCATTATGGTATATCGGCGGTATCATCAAGCATGCTAAGTCATTAAATGCCTTCACCAACCCTGCAACCAACTCATACAAGCGTCTGGTTCCTGGCTTTGAAGCTCCTTTAATGCTGGCTTATTCTGCCGCCAACCGTTCAGCTTCAATCCGTATTCCATATGCATTAAATCCAAAGACAGCTCATATCGAGGTTCGTTTCCCTGACTGCTGTGCAAACCCATATCTTGCATTCGCTGCAATGCTGATGGCAGGTCTTGACGGTATCAAGAACAAGATTACCCCTGGTGAGCCTATGGATAAGAACCTGTATGATTTACCTCCTGAGGAGGCTGCAAACATTCCTCAGGTTTGTGGCTCACTAGATGAGGCTCTAAAGGCACTTAAGAACGATCATGAGTATCTGCTGGAAGGCGGTGTATTCTCTGAGGATATGCTCAACGCCTACATCGAACTTAAGGCTGCTGAGGATACCAGAGTTCGTTCAACTCCACATCCTGCTGAGTTTGAGCTTTACTATAGCTTATAATTCATCACTGAGTTCCGAAAATGCCTCGTTATCTAACGAGGTATTTTTTTCTTATTACCAAAGATTGCCGAAAAATCCCTGGCATTTAGCCTTTGGAAGATGTCAATCAAAGGAATACAAAAAGTTTAAATACAGACTGGTCAACGTCAAAGGTCATTCTCCTCAAAAGGCTGAGGGACTTTTGTATCTTGAGGACGTAGGACTCATTGTCCGGGCCTGTAATACCATCGAGATCTCCTACCCGCTTGAAGGTGCCTGTCTGCCATCTGAGTTCAAGGTATTCTATGCAGATACAGGACTTCTGATATCGCAGCTTGGAGATGATGTACCTTTGAAAATCCTCTCAGGAGATATCAGCTCTTACAAGGGAACTATTGATGAAAACATGGTTGCAGCAGCTTATCACAGTCGCGGCGTCAAGCTGTACTACTATCATGCACCAAGCGGCTCTCCTGAAATTGATTTTCTGACAGAGGACGAAGGTGAGGTGGTGATGATAGAATGCAAGGCATCTAACAACCGAGCCACCAGCATGAAATTTGTCATTGCCAGCTCAAAAAAATATGGAAAACACAAGGCAGTAAAGTATTCTGATACAAACGTTGGAGAAAGAGATGTTTTTGTAACGCTGCCTCTGTATGCAGCAGGCTTTGCAAAACACAGGCAGCACAGTCAGTATGTAAAAATGGTCAATATTTCAGAGCTGAAGGTTCCTGAAGGTGAGTAGAAAACAGTCGCCTAGTCTTCTACTCAAATTCAAAGAGAACCGGTACATCGTTCATCTGGCATGGAATATACTCTATCCTCCGGTTTTTCTTATCAGAGCTGTCCACAATTCGGCTTAGATGATTAGACTGAAACACCTCAAAATAATCTCCTTCAAAATGAGGATAGCATTTGCCGCCATGCTGATAGTTGACTCTGATAACTACCGCACAGTTTCCTGCGTAGGTAATGCTACGGTTATAATCTGAATATCGCCCGTTCTCGTTATTGTCGATAGGTACCCCTCCAAGTTCGTTCTTTGAAAAACAGCCCCAGAGAACAGCAGGATACCTTGTCAGAACCGAGGTTTTTACAATCTTTCCCTGATCTTTTAATGAATCAGTTTTAAGACGGCAGACAGAGTAGTTATCATTTCCCTCAAAAACGGTTTTTTCAAAATCAGAGGCCCTGCAGGTAAGAACGGTGCCTTTGATGAATGGAACACCTGCGACATCGTTGAAGTCCTGAGATGCGGCATATAAAGGCATCACAGCTGCTACCGCAAATACTGAGACAGCACCTAGAAGCCTAAGTTTTTTTGAACTGCTCATATGAGACTCCAGAGTTTAGTTATCACCATATTCCAAAGATCCTGTTGCCGCCGCGATATTCAGCACACCAGTTCTCTCTTGAATACACACAGATTGAATCAATATAGGAGTAGTATTCCTTAAGAGCCTTCTGCATTTTTGGATCTTTAAGTATTTTCTCGTGAAATTCCCTGTAGAGATCCCCCGGATCAAACTGACAGTTATGCTCCACAAGATCGGTTGTCGCCATGGTCATAGCAACTCTTGCTTCCTCATGGGTTATCCCCATACGCTTTGAAAATTCCTCCACCGCATTCCACACCTTAACCGTAGGCTCGACACTGTCACGGGGAAAGTCTGAAGCATAAGATACCATGCATAAAAGCAGAGCACACAGAAGAGATAATGCATTGTAAAGCAGACAGGAAAATCTCATAGTTTCTCCTTTTTAATGCTTATCCTCGGCAAGACGTCTGAAGAGATTAACTCCAAAGTCCTGAAAACGTCTGTCTGATGATTTCATGGCCTGATCCATTTTAAAATCACCACCATAGAAATTTCCATCCACAAAGACATGAGTCTGACCTCGAATGGAGTGCTTTACTCCGTCCCTGTACATGAATACCTTGAGTTCATCAGGACTTACATCTCCATGACAGCCTTTGTAATAGGAGATCCAGACTTCCTTTCTGCCATCTCCGTCAAGATCGGTAACCATCGGACTGTCCTTTGAGAACTCCAGTCTTGCAGAGGTTTCACAGTCATGAACAAAATCATAGAGCTTCCACTTTAAAACCGGAGGCACCTTGCTATTCTCGCCGAAGTCATAGACATGAATTTCATTGTTCATGCAGATATTCTCGGGATACTTAGGATCGGGAGTGGATTTGAAATAGCCTGATTCGGTCTGCATGACCACATGATTTTCACCGTTACTGCTGTATGTAACCTTGTTTAGAAAATTTCCCTGAGCTTCCTTATAGCCCTGCAGAGGATGGTCGTCTATATAGGCGTTTGCAGTACAGATTGCAGTCAGAAAAGTACAGAGTATAAGGGATAGTCCTTTAGTCATGTGAAGCCCCCAGAAAAAGCCGTTACAAATCAGAGTAGAGCGCTTTGTACCTAAAAAACAGATGAAAAACAGAAAAAGAGCGCTCTTTGAAGTCAGAAGCTACGGTCAGTTGCTTTTTACAAAATTCATCTGCCCGCCATTCTGGAACTGAATCGACATATTGTTCCCCTGCACATAAACCCTGTTGGTACCTGAAGCACCGGCAGACTGTCCTGAGGTGATCTGGAAATTGAAATTGCCTGAGGACTGATCATAACGGTACATCCCGGTCTCAATCTGCTGACCGTTTACAATGCAGACATACTGACCATTGTTGAAGACAAAGGCAAACTCTCCCTGAGGAGTCTGACAGCTCCATTTTCCGTTGAGAATATCGCCTGATGGCATTGACTGAGGGACATTATCTCCCTGAGAGCTTCCCCAGTTTTCAGTATTGGCTGAAGCTCCTCCGTTATTACCGCCCCAGGTACCGTTCTTTGGAGCTCCGCCGGAATTATCTGAACCACCCCAGCCACCGCTGCTCTGTCCCTGAGTGCCTCCACCCCAGCCGCCGTTATTCTGGCTCTGGGAATCGCCCCTGGTCTGACCATCCTGATAAATGCGTGTACCGTTATCTGACTGAGGGATCTGAGGATTTGATCCTGCCTGCTGGCGGTTCAGAGTGATACTGTTGTCTAAAACCAGCACATCGCCATTCAGATTCATGTTGTAGCTTAAGCTTTTACCATTCTGAAAGCGCATCACCAGCTGATTGCCGTTAACAGTGAAGTTGCCGTAGATCTGCTGACCATTTAAGGCCATCCCCACCATATTGTTCATAAAGATCAGAAGCATGGAGTCTTTACCGTTGGTACCGAACCAGGATCCCTGAAGATTCTGTTCAAGGCCTACGGTCTTTACCTGAACACTGCTGCCTGATGGGTAATACACTGCATCAGAAGCATAGTTTTGTGCATAAACAGATCCTGACAAAGATACGGCTAAGGACAGACAAACGGCGATAAATGATTTTTTCATATCAAACCTCACATTGGTGATTTAAATTTTCTTGAAACTGATAGGCGGCATATTGTCAAAGAACAGAGTCAGATATCCGTTCTGGAATCTAAATCCGACCTTCTGACGCTCCCCGTTAGGGAATACTGCCCAAAAATCACTGTCTTTGACGGTAAAGACAAATCTGATATTGCCCTGGCCCTTGGTCTGCATATAGGCAGAATAGCGCTTATCCGACTGCAGTCGCTGTATAGTTAAAAACGCATTTCCTGTATCAGCACCGCTCATGTATCTGCCCTCAAGAGAAGTCGGATCAAAGGAAGGCTTTACGACATTATTGTCCGAGGGAACTATGTTCTCTACAGGCTTATCCCTCTTAGGAACGGTACCCTGAGGGTTGATGTTTTCAGTAACCTGCACAGCCTCTTTTCTTGTAAGAGTTGAGACATGTCCATCTCGTGAAATCAGAGTCAGATGTGCATTGTTCCTGTCAATATAGTAGCAGTACTCCTCAAAAGGCATGTTCCTGGCCTTAAGAAGATTGTTAACACGGGTAAAGGCGCCTTTTGCCTTTAGTTTCTCCTTAATACGGTACTGCTCAACCTCACTGCCTTTGAACTTCCAGATCTCAGTAGGCGATACCCAGGTACCGTCAAGACTCTTCGACTCAAAAGTCTCAATAGGCAGCAGAAGCGATCTGGTTCCATCCCCCATACCGATAAAATACCACTGACGGGAAGGTCCCTGCCCCTCCATAAAACAGTAGTAGCTCTGCAGAGTCGGTCCGAGCATCGGAACCGTACTGTTAGAGTGTGGGAGATGCAGCATCAGCTGCGGAGTTCCTACCACAATGAAATTAAACCTGCCATGTCCTAATTCCTCACCGCCTGAATCATGCATCAGCCAGACAGGACTGTTGTTCTTGTCAAAGCCTAGTGAGAGGATTCTGAAATTAGGCAGAAGCACAGAGCCGCTGCCTGACATTGCATACTGGAAAAGAGCATAGCGGCCGTAAAGGTTGACAAGACCGTTTTTTACGGTGTTATCAATAAGACTGTCCTGATAAGTGTCACGTTGGATCCGCACCGCCTTTGAAACTGCAATCGCCTTTTTCCCGCCTACAGTCTGGGCAAAAATAATATGATTAAGCTCGGCATTGTTATCCACAAGGGCTAAGGAGAGCACCAGATAGGAGCCGACCTGGAATGGGGCTCCGAATTCGTTGAGAATATTGCCTTTTTTGTCGATGTAGCTTAAAGAAGGTCTTAGAATACCGTTCGGCTTTAGATTTATGGCGGTACCCGAAAGGCCGCCTCCGGCCTGATTGATGACTTCGGCACCGCACATCAGTCTGGTTCTGTTGTTGAATTTGAGCTTTATAAAAAGCTCCTGAGAACCAGCATCAGGATCGATGTATTTAGCATAGCCTATGGAGACATTGTCATTAAAGGCATCAGAGGTAGCGGTATTCTGAATGGAAATATCGGCTGTAGTGATACCGTTGGTGATTACATACTTCTGTGCCGTTATCTCTCTCATCAGATGGGTTGTGCCGTTCTCATAATGAGGAGTAGATTTCTGAAGATAGCCTGCACTGGCGTTATCAGTTCTGCGGGAGGTATCTCTTACGAGCTGGGTAAAATGAATTCTGCTGCCGTTTGGAGTTTTCTCAAGCTGATAAAGATGAGTCCAGAGAATATCCTCGCCGGTTACATCAAAACGGATGACGCTGCGGTCAAAAGGCTTGATGGTGGTCACAGGCTTAAGATTAAAGTCCATAGGTGATCTGCCGTCACGCCCATCCTTTAAAGTTACAGTGCCAACCTCAACATGATCAATTCTAGGAGGCTTACCACCTCGGGTTTCCTGAGCGCGGTAGATGCTGTCCAGAAATTCTCCGAAGCCTGAACGCTTTGCAAACTCCGTGGAGAGATACCTTGTATCCAGAAACTCTCTTCGCATTGGAAGATAGATGCTTATCCCCGCAAGCTCCTTTGCATTCTCGGTACTTTCAGATGAGATAATAAGTGATGATAGAGCTTCTCTTACATTTTGAAGATACTCCGTCTTAATGCTAGGAATATTTCTTTCAAGAGAGTTCAGAAAATCAATCAGGGAGAGCGACCAATAGGCAGGCTTTCCATAGAGAACATCGGTTTCAACACTGTTTACATGGGTCGTAAAACCAAGAATTCTGGTAAGAGCAGAGTACTCCTTTGGAATAATCCCCTTAAGATAGGAGGATAGCTTATTAAGGGAGTCTGTAACTGCCTGAGTCTTTTTGAGATCATAGGCACTGTAGGCACACTCAAGCAGATGATGCTTTTCAAGATAATCCTTTGAGGATAAGACAATCTTTTTAACAAGATCAGCAGTCGGTATATCCTTTGTAAACAGAGGTAGAATGTCGGTAAAACTGATACCAACCGCAGGCATCACAGGAGGAGAGGCAAAGGCATAATCAGCATAGGGAGCAAGCACATCAAGAACATCTATCTGTCCCATGAGGCACATTTCAAAGATAATGGCATCAAAACGCTTTTTAGGAAGCAGCTTTGCTGCGGAATTCAAAGCTCCGGCAAATTCATAAACCGTCATGTCGCCTCGGCCTCTGACACCTTTTCCGCCGTCATTGTCCATGATCATGGATTTCCAGCCACCGCCGTGATTCCATGGAATAAAGGCATACCTCTGCGCTGGATATCTTTTAACGCACTCATTTACGAAATGGACGATATTCGCAGGGTCGCTCATATCAAGCTCACCGAGATTTAAAATCATCTCAGACTCAAAGCTCGCCGGCAGCCTTACCGATCCTGTAATAAGTTTTGTATAGTCTACTCTCTCCTTTGCCTTTTTTACCTGATAGAGCTTTGTTCCGGTATCATCACCATACAAAGATGAATAGCCACGGGCTCTGTCCATAAGCACAATCACGTTCACGTCCTCGTGAATGCCCTGCTCCATCTCTAAAAAATCGTATAGGGCCATCTCCTCAAGATCATTGTCGGCACACATGTAAACCATCACGGTCCAGGCCTTGTCAGATCCAGTGTTTTCTGCTGCATAAGCACAGGAAAGAAGAGCTGAAGAAGAAAAGAACAGCATAAGAGAAGTCAGAAGAACATAAAGTCCGTACAAAAAAGCTTTCATGCACTCTGCCACACTTTTGAGCAGATGCAGGCTGTTAAGCAGACACCGGATGTTTGGAAAACGCAGAATGTTCACATTCATAGGCAAACCGACAGTTAAAACTGAAGCACAGAAAAGAGCAGAGCTTTCAGAGTCAAAACTGAAATCCTGCCCTTAGGGACTATCGAGGATAATCCCTTGCCTCATTAGGTTTTAGCTTTGTGTATGAGTCAGGAACAGATCTTCCCTCAGTCACGATATGGTATTTGTTATCCTGATCGCGGTAAACATCATATCCGGTGGAGACCTTGAAATGATTACCCTCATGATCGGTGTAATCGTTTCGCTCATAAATGGTGTCACTCATAGCCTCGGTCATCTGAGACTGATCAGCGGTTCTCTGCTCCTCTGTAGCATCCCTTAGAGCCTGCTGGGCACTTTGGGCGTCAAACTGACGCATACCCTCAATTGTTCCCTGCATTACAGCAACCGCCATTCTCTGTCCGTAGTAGTCCACCAGATATCCCCACTCAGGCAGATATCGTGAATTGTTTACAACTGTCTTGAAAATATCGTAGTTGGCATTGAAGGCTTCAACTGAAGGTGCGTAATAGGAGATGAGCTCTCCCTTCCAGAGGGTATTATGATTGACCATTGGAGGAAGCTGTCTAGTCACCTGACGACCTTGAAGAGTTGTGGTATAGCCTAAAGTTGCGGCAATATGCTCTGAATAGCGGCGGGATCCGTTCTTTAGGGTAACCAGAAGCTGCAACGCATCAATATTGGCATAGGTAGCACTTACTTTGCCGCTTACAAAAGTTCCTCTTGAGGCTGCCACCTGCATATTCACAGCCTGCTGCACGGAAGAGGTTATCCTCGGGATCATCATCTTCTTAAAGCCGGAGTCTTCCTTTGTCATATTTACATTCAAGGTCTGGGCAATACTCATGCCCCAGGAAGGTATGATGGTCTTTATATAGTCCTTTGATGAAAGATATGGATGATTAAAGATTCGCTTTGGAAAATTGCAGCCGACTTTATTGACCGCCATAGGAGCTTTCTGCTGTCGAGTTATAACAGTTGTACTCCAAGCGTAGGCTTCAGGAGTTGTAAAAATAATTTCAGTATTACCATCGGGACTGATAAGACTTACGATACCAAAGGCAATTGAGGCAGATGAGCAGCGCTGCCAGTCGGAGGTTACATTTACTCTCCAGCCCTCTGGAAGAAAAACCTTCATGATTGGGACATTGATATAAGGATCAATAACTGTCCTGTAGGAAAAGGAAGTGTTAATTGCAGCAGAAGCTGTCAGGGAATAACCTAAAACTCCAGATAAAACCGCAGTTTTGATAATTCCTGCCACGGATTTAAAACCAAAGACTTTGCGCACAGTGCCTTCTGTCATATCTCACCTTCAGCATATAAAAGAACGTTCAAATTTAATTATAGGTTTGGATACAGCTGATAATCACAAAGACGGGAGGCATGATACAGTTTTGAGAGGTGGCAGGCTATTTTATCCTTCGCAAGTAAAAATAATTTGCTTTTTGAAAAAGCCGTTATCTAAAGGATGTGGGCATAGGATAAATGAGTTTCTTCTCTTTTATTAAGGATGTTGGTGAAAAAATCCTGGGTCTAGCTACTGCAGCAGAGATCAATGCAGCAGATCTTAAAAAAGACCTAGATGCATTAGGGCTGGATACTAAGGATTTAACAGTTGAGCTTGACGGCGACAATGTTGTTTTAAAGGGCACCGCCAAAGATCTGGAAACACTTGAGAAAGCTGTTCTTGAAGTGGGCAACAAAATGGGTATTGCCGGAGTTAAGACTGATGGAGTTAAGGTTGCCTCTGCAGGAGAGGAATCCAAGTTCTACGAAGTAAAGAAAGGCGATACCCTATGGAAGATTGCTGAGGAGTGCTATGGTAAAGGCAAAGGAGCACAATACAATTTGACTCTCCCACGACTGAAGTCGATGGGATTCCTGTTTCATAGACCACAGCATAGCGAACTACGTCTTACACGATCTCTTGGAGAATTGCTCCTCCA
>ONFP01000054.1:13751-16886 GCA_900317105.1 uncultured Succinatimonas sp. | reverse complement strand
TAATGCAGAACATAAAGAATACCTGACAGTACAGTGAGGTATAGAATATACTTTCCATAGGTTCCAAGCATGGTGGTAAATTCGACTCCTCTATAGGCATTATCCCTCCAGAACTCAAACATCCAGGTTAGAGGAAAGATATATTTAAAGGTATTGACCCAGTCAGGCAATACTGCTGCAGCTAAAAGAGCTCCTCCCAGAATAAAACCTGGAGGAATAATCAGAATCATTCTGCTTCCACCTTCTGAAGGATTGGTTGTGTTCCATGTGATAATGAATGCAAGCATTCCCAGTCCCAGCGCGGTCATAAAAATACTTGGAATATGTAGAAAATAATTTCCGGCAAATCTTAACTGTCCAAACACCACAATAGCCGAAGTTACCAGAGTTATGGCTGTGGTGTAGATTAAAGCGTATGGAACAAGTCTTGCTATAAGTACAATTACGCTTTCGTTCAATACGGAATTCCAGCGGTTGGTTACTTTAAGCCTTCCTATAATCATCAGTACGGTGATACCGAAGATGATGGAGGAAAAGAAATATATAAAAGCCGAGCAGATAGATATAGTTGAAGACAGTGTCGGATTATACAGATCTCTGTCAATTATACTGATAGGCTGCATCAGTGCCTGAGTTTTTTCCTGACTGGTTTCCATTTTGAGCGCGATTCTGGTACCCGTACTCTGAGCTCCGATCTCTGAAATTACGCTCTTGAGATTTGCTATAGCCTGCCCATTCTGCGCCATGTTTGAGTAATCGGCAAAATATCCAAGATTAAAGGTTTTCTCTGCTCGCATTACTGCCTGTTCAAGGCCTTTTGGAATATAGATGACTCCGATATTTCTATCGTGAGCAAGCAGTTTCATTACTGGAAGCGGGGTGTGATAAACCTCTGTTACCTCAATATAAGCACTGGTGTTAAGCTGCTGTATCAGACTGGTTGAGTAGTTGGAGGCGTCAAGATCAATTACTGCAATTTTTCCTTCAAACACTGCACTGTGAGTCATAGTCACTGAGAAGAATAAAGTTGTAAGAATCGCCATCATGAAGGCCGCCAGATGATAGGGAATAAAGTGACCTGACATCATCGCATCAACTTCTTCGAGGATTGCATCGGTGATTTTTTTAATCATTTTCAACCTCAAGAGTCATTCCGGCAAGACAGCTCTCTGGCTTTTCAAGGTACACTCTTACCTTGAACATGGTTAAATCCGCCTGTCCGTGTTCTCTGGTCATTCTAAGATCTGCAAAGGAAGGGGCTGCGGTAACAAATCTGATAATACCGCTGACCTCTTCATCGGTAGCAATTACATTTGCGGTTACCTTCTGGTTTTCCTTAAAGTTTAAGACCTGCTTCTCATTTACATAAATATCAAAATACTTACGAGATGACTCTAGTAAGACTGCAGGCGCATTTGGAGAGATCATCTCTCCTTCCTGATACAGGAGTTTTAAAATCTTTCCGTCTTCTGGGGCTCTTAAAGTCAGTCGTTCATAGTTTAGATTTAGAATCTCCAGTTCCGTATTTAACTCTTTTAAACGGGCTTTCATTTCAGACAGCGTGTTGTCCATGTTTTTAATGTTGGCTCTGGTATTCTCAATAGCGGTTAAGGTCATGCCTTCAGCACTTCCCGTAGTTCTGAGCTTTTCTTTCTGTTCGGCAGTTGCTCCTAAAGATATGGAGTCAAGCTGACGCTGAGCCTGAATTCTTGCCTGAGTTGCCTGACTCTGGGCGCTTTCGTTTGTGTCATAGGCTGATTTGGATATACTTTTCGAGTTAATCAGCTGTTTTGATCTTCCGAACTCAACTTTTGCCAGTTTTTCTGCAGATTGTGCTGCCTTTAATGCGGCGTAAAACTGTTCTATCTGTCTCCACTGTGAGATTTCCTGAAGTCGGCAATCCTGAGTCTGAATCTTTATTGCTTCCTGCTGCTGTCTTATGGAAGCTTCCTGAGCCTGAATCTGAGCCTGCAGCTTTTGGATGGAAAGAGAGGTATCCTTGTCATCTAGCACCATAAGAACCTGACCTTTTTTGACAAAGTCTGCCTCTTTTACCTTACGTGACAAAAGACGTCCACCAACATTTTCAAAGGCTATATTTACCTCATCTGCTGTCAGCACTCCTGATTTTATTCTCTGTGCAACAGAGGTGGCATCTCCTCTTGAACCGATATAGATTAGAAAGGAACTGATACTAAGCAGAATCAGCATTATGATAATAAGACGAACAGAACGTCTGTCTGTTTTAAGATGAATTTTCCTCATAAAAGTGCAGTGCGGATACTGAAACAGACGTTGAATTCTCAACAGAAAATAACTCTGTTACCGTCAGTTTGTATCAAGAATCGCATTCTACAAAAATAAAAAATTTTATGTACGATACAAAATGCATATTTATGTAAGTAATCTGCTTATTCACATAAATCCTTAAGTTCTCCTTTCTCCATTAATTCCCTGACTCTCAATAGAGGAAAAATTTCTTTTGGTTTAAACTAATCTGAATTGTTCGTCTATTCAAAAATTTTGCTGTAATAATGCATGATTAGCATTTCAACCGGATTTATTTATGCGCTTACTTCATACCTCTGACTGGCATCTTGGTGCTTCTCTTTACGGCTTTTCAAGACTTGAAGAGCAAAGTTTCTTTCTAAAATGGCTTTATCAAACCATAAAAGACAACTCTGTGGATACTCTTTTAGTCTCAGGAGATGTCTTTGATTCAGCTTCTCCATCTAATGCAGCGAAGACTTTGTACAGTAATTTTCTTGCCTCTGTTACTGATACATGCTGTCGCAATATAGTAATTACAGGAGGTAATCATGATTCTCCAAGCTGGCTTGATGCCGATGCAAAAGTATTCCGTAAATTAGGCTTCTATGTACTGGGGCAGGCAACAGATAATCCTGACGACGAACTAATTGTTTTAAATGATAAATCAGGAAAGGCCTGTGCTGTAATCTGTGCGGTACCTTATCTTAGAGAACGAGATCTGCATTCCTTTGAATTTGGTCAGGGAATAGAAGAACATGAGAAGCAGATTGCTGAGGGGATAAGAAGACATTATTCTGATATAGCTAAAAGGGCAGAGATGGTTTCAAAGCAGTATTCACCAGCTCTGCCTGTAATTGCCATGGG
>ONFP01000054.1:0-13732 GCA_900317105.1 uncultured Succinatimonas sp. | reverse complement strand
GACAGCAGTATTTTCCCAAAAAACTTTGATTATGTCGCTTTAGGCCATATTCATACTCCACAGAAGATCGGCGGCAGTGAATTTATCCGTTACTGCGGTTCTCCTCTTAAAATGAGTTTTTCTGAGAAAAACAACTCCAAACAGGTTCTGCTTTTAGAGATTGAAGCTAAAGCTGATCATAATTCCTCAAATTGTGTTGTCAGGAGTATAGAGGTTCCGCAGAGCCGAGAGCTTATAAGTATAAGGGGAATTGAGGATGAGCTTAGGGCTGAGGTTTTAAGAATTGCGACTGAACATCCTGGCTCCTATCTTGAGGCTGTATATGTCGGACAGCATATGAGACATGATTTGAGAGAAATTCTGCTGGAGACTCTTCGTGAAAAGTACGAGGATTCTGTACCAGTTAACCTGGTGAGAATAAGACATGAACCTCTTGATCTGTCACAGCACAGTACTGCTGCAGCATCCTCAGCTGAACTAAAGGAATATAGCACAACTGATATGTTCAGCATGATTTTAGAAAAGGAGAGGGATTTTAGCTCTGAGGATAAGGATATGCTGGGCGCTCTTTATGAGCAGATCCTCTATGAGATGGAGAGCTCATCTGAAAATAATGACGTAAACAAGGTTCAGGGCGGAGAATAAAGATGCGTATAGAAAGACTTCATTTTAAGAATATCAATTCTCTTAAAGGTGAGTGGACCATTGATTTTACTGATCCCGCCTTAAGTGCCTCTGGACTTTTTCTTATCACCGGAGATACCGGTTCAGGCAAGTCTTCCATTCTTGATGCCATAACCATTGCTCTTTACGGAAAGACTCCTCGTATTGACAGGTTTTCAAAGACGGCAAATGAGGTAATGACCAGACATACAGAGGAGTGTTTTGCAGAACTTCTTTTCTCATCTGGAGAGCATCAATATGTTGCCCGTTTTGAACAGCGCCGAGCCAGAGGTAAAAAAGACGGAAATCTTCAGAATCCAAGTTACTATTTTGAAGATAAGGAGAATAATCAGGTTTATACCAAATACAATGATGTTTCACGCAAGGTTGTGGATGTTACCGGTATGACCTATGAGCAGTTTACAACATCTGTGCTTTTAGCTCAGGGGCAGTTTACCGAGTTTTTAAAGAGTAAGGTGGATGATCGCGCCAGAATTCTTGAGCAGATCACCGGAACTGAAATTTACTCGAAAATTTCAATTAATGTTTTTGAAAAGTATAAAAAAGAGAATCTGGTCCTAAGTGAGCTTAAGACTCAGGTTGAAGGTATTGAAATACTCTCTGATGAGGATCGGCAGGCCTATGTCGCTAAGACAGAGAATCTTAGAAACACTTCTTCTCTCCTAGAAAAAGATATTGAGAAACTGAGAGGGGATGAAGAGTACTTAAAGAGAGTTCAAAACTGTGAAAGCAGATATCAGGAAGCTTTAAATCTGTTTTCTGAGGCTAAGATTAAACTTGAGCATTTCAATGAGGAAAATCAGGATAGGCTTCTGGCGGATGCTAAGGCGCAGTCCCTTGCCGGAACTCATTCCTCTTTAAAAGAACTCAGAGAAACTTCTGCCAATACTAAGAAGGCTCTTGAGGCAGAAAAGCGTAATCTTCCTTTATATGAGGATAAATTTACAGAAACCTCCAGACTTCTGTCAGCTGCTGAGGAAGCCCTTAATGCTCATAACAAGTTAGTGGCAGAGCAGCAGATAATCTTCGATAAGGTAATAGAAATAGACTCAAGACTTTCTGAACAGCAAAAGTCCAGAGACAGTGCCAAGAGTGAATATGAAAGCAAAAAGCAGCAGTGTGAAGACCAGAAAGCTGAACTGTCACTGAAGATAGCGGAGAACAAAGCGCTTGAGAAGGAATCGTCGGAAATCAATAAGCAGTTGTCTGACAATACAATATTTGCAAGACTTGAAAACGATCTCTCAGGTATCAGGGAAAAACTAAATGCCTTATCTGAGGCAGGACTGGCTTATGACAAGGCTTTAACCAGTCTTTCACAGCGAGAACAGGCCTTAGAGCATTCTGATAAAAATATTGCCACTCTAAAAAAAGATCTTGATGAGGCTCAGGAAGAGCTTAATACAGCAGAGGCTAAATATCATAAGGCTAAGACTGAACTTGAGAAACTTACCGAAGATTCCTCTGTAGAGAAGCTTAGAGAGCTTTCTTTTGCTTTTGATAATCTCTTATCTCAGATGGAGAAAACACAGGGGCAGTTTAAGTCTTTATCAGAGCTAGAGGCCGAGCTTCTGGAGAATTCACAGAATTCACAGACTAAAAACAAAGAGCTTATGCCTCTGACAGAGGCTCTTGGGGCTTTTAGACGGGAGCTTGAGAATACAGAGCATCTGATTGAAATTACCGATCAAAACTTTAGATTCAGTGAAGCTTTTAAGAATCTGGAAGGGATAAGATCAAGTCTTGAAGAAGGAAAGCCTTGTCCCTGCTGCGGTTCAACAGTGCATCCATTTGCAGCGAATCTTCCAAAGCTTGAGGATAAACTAGAAAAGACACTTAATGATCTAAAAGAACAGCGTAAGCTTCTTGGTACAAAGATTCAGAAGACTGAATCTGTTATTAATACCCGACAGGGAGAACTTAATTCCCTAAAAGCAGCATATGATAGTCTGTTGTTAAAAAAGACAGAGCTTCTATCCCAGATTAGTTCTGGTTTTGAAACAATTTACTCAGTGCTTTCATCTGATAACAAAGAATACTTCAAGTCTTATCTTGGCTCTGAATTCTGTGAACTTTTGAGCTCTGATGATCCTTTGAATTTGGAGCTGGATTTATTTTCAGACTGTGTATCGAAGGTATCTGCAAGAAGAACCGAACTGAAAGATAAAGAACAGCTGCTGATTAACCAGACCGAAGACTTCCATAAGGTAAAAGCAGCTTATGTTCAGCTCTGTCATGAAAAAGACCTCTGTGCTGAAAAGCTTGAAAGTGCGAATGCCCAAAGAAAAGTTGTAGCAGATGAAGTGGGGAAGGCGAAAGCAGAACTTCAGCTGTTATCCGAAAAACTATCTTCCCATAAGAGGGAGGTCTTAGAGAATCTTTCCTATTATGAAATAAGTGAAGAGCAGCTTTGTGATCCTAAGAGTATCCTGAGCTTCTTAAAAGAGAAGCTTGATCTGTACAGGAAGCTTCAACAATCACAGGAGAAATGTATAAAAGCGCTGGAAGATAATCAGTACAGCATAGAAGGTCTTGAGAACTCATATCAGGAGAAAGAGCAGCAATGCAGTTCACTCTTATCTGCGTATAAGGAAAAGGTCACTGTATATGAAACAACCTTTGCCCAAAGGGAGCAGCTCTTTGGCAAAAAGTCTGTTTCAGATGAGAAAAAGAAACTTTCAGATGAAAACACAGATCTTGAAAATAAAAAGGTTAAGTGTGCCGATGAGAAAAAACAGAGCGAGCTTGAGCTTCATGGTGGCAGGGAAAGAATAAAACAGCTTGAAGATAATCAGATAACTGAGTTACGAAAGCTCAGGGATGCTGAAGAGAATTTCATTATCACCATAAAAAGAAATGGCTTTGAGACAGAGAAAGACTACCTGGCAGCAATCCTGTCCACAAAAGATCGCGAGCATTTAAATGAGGAGCATAAAGAGTTATCAGCATCAGTTCAAAAAGCTTCAGGTCAGCTTTGTGCTGTAAAGGAGGAGAGTGAAAAACTAAAGAGTCGTCCAATGCCAGAGCTGAGCGCGCAGTCTATACAGGAGACTCTTGAATCAAAAAACAATGAACTCAAGGAAGTTAATCAGTCCTTAGGCAGCATTCAGAATACCCTTTTAAAGGATCAGGAAGCTCACGAAAGATATAAAGAAAAAGCAGAACTGATTGAAAAGCAAAGAAAGATAGTTGATAACTGGAGTCTTTTAAATGAACTGATTGGTTCTGCTGACGGTAAGAAATTCCGTTCTAAGGTACAGGCTATCACCTTTGGCAGACTTATAGAATGTGCCAACCTTGAGTTAAGAGAACTTTCTGACCGATACAGACTGTATCAGAAACAGGACACTTTAGATGATTCTCTTGATTTTTACGTTCAGGATGAATTCTTAGGCAATGACATTCGCTGCTGTCAGAATTTGTCTGGTGGTGAATCTTTTCTGATAAGTCTTGCTCTGGCTTTAGGTTTGTCCCGTCTGTCCTGCATCAATAAGCGGATAGATTCCCTGTTTTTAGATGAAGGCTTCGGTACCCTTGACAGTAAATCACTTGAGGTCGCAATTGATGCTCTTGAAAATATGCGACAGCGTCATGGACTTGTAGGTATCATTTCTCACGTGGAAACACTCAAGGATCGTATTGCTTCAAAGCTAACCATTGAAAAGAAGAATGATGGTAGCAGCATAATAATCGGATCCGGTGTAATGAGCGCTTAAAGTATCATTCAGATAGGAACAGAGACCTCTTAAGGTTAACTATCTGTAAAAGTGAAGTTTTATAATGGTCTATCTTCAAAAAAAATACTAGAATACCAAAAAATAATATTCGTGGAGCTAAAAAATCTCCTCATAATTTTAAGAATGATAAAAAAATGCTGAAGAATCGATATGTCGAATTCATGCTGGCAGATCTTATTGGTATTGGTTGCAATTTTTTAAGCAGGTTTCTGTTTCAGGAAGCCTTCAGTTTTGAACTGTCAGTATTGTTGTCTTATTTTGTTGGAGCTGTTACAGCCTATAGTGTGCTTGGCTCTGCTATGTTAAAGCGAAAAAAATCTGTTTTTAAATTTATTTCTTTTAACATTGCGGGGGTGCTTCAGACTTTTATTGTCTCTCTGTGGATATTTGCTGTTCTAGAGAATGAGGTGTCAGAGGATATTGCCTGCACTTCCGCACATTCAGTTGCTTTGGGATGTCTGTTAATCACTGATTATCTCTTCAATACTGGAATTAGTCCTTCCAAAAGAAATGCTTAAAATGTCTGGTATGTCGGTTGGCATACCAGAATTCAAATTTCTTTCTCCATAAATCTAATAAGAAAAAATCATTTCCGTATTGTTAGTTAAAACAATAACACCAAAATTGAGACGAAAAGGCTTATATCTATTTGTTTTTTGAATATGAGCTTCAAATCCACATAAAACCTTTTGAACTAAATCATAAAGTTAATAAGATATACATGAATTAAATTTATTTGCACCTATAACTTAACAATAATAGTTATCTTTTTTTAGGGTGGAATATGTTTGGTTGGTTTAATCGTTTAGCTGTACGCGCAAAGCTTATCTTAGCTTTTATGGTGGTTATTCTCTTAACTCTGATTATTTCAGTTGTTGCGATGATCAATTTAAAAAACATCAAAGCGTCAATTGATTACGCGGATATATCTCTTTCAACAGAGTACAACCCCAATACTGAATTAAGCTCGAATATCACATACGTCAATGATGAGCTGTTTACCTTTGTTAATAACATCAAAGAATATACTCCTCAGAATAAATCTTCTGTTGAAGAGAAGCTTACTAGTATTGTTAATGTAGCCGATGCTCTAGATAAGCAGATTAATTCTGATGCCTCAAAGAAGGTAAAAGCTTATCTTGCCGAGGCGATCGATGCTTATCATAATGAGCTGATACCTACACTGGATAGAAACTTCCAGCCAATGGCACGCGGAATCTACTCGGCCAATATTTACCCTAAGTTTATTGCCGCTCAGAGAAATCTGGTGAACATTAACAACAACATTCTCGGCAATATTATGGGGCATCTTGAAGAGATGAATTCAAATACTCCTCTCATTGTGGTTGGTGTTGTTTCTGTCGCTGTAATTGTTGTTTCTCTGGTAATCAGCTTTGCTCTTTCAGCTGTGTTTACCGGAGCTATTAAACGTGCCTGTGATGCAACTGCTAATATTGAAAGAGGAGACCTTTCAAAAGAAATAAAGACTCATCTTAAGGATGATTTTGGTGTTCTTCTGCATTCGCTTGAATCCATGCGTTCAGAGTGGCAGGGAATTGTATCAGCCATCAAACAGTCCGAGAATGATCTGAACTCAAACTTTGATACGATTCGTTCTTCAACTTCTGAAATCAAAGATTCAGCCAAGAGTACAGAGAACCGCTCTCTAACAGTTGCAGCTGCTGCAGATCAGATGGTATCCACCACTTCTGATATTGCTAAGAACTGTCAGGAAGCGGCTGCAAATGCTGATGATTCCAATAAAACTACTCAGGAAGGTGTGTCTAAGGTTCGTCTGACCATCAATGCCATTCATCAGCAGGTTGAGCAGACCAAGAAGGATGCCGAGCAGATCCAGTCTCTGGTAGATAAGGCTCAGAAGATTGGAACCATTGTTCAGACCATTGACGAGATTGCATCTCAGACAAATCTTCTGGCTCTGAATGCTGCGATTGAGGCTGCTCGTGCCGGTGAAGCCGGTAAGGGATTTGCTGTGGTTGCAGATGAGGTTCGTGCTCTGGCCTCAAGAACTTCTGCCTCAACTCAGGAGATTACCAGCATGGTTACCCTGGTACAGAATGAAGCTAACCTTGCCAATGAGTCTATGTCCAAATCTGTTTCCTCAATGTTTTCTCTAGCTGAGGATGCCTCCTCAATTGAAGTGCTGTTAAATGAGATTATCAACAAGGTTTCGGTTGTTAATTCTCAGATTAATCAGATTGCGACCGCTGCTGAGGAACAGACTACAGCCACTGCAGAGATATCCTCAAATATGCAGAACATTACCAGTTCAGCTCAGGGCTTTGTGGTTGAGGTTGAGAAAACTCAGAGCGTGGTCAACAATGCAAGCAGTTCTGTTGCAGAACTGTCTGAACTTGTTGCCAAGGTTAAGGTTTAACTGGGCAGGCTTGTTTTTGGGATATTGAAAGGTAGAACTCTGATATGAAGAATACACTTAAAGTTTCTCTTGGTTTTGCTCTTATGTTGCTTGGTTTGTCATCCTACGGTGCAACTCTTACGGTGTGGGAAGATCTTAACAAGGCTGATGGTATAAGAGATTTTGCAGACCAGTTTGAGAAGAAGTATGGCGTGAAGGTTGATATTCAGGGGAAAGACTCAGCCCACCATGTTTACGATGTTGCGGATTTGATAAGCAGGGGAGAGAAGACTCCGGATATTTTTCTGATTGTATCTGACCGTGTTGGTGACGCAATGTCAAAAGGCATTCTTGCTCCTATTGAAAATATGGATCAGGAAAAATCTCACTATATAGAGACAGCAACTGAACTGTTTAAGGTTAAGGGCAAATACTATGGTGTTCCTCGATCCATAGAGGCACTTATTGTCTACTATAACAAGGATGTTATGCCTGTTCCTTTTGAGACTCTGAATGAGTATATAGAATTTACAGATAAGCACAAGGATCAAGGCATCTATGGGCTTATCAGCAAAGTAGATAATTTCTATTACAGCTATGGCTTTTTTGGCGCATACGGCTCATATGTGTTCAAGCAGAATTCTGAAGGAGAGTTCAATCCATATAACATAGGGCTTGATAACGATAAGGCGGTAAAGGGTGTTTCTATTCTTGCTGACTTTGCCAAAAAACATGTACCTATGTCAGTCTTAGGTCAGGAAGGCTGGGCTAATATAGATGAGATGTTCAAATCCGGAAAGGTTGGAGCTATCATCAATGGACCATGGAGCTTAGACGGATATGCAAGTTCGGGGATCAACTATGGTGTTGCTCCTTTGCCAAAGCTTCTAGGCGGAACTCCGATGAGACCTTTCTTTGGAGTGAAATCATATGCTATCAGCTCTACATCCGAGAACAAGAAACTCGCAGAAGAGTTTATAAAGTTCATAAATCAGACGGAGTTTGCTTTAAAACGCTATCACAGAATAGCAGAGCTTCCTCCTATCAAAGAGCTTTTATCTAAAGAGGAAATAACTAACGATGATTATGCCAGTGCCATTGCTGCACAGGTTGAGTATGCCGATCCTATGCCGACAATTCCAGAGATGGCAAATGTGTGGGAGCCAATGGAGCAGACTCTCAACAGCATTATAAAAAACAATGAACCTGTTGAAGCGGCTCTTGATCTGGGAGTTATGAAGATAAAACAGAAAATTGCGGAAAACTGACTTTCTAAAAAGTTTTCCTTGTCGTGACATACTCCCCACTTAGAGCGGGGGAATTCTTGTTAGATAAAGTTAAAAGAAAAATGAGCTCGATTTTTTTTTCGAACTCATTTTTTGTTTGTCTATGCTAAAGCCTGTTTGGAAGGACTAGAAACGATTTTTTCTCTTTGAGGATGGTCTTGGAATGTAAACACAGATAATTCCAATAATGGCACCACAGAAGGCAATCACTGCACCCTGAAGCCACCACCTCATCTGCATATCTAGTTCTTTTGTCTCAAGCTTGTCTGCGAAATCTCTTCTGGTTGCATCAAGATCTTCTATCTTTTCATTCTGAGCTGCAAGAGTACTCTTTAAGCTGGCGTTTTCTTTCTCAAGCTTTTCAACTTTTGCTTTTGCTGCTCTGTAGTTTGCTGCAACTTCTGAGTCGTAGTTCTCAAGAGAATTCTTAAGTTCTGCAATCTTGCCTTCGAGCTCATCAACCTTAGCTTCACCGCATGGCTCCACCTGAAGGTCACGGTACTGCATCCAGTACTCTTTGCCATTGTAGGTAATTTCAACAAACTTTCTATCATCAGAGAGTTTATTAAAGGTAATTCTTTCACCAACGTGAATTGAATTAACAATCTTGCAGTTTGCTCTAGGGCAGGTTCTAAGCCAGACATTTACATTTTCAGAAACGTAAAGAGTATCTCCGATCTGAAGATCTGATACTTCTTTTGCCTTAGGTGTCTTAATTTCATCGGTGTCGGTATTGTTTTCTGGTTCTGCCTGAACTGCACCTGTGGCGCAGATACATAAACCTAACAGTGAGCCTGATATAATTTTTTTAATAGAAATCACTTGATAATCCTTAAATCATTCTTGTTCTACAAAGATTTTAGCACAAGCTTTGCTTAATGTTTTAATCTGTCACGAGTTAACTACGAGTTTGCACACAATTTTTTTGCAAATTTAATAAAAAGACTTTGTTTGAATATTACTTTGTTTTCTTTCTGAATTATTGGCGCATTTTTCTTGAAGTCATACTTTTGTTTAATATTTGAGGTGAAAAGCTAGATGATAAAAAAAATAGCAAGTACAATAGTCAGAAAATGATATAAAAGTCTTTGCAGCGGATTATTCACATTACAACAATGCTGCATAATTTTAGAAAAACAGAGTTATTTTTGTATGAGGTCCGTACTCTGTTTTGGAGAGAATGTTAATGCAGGACAAAGAGATTGAGCTAAAGTTTGGATTTGATGGAGATGCTTCAAATCTATACGAGATATTTTCACACATAGGCGCAGTAAGCAATAAAACTACACTGCATCTTGATAATACCTACTTTGATACTGACGATAAGGCCTTATTCGGTATTCATGCCGGACTTAGAATCAGACGCGGTGATGATTTCTCTGAGCAGACCTTAAAGGTAAAAGGAGAAAACATCGGTGGTCTTCATAAGAGACAGGAATATAATCTTCCAATTGAAGTTTCTGACGGTGTTCCAAATCTGATGAAGTTTCCAAAGGAAGCTTTGCCTTCAGACTTTGATCTTGAAGGAATTCAGAAACGTCTTAAGCCAATCTGCCGTATCAATTTTACCCGTTACCTTTTTAATCTTGAGCTTTTGGACAGCACCTTTGAGGTAGCTTTCGATCAGGGCTATATAGAGGTTGACAGTTCAAACAGGTATCCTCTTAGTGAACTTGAAATTGAACTTAAGGAAACCTCTGTTCATTCTGACGAAATTTTAAATCTGTTCTCAATTCTATGTACGCATCTTGCTGCGAACAATATTCCTCTGCTTTTAGAGCCTTTCTCCAAGATGCACCGTGCTGCGCTTCTGCAGCAGCAGAGTAGACCTTCTATAGATTTCTGCGAACTTGATAGTGCTGAGACGTTTATAGACTACGTAACTGCTCAGGTTGCTCTTTTTGAGAAAATGTACGGCTACTTCCTGATTTCTCGTGATGCGGTTCTGTTCTCCCAGATTATCTCGCTACTGGATTCACTTCTGCTGTCTTTGAAGTATTTAAAGCGCAGAAATTTTCTGGCATTTATTATCGGCAGAAAGGAGCCAATCGAATATAAGCGAGACCTGCAGATTATTATCAGACTTTTAAAATCTTTCCACAGAGTATGCCGACATGTTTCAAAGAGAACGCTATTAAGCAGATTCAGGAAAAACTCAAAGGGCATTGCTTCCTGTTACGAGAAGATCCGTGAAAGTGAGAAGGCAAATAAGCTGTTCCTGATCCCTCTGAAGCTCAGGTTGCTTTTGTCCTTGATGGCAAAGTAAGGATTTTTGATGGATTTTTCAATACAGCCAGAATCAACCGATTACAGGAATTTACCAGACGAATTAAAACAGCACTCTGACATACAGTATGAACGCCTCAAGAGCAAACTTAGCGAAGAGCAGTTTGCAATTCTTGATGCACGTCCGGAATTCAGATTTGTTCTTGCATTATCGGAGTTTGTCTCAAATACAATTTTCTCATATCCAAAGGAATGCTGTTCTCTTATACAGGAAGGAGCTCTGGATGACTCTTCTTTTCATTCCGATCCTGAGTCTTTTGTTAAAGAATATCTTGATGAGAAGCTAAATGATTTTGATCTCAAGCGTCGCCTCCGAATCTTAAGAAGAATCCATCACATGGCCATAGCCTGGCGAGATCTCTGTGGCTTCGCCAATATAGATGAAATCTTTTTAAAACTCTCTGCCTTAGCCGAGGCAATTGTCCTTCGTCTTTTAGAGGTTGTCCGCACTCAGTTAAAGAAAGTTTACGGTGAGGCCTTTGATTCTGATGGCTCTCCTCTGCCTTTGCTTGTAATAGGAATGGGAAAGCTTGGTGGTCAGGAACTTAATTTCTCTTCGGATATAGATTTGATTTTCACATATCCTAGGGAAGGTGAGACTGCAGGTCCTAGAGTTGTAACTTTTAGGGAATTTTTCTCAAAGATTGTTCAGCGTTCAGCAAATTTCCTTTCTGATATCACATCTGACTCATTCTGCTACCGTATTGATCTCCGTTTAAGACCTTTTGGCGATGCAGGGGCTATTGTAAATTCTTTTGATGCACTGCAGATCTACTACGAAACTCAGGGCCGAACCTGGGAGCGTTACGCTCTGGTTAAGGGAAGAATTTTAGGTCAGCACGGAACTCTTGATGCCTATGCTCAGGAGTTGACCTCCATGCTGCGTCCTTTTGTTTATCGCAGATACCTTGATTACGGTGCTATTCAGTCTTTAAGAAAATTAAAGCATCTGATTGAGTCTGAGGTAAGGCGCAGATGTTTAAATAACAACTTCAAGCTTGGAAAAGGTGGCATTCGAGAGGTTGAATTTATCGCTCAGGCCTTCTCTTTAATGCGAGGTGGAAGATATTATGAACTTCGAGAGGAGGCTCTGCGCAAGAGCCTTAAGAACATCATTTCCTTGGATCTGATTCCAAGAGATATCTGTGAGAAACTTGATAAGTGTTACGTTTTTCTGAGGAGACTTGAGAATGTAATTCAGGAATTCTCAGATAAACAGACACAGAATCTGCCAGATAATCCTAAGGATATGTCCAGAGTTTTAGCTGCA
Source organism: uncultured Succinatimonas sp. (assembly GCA_900317105.1). Classification (GTDB taxonomy): domain Bacteria; phylum Pseudomonadota; class Gammaproteobacteria; order Enterobacterales; family Succinivibrionaceae; genus Succinivibrio. The sequence goes on along the minus strand of ONFP01000054.1, from coordinate 2,092 downwards.
ATGAACTATTCTTCTGAGGAAACTTTCCGGCATGATCTTGATGAAGTGATGCATTTCGTGCATGAGGAATTCAAGAAGGTTGTGGCTGATGAGGAAGATTCAGAGGAAGATTATAAGAATTTCGATCTTTGGGAGGCAGACAGCGATCTTGTGGAAATGTGCGCAGAACTAGAGCCTCATATGGTCAATAAGGACAATACCAGAGAGATGGCAGGAGATATCCTGAATCTTAAGGTCTCTTTATCTCGTATGCCTGTTGGCCCAGTAGGCAGAGAAACTCTGCTTGAGCTTATGCCTAAGGTTATCTATTTGATTGCAAGGGAGCCACAGTCTGCCGCCTTATTCAAACGCATGTCAGGTCTTATAGAAAAGATTGCTCTGAGAACTCCATATATTCAGCTTTTAAGAGATAAGAATGAGGTTTTAGAGAGATTTATTGAGCTTTTGAAGGAAAACCACTTTGCAAGTGAACTGATTACCTCTCATCCGATTCTGTTAGATGAGCTGTTTATACCTCAGTATTTCAACAAGCCTCCTTCACCTGATGAGTTTCTTTCTATGCTTCAGGAACAGCTTTTAAGAATCGATAGAGATGATCTTGAGGCGGTTATGGAAGAGCTGCGTCTTTTCAAAAAGATGATGGTTTTCAGAATTGCTCTTTCAGATAAAGCCGGAAAGCTACCACTTATGAAGATCTCTGATGCACTAACCTGGCTTGCTGAAGCCTTTATCAAAGAGCTTATTGTCATTGCCTGGGAACTTAATGCTAAGAAATACGGTGAACCAGAGGGCAGGAGCGTAGAAGATCCCGGTATTGCTGTAATCGGTTATGGAAAGCTTGGCGGTATTGAGCTTGGTTATAAGTCCGATCTTGATATGGTTTTCATCAAAAAAGCAGGAGACGGCGTAACCAATGGAGAAAACTCTGTTCCAGAAAGTATTTTCTACCAGAGACTGATTCAGCGAATTATGCATTTGGCTACCACCACAACCGTAGGTGGAATTCTATATGATCTTGATATGAGATTAAGACCGGATGGAGACACTGGATTACTGATTTCTGATACAGATTCCTTTGAGCTTTATCAGAAAAGCAGAGCTTGGACTTGGGAGCATCAGGCTCTGGTAAGAGCGCGTCCTATTGCAGGTTCTCCTGATATTATCCAGAAGTTTAACCAGATTAGAGAGGAGGTCATAAGAACTCCTAGGGATGAGAGAAAGCTGAAGGAAGATGTTGTCAGCATGAGAGAGAAAATGCGCTCTCATCTTGATCGTTCAGGAGACTCTCTCTACGATATCAAGCATGGCGTCGGAGGCATGATTGATATTGAGTTCATCTCTCAGTATCTTCTTTTAAAATATGCGCCAGCCTATCCTCAGATGAAGCTCTGGTCTGATAATGTTCGTATTCTTGAGGAATGTGCAAATCTGGGAATTGTAGATAAGAATATTACAGATGCTCTTATATCAGCCTATATTGATATCCGACAGGTTTATCATGAGCTTTCTCTTGCTGATTTCCCAAGAGTAGTTGCTGTTTCTGACAGAATTCCTGCAACACTCAAGGTAGAAGAGATCTGGAGAAAAATCTTCTCAAATTAGAATGTCTATATAACAGATTGTACGTACTTGATATAGAACACCGCAGAGAGCTATCTGCGGTGTTAAGAGATCGGGCGGAATATATTTGGAAGACTAGTCGTTAATGATATCCTGCTCAGGATCAGTCATTGGAAAATCATACTGAAGTTTTCCATTCTCATTATTAACAATTGGACCTTTTCCTACAGGACACTTATAGGCTCTGCCTGATAGAACAACACCTAGAAGCTTAAATGAAATATGCGCTGTATGAGCGTATTTTTCAACCAGGTGGGTTGCTCCCATCTGTGCTGCCTGATGTTTTAGGTTGAATCTAGCCATACCGACAGTAGAGTATGGTCCATTGTTGTCAACATCGGCAATAAAAGTACACCCCTCAACCTCAGTTGGTAGAGCTGTAATAACCTTGTTTGCTGCGGCCTGTTCTTCTGCTGACATACAGCCGGTTAGAACAACAGCGATACAAGTTGCTATAGAGAAAATCTTTTTC
>ONFP01000081.1 GCA_900317105.1 uncultured Succinatimonas sp. | reverse complement strand
AGAGCTGTAATAACCTTGTTTGCTGCGGCCTGTTCTTCTGCTGACATACAGCCGGTTAGAACAACAGCGATACAAGTTGCTATAGAGAAAATCTTTTTCACCGTTTTACTCCTCAAGTCCTGGATAACGATTCTCATTTTCGTCAGGTGCTGTCTTAAAACGTCTGTGCATCCATAAATACTGTTCAGGCGCCATTCTCACCATACTTTCGATAACTTTATTTACGGTTGTCGCATCTGCTATTGTATCTTCAGTTGGAAAATCCTGAAGAGCTTTTTTCAGATAAAGATGATATTTGTCACCTTCTCTAATAGTCCATGAAGGAGTGATCATTGTGCCTTCGATCTTTGCAAGATTATGGGTAGCAGCAACTGTTGCTGTATCCTTAACAGCAAAGAAAGGAGCAAAAACACTGACTCTTCTTCCGTAATCCTGATCTGGAGCGTACCAGATAGGAGCTCCCGTTTTCAGAGCCTTAATCATTGAGCGTGGATCGTTTTTTGATACAAGGGCAAGATTCTTTCTTAGTCTGCCTTTAACCTGAGCCCACTCCCATACAGGATGGTCGGTAGGTCTGTATACACCAATTCCTGACTTAATATAGGTTCCGTAAATTCTTGCCATAAGTTCAAGGTGAACAAAATGAGCTGTCAGCACCAGTACCGGCTTTCCTGAGGCAGTACATTCTTTTGCGTACTGCATCCCTTCCTCGTCAATTATGACATGACGCTTTAATCTCCAGTCAGGCCAGAACCATGCCATACCTGTTTCAAATATAGCCATGCCTGAATTACGCTGAATTTCTTTAGAAAGATTGTGTCTTTCCTCATCAGACATCTCAGGGAAGGCTAGTTCGAGATTTCTTTTCAGAACATATTTTCTTGCAGGAAGAATTGTGCCCATGAGCCTGCCAATCTTGCTGCCCAAAAACATTTGAACTCTGTAAGGAAGAACATTAACAATAACAAACAGCATGAATAACGCAAACCATGCACTCCAGAAGTGGGGAAGCATCATTCTTTTTACAAAAACAGGCTTTTCTGCAAAACCTTTTCCCCAGCCTTTCTGTGAAGTGGAGAAGCGCTTATTTTCTTTGCTTTCTTTCTGTCTTTCTTTTTCTGAAACGTGAAGTGATAATTTAGCCATATAACTCTATATCTAACAAAAAGTTATGTTATTTTACCTCTAAGATCCTTTTCACGACCTACATTTTTGTTCAGATTGTTCTTTTTCTTTGTTGTCAGTTTTTTATTTCCTGAACGGATTTTCTGATGATAAGCTCAGTCTTAAACTGAGGAATTGTAAAATCGAAATCCTTTTTGTAGCGTGCCAAAGATAGTTTTAATGCTTCTTTACCCATTATTCCGATAGGATTTGTTACGGTAGTCAGTGCTGGGTTCAGACAGGAGGCAATAAACAGGTCATCAAATCCTGTTATGGAAATATCGTTAGGAATCTTGATGCCGTTGTTTTCAAAGGTAGACATGGCGGAAGCTGCGATGGTATCACAGTAACACATGACTACAGAAAACTGATCAATACCAATCTTCATAAGCTGTTCTGCAGCCATTTTTCCTCCTTCAAGTGATGGAGGTACAGAGAGAATCAGTCTTGGATTGATTTCTATATTATTGTCCGCACATGCTTTCTTGAAACCAGAAAAACGCTCCTGGGCATCAGAAATACCGAAAGAGGAGGTTACATATGCAATTTTCTTGTGTCCAAATTTGATAAGGTAATTTGTCAGATCATACATACCGTTGTGATTATCAATAATTACACAGCGGTCTTCAAAACCTCTGAGTCTTCTGTTGATGAGCACGATGTAAGGAAATCGTCTCATGTAGTCTGAGAGCAGAATATCATCTATGGCCAATGCATGTACAAGCATTCCGGAACACTGATGTGAGAGAAGAGAATCAATTGCCTTCTGTTCTCTCTGAGGATCATAGAACCCCTGGGCAATTAGTAGAGATTTTCCCATGGCATTGGCAGCCATATCACAAGATTTGATCATAGTGCCAAAATAAGGATCAGAAATATCGGAAACCAGTACTCCAATGGTTTCACTGTCCTTTTTTGCTAGAGTTCTGGCATTTGCATTAAGGTAGAAGCCAAGTTCTCTCTGAGCTGCAAGAACAGCATTCTTTGAGGCTTCACTTACCTTGGCTGTGCCGTTTAAGACTCTTGATACAGTAGCAACTGATACGTTTGCTTTCTTTGCTACATCTCTAATTGTTGCGGTCATAAAATTTATTCTTATATCTGAAAGGTGCTTATGGTATGACTTAAAAAGTGCATAAATACCATTTTGGTGTTTTTTTGTGAATTATTAGATTACCCAGGCTAATTATAAGTAAAATTGACTCTAAATGAAAACAAAACGGTGTTTTCACGGCATAACTACTGTATTTTCCTCACATTATTGGCTTTTTTATGAAAACGCTTACTTATTTTTTTTGTGAAAAATATTTTGTGGGTTAACTTGTTAAAGTTAAAGAAAATTTTTTGCATTTCGATTTTTAGTAAAAATCGATTAAAAATGTTGTGCCAGACAGTTTCTTTAAGCTGTTTTTATAAATTATGCTGGCTCTCATCCACACGGTTAAAACCGTGGGTTTTCAAGTCCGCATAATTTATAATATTTATGTTGTAAATCAAAAAGATAAGTAAATGTAACATAGTTGTTAAGTATAATTATGTTCCCCTCAAAAACTGAAAATGTGAAAACGATCAAATTTTATCTCTTGCTAAAAAAACAATGAGGTATATAATTTTTGTCATGTAAACGGTTACATGAGCATTACTATTGTATTTCGAGGATTTAATATGACTACTATTCTAGTAACTGGTGGCGCAGGCTACATTGGCTCACATACAGTAATTGAACTGATTAAAGCTGGTTATGAGCCTGTTATTTATGATAACTTCTACAATTCAAAACCTGCAGTACTTGCAAGAATCAATAAGATTGTAGGCCGTAACGTTCCATTTGTCTCAGGTGATATTCGTTCACGTGAGCAGTTAGAACAGGTTTTTCAGAACTATAAGATTGACGGAGTTATTAATTTCGCTGGTTTAAAGGCTGTAGGTGAGTCTGTTAAAAAGCCTCTCGAATATTATGACAACAATGTTAATGGTGCACGTGTTCTTCTGTCTGTAATGAGAGAATTCGGCTGCAAGAATTTCATTTTCTCCTCATCTGCCACTGTTTATGGTGAGCCAGATTCTCTTCCATTAACCGAGAATTCTCCTGTAAAGAGAGCTAACTGCCCATATGGACAGACCAAAGTTGATATTGAGTACATGTGTCAGGAACTGCAGATTGCTGATCCTTCTTTCTCAATGGTGCTGCTTCGCTACTTCAACCCTGTAGGAGCTCATGAGTCTGGTTTAATTGGTGAGGACCCAAGAGGTATTCCAAATAATCTGATGCCTTACCTGACACAGGTTGCTGTTGGCAGATTAAAGGAACTGTCTGTTTTCGGTAATGATTATCCAACTCCAGACGGCACCTGTATTCGTGACTATATCCATGTTGTTGATCTTGCTTTAGGTCATGTCGCTGCTCTGAATCACTGCCTGAATGTACCTGGTACTCATATCTACAATTTAGGAACCGGTACCGGCTATAGCGTTCTTGATATGGTTAAATCCTTCTCTAAAGCAATTGGCAGAGAACTTCCTTACAAGTTTGCTCCTAGAAGAGAAGGAGATGTTATTGCCTGCTATGCAGATCCATCAAAGGCCAAGAATGAATTAGGCTGGGTCGCCAAGAAGACTTTGGATGATATGACCGCCGATTCTTACAACTGGCAGAAGAACAATCCAAACGGTTACGAAGACTAAAAGATTTAAATAAAGGTAAGAAAAAACTATGACATCTTTTAACTTAACAGATCATCCACACAGAAGATTCAATGCCCTAACAGGTGAATGGATCCTGGTTTCTCCTCACAGAGCAAAGAGACCTTGGCAGGGACAGGTTGAGAAACTGGCAAATGAGATTAAGCCTAGCTATGATCCTAAATGCTACCTGTGCCCTGGCAACACTCGTGTAAACGGAGATTCTAACCCTAAGTATGAGAAGAATTTCGTTTTCACCAATGACTTTGCGGCTTTAACTCCAGATACTCCTCTGGATGCACCTGAGTCTGAGGAATTATTCCAGCTTGAGCCAGCCCGTGGTACTGCAAGAGTTATCTGCTTTAGCCCTGATCACTCAAAGACTCTTCCTGTAATGGATGTTGAAGAGATTCGTGGTGTGGTTGACCTATGGGGAGACCAGTTCACAGAGCTTTCAAAAACCTATAAGTATGTACAGTTATTTGAGAATAAAGGTGCAATTATGGGCTGCTCAAATCCACATCCACACGGACAGATCTGGGCATGTAACTTCATTCCTGAAGAAGTTATGAAAGAATACAGACAGCAGAAGAAGTATTTTGAAAAGCACAATACTCCACTGCTATTAGACTATGTAAATGCAGAGCTGAAGAAAAAAGAGCGCATTATTTTTGAAACCGAATACTTTGTTGCTCTTGTTCCTTTCTGGGCATTCTGGCCATTTGAAACCATGATTCTTCCTAAGTTCAAGGTTCAGACTATCAATCAGCTGAATGATGATCAGCGCAACGATCTGGCTTTAGCCATCAAGAAGCTGACCTGCCGTTACGACAATCTATTTGAATGTTCATTCCCATACTCAATGGGCTGGCACAATGCTCCTGTTGACGGTGAAGAGCATTCAGAGTGGCAGCTGCACGCTAACTACTATCCACCTCTACTAAGAAGTGCAACCGTTAAGAAGTTTGTTGCTGGCTTCGAGCTTTTAGCCGAAAAGCAGCGTGATTTAACTCCTGAGCAGGCAGCAACCCGCTTAAGAGATCTATCTGAGACTCATTATTCATTAAATAAATAAACATAGGATTTTAAAATGTCAGACATCAAAGAAATTTGCCTAAAAGCTTTTGAAGACAAATTCGGAACAAAACCAACCATGCAGGAGTATGCTCCAGGCCGAGTAAACATTATCGGTGAGCATACTGATTATAACGGAGGATTTGTTCTTCCATGTGCCATCAAGTACGGTACCTGTATGGTCGCCAAGCCAAACGGCACCAATACTATGCGCATTTTAGCCGTTGATATGAATAATGATTACGACGAGTTCGAATTAGCTGCAAAGATTGAAAAGCACCCAACCAAGCTATGGGTAAACTACCTTCGCGGTGTTGCTTACCAGATCTGCGAGAATTTCGGCAGCAAGGTTAAAGGTCTTGATATTGCTATCAAGGGTGACGTTCCTCCAGGAGCAGGTCTATCTTCATCTGCATCTTTAGAGGTATGTTTCGGTCACCTGGTATCAAATGCCTTTGATTTAAACATCGCTTTAATGGATATCGCTCTGATGGGCCAGGCTGCTGAAGCTTACATCGGCATGAAGTGCGGTATTATGGACCAGGCTATCTCTGCAAACGGAACTAAAGATCACGCTGTTCGTATCGACTGCAAGTCATACGGTCTAACTCAGGTTGCTGTTCCTTCAAATCTTGAGATTCTGATCATCAATTCAAACATCAAGCATCAGTTGGTAGGTTCTGAGTATAACGACCGTCGTGAGAGCTGTGAAAAGGCTGCAAAGATTATAGGAGTTCCTCTGTTACGTGATGCTACTATGGAAATGCTTGATGCATGCAAGGATAAGATGGATGATGTTACCTACCGTCGTGCCCGTCATGTAATCACTGAGGATGATCGTGTTTTAGAGGCTTCTAAGGCTTTTGAATCAGGTGATCTTAAGACTCTTGCAAAACTGATGTACGCATCTCACATGTCACAGAAGCAGGATTTTGAAATCACTGTAAAGGAAACTGACGCTATCGTTGATATCGTTAAGGAAGCCTTAGGTGAGGAATATGCTGCAGTTCGTCAGACCGGTGGTGGATTCGGTGGCTGTGTTGTTGCTGTTGTTGAGCCAAAGAATGTTGAAGTGGTTAAGAATGCTATCAATGCCAAGTACCAGAAGATTTCAGGTATTGGCGCAACCATTTTTGAGACTCAGGCATGTGATGGCGCAACCTTCACACGTCTAGCTTAATTACCGTTAAATAATAATTTGTTCTCGAAAATAGTAAGTTCCCCGCCCTAAAGGGTAGGGAATTCCTCCTGTCGCCGATCGTTTTGATCGGCATTTTTTTTACATTCTGGTTGATTTACATTGTAAATGCAGGACTCATCCTGTCTATTGCAGAACGAGAAATGTTATATTTTCTTGCCAACGTAAGCCAGTTATCTGCAACTACTGTTTTTATATTGCTTATAATCTGCTCAGCATAAGTCTTCTTTAGTTGATAGAATTCAGCCGTTTCCAAAGCCAGAGAATAATCCAGCTCAGTATCTTCTTCCGTGATTCCCAAGGATAAATTGCTTCCATAAGGATTTGGATTTACATCAAACAGCGGTGAAAGACGCCACCCATCCTTATCCAGCAGAAATCCATGATTGCGTAAATGATCATCAGTATTTGATATGGCAATATTAAATACCATTCTGCACCAAAGCTCTTTTAAATCAGCAGAGGCTTTCGGACTATGTGATGTTAACCAATCTGCAATATCAAGATATGATGCATCATGATCATTGTCAGTTTTGTTTAACATTGTCATGGCTGAAGCCATATGAATACGTTTATCACCAAATCGGTCGAATCGCTTTACCAAAAAGGTTGTTCCTTCTTTTGTTATATCTAAAGCTTTTGCTTCTGGGACATTAAGATTACACATTTTTGCAAGGTCATGGGCTACCATTTCCCACGCACCGGTGTTTTCTGTATCATGTTTTGACGGAAATTTTGCTATCCATAAACAGCCTTTTTCGTCGCAAACTGTTGCTTTAGGTCTTGCTCCTCCTAGTGAGGAGCCTGGAGCCATAAGAAGGGCTAGCCAATCTTCATCGTTACCTGAGTCTGTCTCGAAATTTCTGGAGGCATCCTGCAGACGGCGAAGTTCTGTCCAAGGTGGAGTTGCTAGTTCTTTATCATAAGCTAGAAAATTTCCTTGTGGCTCTGTACGAAAACGAAGCGCTCCCATGCGACTTTCATCATGAACTCCTAGAAGAAAATCACTTTCCCGTAGGGCTTTTGGCTTTCTATCCTCTTTACGTGCATGTATTGATTCACGTCTTTTCATGAGTAGACGCCCCCAGCGGTCAGGACAGGAGTCAGAAAACATTCCAAAAATGTTTTTTTCAGCATATTGACGCCCTGTTATATCAGTATGAAGTTGCGGATCTAAGAATATATGCTCATCTCCTGCCAATACCTCCTCGGACCACTCAAAGGAGTAGACTTCGTCGCCATGTGATTTTTGGACATAAAGGTTTCCAATATAAAATTGGTCACGATAATAGTCGTCCAAGTAGCAAAAAATCGTTTTATTATCTTTCATTCTTTCTCTTCGATGCCCTATGAGCAATGGTAAGTCCCATATCCTGCAGCAGTCTTCCTTTTTTGTCGTCTTTACAAATGAGCAACAAATCTTGATCCATACCCTCAATGGCATGAAGAACTTTTGCGTAGGCTCCCATGGATACTGAGGGACTACCTTTCTCAATTGACCATACAGTCGTTCGTCCCAAACCAGCTCTGTCGGCTATGACTTCTACAGGAATGTCACGTCGTAAACGAGCAAGTTTTATCTGTTCTCCCATAGTCTGAAGTATTCGTTTAATACTGGGGGTAAGAACAATCCTTTTTCCCATAGAATTACCTCTAAATGTTCATATTTATAAACATTATAGGTAAAGATGTTTATAATTACAAACGTTATGATGCGTAAATGGAGAATTAATAGATAGCAATATGAGACATTCCTGAAAATAAAAAGATATCGGTATGAGAATATAGAATGTGAAACAATTCACAATGTAATATCTAAAAAAGCTCAATGGCTGTAAAAGTAATGGAAAACAGCTCAAACTGAATATAGATAATACAAGTTAGGTTAACCAAATAACCATAAGGAGTTTATATGTCTATTCTTGCTGCTGTTGCTGTACCTCATCCTCCTTTAATCATTCCAGAGGTTGGCCTAGGAAAAGAAAAACAGATTCAGTCCACTATTGACTCCTATAACAAGGTTATGGAGTTTGTTGCCTCTTTGGAGCCGGAAACCGTAGTTATTGTCTCTCCTCACATGGAAACTTATGCAGACTATATTCATGTGGCCTCAGGTTCTGGAGAATCAGGAAGTTTCTCTCAGTTTGGGGCAGGTTCAGTCCGTATCGATGCTGTTTATGATGAAGGTTTTGTCGATGAGCTGTGCGATGAGTTGAAGTCTAAGGATATAAGTGCTGGCAGACTTGGGCATAAAATGAGCGAGCTTGATCATGCAACCATGATCCCGATGTGGTTTTTAAATAAATATCTGAAAGCCTATAAAGTTGTTCGACATTACAAGGTTGGACAGGTTGTTGCTGAGGTTGCTGCAAGACTAAAGAGAAAAACTGTCTTTATTGGCAGCGGAGATTTATCTCACCGTCTTTTAGAGGATGGACCTTATGGCTTTGACAGCAATGGACCTGTTTTTGACAAATGTATAGCAGAGTCATTCAGAGAATCTGATTTTTATAAGCTTCTGTCAATTCCTTCCAACGTTTGCGAAGGGGCAGGTGAGTGCGGTTTCAGACCATTTGTGATGATGGCAGGTGTTCTGGACTGCAAGTCGATTGAGGGTAATCTTTATTCCTATGAAGGGCCTTTTGGAGTAGGTTATGCTGTAGCCGGTTTTAAAGTTACTGGGGAGAGTAGAGACAATAATTATCTTGATAAATTCTTAAATGCACAGATAGAGAAAAACAGCAAATCCAGGGAATCTTCAGATGAATATACCTCTCTGGCAAGAGCTTCAATGGAACACTATGTGAAAACACACTCTATGCTGTCAAGACCTGATGGTCTTTCAAAGGACTTAATCAAAAACAGGGCTGCAGTATTTGTATCTCTAAAAAAATTCGGTCAGCTTCGTGGCTGTATTGGTTCACTTGCCCCAACCTGTGACTGTGTAGCGGATGAAATTATTAAGTTTGCAGTGAATGCCTGTTCTTACGATCCAAGATTTGAGCCGGTTAGAGAAGATGAACTGCCATTTATTACTGTTAGCGTGGATGTTCTGACTGAACCTGAGAAGATAGGATCTATTGAAGAGCTTAATCCTAAAAAGTATGGTGTGATTGTAAGATCAGGGCATAAGAGTGGTGTGCTTCTGCCTGATCTTGAAGGAGTGGATACTCCTCAGGAGCAGATTAGGATCTGCCGACGCAAGGGCAATATTTCGGATGAAGAATCTGTAGAGCTTGAGCGTTTTGAAGTGATTAGACATTTCTGATGGAAGAGAGTATTTCAGAATGACTCAGAAAGTTAGATGTGAACTTTGTCCTAGACACTG
>ONFP01000015.1 GCA_900317105.1 uncultured Succinatimonas sp. | reverse complement strand
TTGGCAACTTTTTATTTTGCAATTTTACTTTTAATATCTTTACGGGCTCTCATCCACACGGTTAAAACCGTGGGTTTTCGAGCCAACATAATTTATAAGGAAAAAAGCCTAATCCAGATCCTTAACCATATTCTTTCTGGTCCACTCTGAAAGTGAGGATACACGGCTCTGAGCCACACTCATCTTGGAATCACGTGAAACAGTTCCATCTGATGCCTTTCCCTGTGTTGACCTTTCTCTGATGATTTCTTCACCACGCTTGCGGGCAAATTCCTGATTGAGCGAAAATATACGCTCTCTTTCCTGAATAGACTGTTTCTCAGATAGAGAATTTTGAATTGAATTCTTAACCCGAGCTTCCATCTCACGGGAAATTTTACTTTTGACGATATTACGATGAATCTCAATTCTGCGGGTATCGTAATCATTAATGTAGGATGCTGAAGGAGTCGCGTATTGTTTAGGATAAAGCCAGATGCCAAGACAGCTAGTGAGGATTAACAGAATCATGTACAGCTTGACGAACTGTATTGTATTGTGACTGTATTTCAAAACGGACTCCTATTTATGTCATTCAAACGGAGCGGTATCACCTGCACCGTATCGCTTAATTATTGGCACACTATCTTCAAAAACCACCACGGTGGTTGGATTAGGGGCCAGAACACCACCGTCTACAATAAGATCGGTTATTGAACCGATTTCATCATTTATAGTTACAGGATCTGACTCTGCAAGCTCTCTGTCAGGCAGAATCAGGGTACTGCTCATTAGCGGCTGATCAAGTTCATCCAGAATAGCGCTTAAAATAGCGTTATCAGGAACTCTGATGCCAATAGTTTTCTTTTTTTCATTCATCAGTCTTCTTGGAACCTCTTTGGTTGCAGGAAGAATGAAGGTATATGCTCCAGGGGTATTGTTCTTGAGCAGTCTGAAAACAGTATTGTCAACCTTTGCATAGGTGGAGATTTCACTTAAATCTCTGCACAAAAGAGTGAAATTATGATACTTGTCCACCTGTCTGATTCTGGAGATTCTCTCCATTGCAGCCTTCTGCTCAAGCATACAGCATAAGGCATAAGCTGAATCAGTTGGTAGAACAGCAACACCACCGTCTCTTAGAATCTGACAAATCTGCTTTACAAATCTTACCTGAGGGTTATCAGGATGAATACTTAAAAACTGCGCAGACATACTTTTTCCCCTTGTATCAAATCAATGAGAAACAGCTGTCATATTCAATACGCCACAAGGCAATATCAAACCCATTGAGAACCAAAGGTTCATCAATGAACAACATACTCTCATCGCTGATAAATTATTATGTTTTTATTATATTGAGATAAAAAAATACTCTTTATTCACAACAAAAGATGAAATCTCCTTCATAAAGAGAATTCATCTCTTGCATATATATCAGTATTTTAACACATTTTTATTTGCTATCGTTAGGATCATTCTGTAATGCTGAAGGCAACGAAGCAGTTGACTCAACCACATCAGTAGAATTGTCCTCACCTAATATACTGTTATTGAAAGGATCGTTCTCCTCTTCTACCTTCTCTACAGGAGGCTCTGCAGGCTTCTCATCTACAGAGGAAGATTTAACGATGCTCTTCTCCAGAGACTCCAGATCAACCTTTGAGGTTCTCTCTGGGACAGAAGGCTTTTCCTCTTCTACAGAATCATAATTGATTTCAAGAAGATCAAAAATCTGCTGCAGAGGCATTCTTTCCTGAGGAATTCTTGCTCTCTTGCCGAATACACCGGCAGCTAGCATGTTATAAAGCATAGATTCCTGAACAGTAAGAGCCATTGATGAATTGAGTTCCTGAATCTCAATATCGTCAAATGACCACAGATCCTTGTTAGAATCAAAGACTTCCTTATTTAAAGTAAGACTTACGGCATTTGGAATATAAACACGAATGTTGTTTATAACCGCAAATGAACGCATTTCAATACCTGAAATATAAGTAACCTGTGATCTTGCAACCCATGGAATTCTGCAGATATCCGCAATATTTGAGGATAGAACCAGAATTACTACACCAGGAATATCTGGAATAGACAGAGCTGTGGCCAGATCATCAAACAGCAGAACCTTGCGAGGTTTAATATCAAGCTTGCTCAGTTCACGGATAGGGATGCCGACATCTCTTAATCCACCGACCTTGCTGCGCAGAACATTATCAAGGAAAATTGCTCTGATAGGCTGAGTTGGAGGAACCAGTCCCAGCTGCAGTACATCCTTACGCATAGGATTCAGATCCAGATAATCACGCAGGAAGTTTAGAATCAGTACACGATGGGATTCAAACCATTCGGTATCAACACCGCGAACAGGAATCTGTCTAATCAGCACACCGGAATTGCGGTTCTGACACAGCCAGCGGCAGACATCTACAAAACGGATAAAATCTGCTTCATCCAGACTTGTCAGATAATTGATATTCTCAACCCCGGAATCAATCAGATCAGGAAGCTTGAGCTGAAGAGTGTTCAGACGCATTTCTGCGGTATGATACTCAACCAGGTGACCTGCCCAGGTTGCAATCTGATCAATCTTTTCAAAGACCAGATGAATTGGAACTTCAATAGTACCAATCTCAGGATAAGTCTTTTCAATGAAATCAACTTTTCCTGCAGTTAATTCCTTATGCCAGTCCTCACAGAAAGCTAAAAATTCATCCTTATTTGATAAAACATCTTCATCTTTTGTAGGAGCACCTAGATAAATTCTTACAGGATCAACAACTGATTTTGATTTTACAGAATCACTCAGCCAGTTAATTACCTTATTTCTATATAGTGCGTTTATTTCAGCACGGATGCTGTTGCGTGTTTTCACAGTTTAGCTCCCTATATAAGTCACTTACTTTCACATAAGTAATTATACTAATTTTGCCTGCAACAAATTTGCGCTATATCAAGTAATTAAGAATTAATGGTGAAGGAGAGGGACTTTTGTTACCTTTGTTATCTTTTTAATAACTAAGGAAAAATACAGAGGAATAAGAGATTAGAGCTTACAGAAAAAGAAAAATCAGAGCTTTGTGGCTTCAGCTTTCTTCTGCTGACGTCTTTCCTTAAAGAAATCAGAGAGCATTTTTGAGCATTCATCAGCAAGGATACCGCCAATACATTCCACGCTGTGATTATGTCTTGGGTCTGACATGACATTGAAAACACTGCCGCAGGCTCCGGTTTTCAGATCAGAGGCGCCATAATATACTCTGGCAATTCTGGCATGAATGATGGCTCCTGAACACATACAGCATGGTTCAAGAGTTACATACAGAGACAGTCCCGGCATTCTGTAATTCTTAAGAAGGCTGCCGGCATTACGGATTGCCACCATTTCGGCATGGGCAGAAGGATCATTGTCAGTGATAGAGCGGTTATACCCTGTAGATATGACATTTCCATCTGCATCGGCTATGACACAGCCTACAGGAACCTCTCCGATACTGTAAGCCTCTTTTGCCATATCCATGGCAAAACGCATCAGGTCCTCAGGTGTTTTCTGCAATTTTACCTAAGCCACCGTTATTATTATGCAACCAGACGCTCAGCAATAATTGCACCCCAGGTAAACAGAGTTACACCTAGAGCAACAAATACAGCTGCAGAACCTAAATCCTTAGCACGGCCAGAAAGCTCATGAAATTCAGGGCCAATTCTGTCCACAACAGCTTCCACAGCTGAATTTAAAAGTTCAGTAATCACTACAATCCATGGAGTAACCACCAGAAGCACAAGTTCAACTGCTGAATTAAAAATAAAGAAGGAAGCCACTGTCATAATGGCAGCAAGAACCAGCTCCTGACGGATTGCAGCCTCATTTTCAATACCGGCCTTAAAGCCCTTCATGCTGTACTTATAAGCATTAAAAATTCTTACTAAACCTTTTTTCTGAACTTTAGCCATTTTTTGTCTCCTAACAAAGCCGCATAATTATAACACTACATAGCGGACAAACAATCCAGTTTTACGTTAAGAGAAAGCAAAAAGACCTGTGCAAAAAAGGTCATATTTTTGAATACAAATTTCTTCAAGATACAAAAGTACGTCAAATAGACAATGCAGAATTAGCATTTTTTCTGCAATTCTTTTACCTAGATCATGCAAATAAACACTTTGATACTTAATAATTTTACAAAATAACTATATAATTCTAATGAGAAAAGTATTATTTAAAAAAGAATAAGATATACGGTCATACTTTCGTACCGAATTCAATCAAGCACATGTTGGACTCAATACTCAAATGCAATTAAAGTCAAAGATTATCGCTGCAATTACTGTATGTTTTGTTACCATAGGTACAGGACTGAGCGTATACAATCAAGAGGTTGTGTTGCCAAAGGCTGTCAGCACCCAGTTTAACAACCAGAAAGACTACATAAAGATTATCTATGATGCCGTAAAGAAACATGCATCTGCCATCTCCGAGTCCGAAAAGCAGAAATACGGACCTTTCTTTGCTGACATCAAGGATCGTGCCTTTGATAAATTCCAGGTTGATTCCAATAAGCAGGGGCTGCTTGATTACACTGCTTTCCCCTATTTTGCACAGTCCAATGCAGATGAGCAGTTCTTTGTTACCACTCAGGACATTCCTGATGAGGAGAACTGCCTTGATATGTTCAAGGTACCAAAACAGAGTCAGGATACTGTTTTAAAAAATCTGAAAGCGCTTAACGTCAATATCTCCTCCTACTGGTGCAAGCTTTCAGAGGGTAAAAAGTTTGTTGGCTATAAGCTTCACAACGATGCCGATAAGAATTTCATCTACGTTAAAGTCATAAACGAAAACTACGAGTATAAGGATCTGGATACAAACCAGGCAATCTCCAAGATTGATGTATCAGATATTATCAACAGCGAATCTGTAAACGCCTTTGCGGTGATGGATTCCTCCAAAAAGATTCTTTTATCCTCCTCAGAAAAATTCTCAAGCGATGAGATTTCTGATGAAATGTTCAAAGCAGCAAAAGAGCAGAATGAGATCCAGTTTGAAAACAAGTCTGAAAAGGTTAAGCTTATCACTCTGATATATGATCCTGAGTTTGACGTTTATGTCTCAGTACAGACTCCTAAGGGACTTCTAATCAAGCCAGCTATTACCGGAAATCTGATTCTGATTGGACTCTGTCTGCTTGGCCTGTTCGGACTTTTAGGCTTTGCGCTTAAGAATCTTGATAACCTCAGAAAGGATATGAACGCAATATCCAATAATATAGATGTTGTTTCTACAAATATCCTCTCTGACCAGAGCAAGATGAACGAAATTCTCTCTAAAGTTGACGGTTCAAAGGTTACTTTTGAACCACTATCCAAGATTATCAGTTCAGTAGACAGTCTTGGTCATTCAATCGTTGAAACCGTAAGCGGCAAGATCAAAGAGCTTGAAGAAAAGGATGTTGAGGACTGCAAGAATGCAGCAAAACTGGCCCGTATTGATCTTATTACCACCATGCATCGTGATCTTATGCCTAACGGTAAGAATATGCCAAACTCAAAGTTCCTGGATATCGCATCATTTATTATGCCCTCAAAGGAGAATCCATCTGACTTCTACGATGTATTCAGAGTTGATCAGGATAATATCGGTATTGTCTTTGGTTCATGCTCAAAATCCGATACCAGGACCATCAGTGCAATCAGTACCTGTACCACCTTCGTCCGCAATGCCCTGGTAAACGATACAAAACTTCCTGGTGAAACTCTGACAGCTCTTAACAAGCTGTTCGCCTTAAAGCCTACCGAAGATTTCAACATATCTATCTTTGTCATGATTCTAAGTGAGTTCACCGGTAACTTTATCTACTCTGTTGCCGGCAAAAAGACTCCAATACTGGTTCATCTGCACAAGGCTACTGTTTTAGAGCCAAAACTGATGCAGAGTGAGCTGTGCTCTACCAGGGATACCGTATATATAGACTCAAAGGGCAAGTTCTCATATCTTGATACCCTGGTATTCGTCGGTAAGGGAATTGACTCTGTTGTTAATGACAAGGATGAAGAGTTTGGTATGGAAAAGACTCTTGATATCTGTCAGCTCAAAGCAGATGAATCTGCAACCGATCAGCTCATTGCACTGTATAAAGCCTCTAAGGAATTTACAGGTGACAGAGAGAATGATGTGGATATCTGTGCAATTCTGGTTAAAAAGAATTCCAATAACAAGGAATTTGAAGAAGTTTAAGAGCTTACACTTTCTACTATCAAGGCTCCTGATTAGATCGGAGCCTTTTTCGTTTTAAAATTAAAAACAGAGCCTTTACAGAAGATTTTTTCAATCCACGCTTAAGCTTCAGATGGAAAATTGAATTTCTCTGCCTGAGGACATTCCCAGACCTTCTTCAGTTCTTCCGGAATAACCAGACCAAGACCAAGTTCTCTGAAAGGTCCCTCATGATGAAAATCAGATCCCAATGAAGCCATAAAATCATATTTCTTACACAGAGAGGTCATATAGTTGAGATCATTAGGACTCATCTGTGAACAGCCTACCTCCATAGCTTCACCGCCACAGGATTTAAAATACTCCATCAGCTCTCGAAGCTTGGTATTGGTCATTTCATAACGTCGAGGATGAGCCAGCACAGCTACACCGCCAGAAGCTTTTATGGCATCGCAGGCTACGGAAATATCCGGCCACTGGGTTTTGACATAACAGCTCTTACCTTTTTTCAGATAATAGTTAAAGGCTTCATTGGTATCCTGAGCCTTCCCCATCTCCACAATATAACGGGCATAATTGCCACGGGTAATGGAAGCTCCTTCAGCAGCTCTTTTACGGCATTCCTCATAGGCATTGGCAAAGCCCTGTCGCTCAAGCTTGGCGCCAATCTCACGGGCACGCTCTTCACGGAATACCTTCTGGCCTTCTAGATACTTTAAAAGACTCTGAGATTTTATATCAATGAAAAGCCCCACAATATGAATCTGATAGTTATTCCACATGGTGGAAAGTTCAGCACCGGGAATCAGTTCAAGTCTGCCTTTGGCGGCATCCTGAGCCTCGGTGATACCTAAAACAGTATCATGATCGGTTAAAGCCAGATGAGTCAGGCCTCTATCGCAGGCTCTCTGTACCAGCTCTGAAGGAGAAAGAGCCCCATCTGAAGCGTTTGAATGTGAATGCAGATCGATTTTTGATAATACAGCTGGCACCTATTCCTCACTTAGCATCTCAAGCTCTTCCCATCGCGAGTAAAGAGCATCCAGTTCCTCAACCAGTTTTGCTCTCTCATCACTGATTTCTTTAGCAGTCGAACCGCCGTCAGTATAGATTGAAGGATCATTGAGTTTCTCATCTAATGCAGAAATCTTATCCTCAAGATCTTCAACTCTTGAAGGAATTTTCTCAAGCTCATGCTTCTGGGTAAAGGAAAGTCCTGAGGATTTCTTTTCAGAAACGGCAGCATCTACTCTGACAACACGGCCTTCGGTACTGTTCTTAGTCTCAGTAAGTTCCTTTTCTGCTCTTGCCTTCTGAACTCGCTCATAGTAAGCCAGCACATCCGACCAGCCACCGATTACCGACTCAATTTCACCATTGCCGTCGAATACCCAGGTTTCAGTAGCAACCTTATCAATAAACTGACGGTCATGGCTGATGACAATCACAGTACCTTCATAGTTGGCAATCAGATCCTCTAAAAGTTCTAGTGTTTCAAGATCGAGATCATTGGTGGGCTCATCCATAATCAGAAGATTAGACTTCCTGGCAAAGAGTCTGGCCAGAAGCAGACGGTTCTTCTCACCACCGGATAAGACTCGTACAGGACTTCTGGCACGACGGCCGGTGAACAGGAAGTTGGCAAGATAAGAGATTACATGTTTGCTCTTACCGTTGATGGTAACCTCAGTATGTCCATCAGCAACATTATCTGCCACACTCTTGTCCAGATCCAAAGCTTCGTGGTACTGATCAAAATACTGTATCTCAAGATTAACTCCGGTTTTGATTTTACCCTGGGTAGGTTTAATCTGGCCGAGCAGAGTCTTGATAAGAGTTGTCTTGCCGGCACCGTTTGGACCGGTGATACCGATACGGTCACCACGCATAACCGTGGCTGAGAAGTTTTTGAAAATGGATTTACCGTCAAAGCTTAAGGAAATATCCTTAATCTCATAAATAAGGTTACCGCTGCGGGCAGCCTCATTTGCCTCCATAATCACGTTGCCGAGTCGGTCACGACGGTTGGCACGGACCTCACGGAGATGTTTCAAATCACGAACGCGACCTTCATTACGGGCAAGACGGGCTTTTACGCCTCGTCTGATCCAGGCTTCCTCTTCAGCCAGAATCTTATCAAATTCGATATTGGCAAGTTCTTCCTTTCTTAATCTTTCATCACGCAGCTCAATGTACTTTGAGAAACTGCCTGGATAAGAATACATAAAACCACGGTCAAGCTCCACAATTCTGGTTGCACAGCTGTCAGCAAAGGAACGGTCATGAGTTACAAAAATAATGGTACCGTCAAACTTTTTAAGCTCTTCTTCAAACCAGATGATAGATTCAATATCCAGATGGTTGGTTGGCTCATCTAAAAGCAGAAGCTTTGGCTCTGAGGTTAGAGCTACCGCCAGCGCAGCCTTGCGACGGTTGCCTCCGGAGAGGTCAGCAAGCGGAGTATCAGGCTCAAGACCAATTCGGTTTAAAACCTTTTTTATAACCGCATCCTTGGCCCAGCCGTCATGCTTATCGATAAAGGAGGAAAGCTCCATCTGCTCATGAGGGTCGGTGCTGCTGAAAAATCTGGCTAAAGCCTCGCCCACGACAGGAACGCCGGTTGCAGCAAGAGAGTATACAGTACCTGACTCATACTTTGGAGGATCCTGATGCAGAGCTGCAATCTTAAGACCATTCTGAATGATTATGCGGCCGGAATCCAGTTCACGACTGCCTTCAATCAGAGACAGCAGAGTGGATTTACCGGTTCCGTTACGACCAACCAGACAGATTCTCTCGTTTTCTTCAACACTGAGATCTGCCCCGTCTAAAAGTTTATCTGCACCGTTAGTAAGATGAGCATCAATAATTGATATCAGACTCATTACAGATCCTTAATTCCGTCAGGACCGAATACACGAGGCTTACGTTTAGGAGTTCTGCTCTTAGAACCAAAACCACGGTTGTTATCCTTGCGATCCTTGGAGAATCTGCCGCTCTTACCTTCATCAAAACGGTTTCTGCGTAGAGAGCCATCGTTGAACTCAGAATCTGAACGGGTAAATCTGCCCTGCTTCTGAGTCTTGTATGAGGAGCTTGAGGTCTTGGCGTTACCCCAGACCTTATTGGTCAGAGTCTCTCTTACAGACTCTTCATAATCATTTCTGTCGGTGTAGTCATGGAAGGTCTCGTTCTTGGCGGTAAGACTCTTCTGCCACTTAGGAGCAGATTTTCCTGAGGTCATTGGCTCAGGCTGTTTGTGCATCTCGGCTCTGGAAAATACCAGGCGATAGCAGGTGTGAATCTTCTTGTCACGAGCAAAATCACGAGGCAGAGTCTTCTCTGAGATGTTTTCAAAGCTGAAACCATACTCGCCAATAGACTCATCGAGGCTGAAGCCTCTCATATTGGTACAGAAGATAACCTCACCGCCATCCTTGAGATGACGTGTAAGATTTGCAAGCAGTGCCACATGGTCTCGTTTTACATCAAAGGAGGATTCCATTCTCTTTGAATTTGAGAAGGTTGGAGGATCGATATAGATTAAATCGAACTTCTCCTCCTGATCCTTTGAAAGCCAGGCCAGACAGTCTGCCTGAATAAAATCGGCATTCTCCAGTGACAGAGAATTGAGCTTGAAGTTATCCATACCCCAGTTTAAGTAGGTATTGCTCATATCAACTGACACTACACGGGAAGCCCCGCCTAAAGCAGCAGCAACTGAAGCTGAACAGGTATAGGCAAAGAGGTTGAGTACAGCCTTATCCTTTGACTTTTCACGGATAAGTTTTCTGATAAGTCTGCCGTCTAAGAACAGACCGGTATCAAGATAATCATAGAGGTTTACCTTGAATAAGGCATTATCCTCATTCACGGTCATAAATTCTCCACGAAGTTCTTCAGACTTTTCATACTGTCTATCTCCAGACATAACCTCGCGGCTCTTTAGAATTACCTTATCTCCGCTTACGCCTGCGACCTCCACGGTAGCACTCAGCATATCCAGCTCATGACGCTTGGCAACTCTTGGATTAACCTTGGAAGGTGCCTTGTACGCCTGAATTACATAGTAGCCGTTATAGAAATCGATAGCAGCGGCATACTCAGGGACATCGGCATCATAAACACGATAGGCATTGGTATTCACGTTTTTTGCCCATTTCTGCATATAGGCAAGATTTTTCTTCAGACGATTTGCGAAATCGGTGGCTATGGCCAGATTCTTCTCTTCTTTTACACTAAGAGTCTCTGTCTCATTGATATCGAATACTCTGAGCTGACACTCAAGCTCACCGTTATAGAGCTTGTAAACCTTGTCGGCATGAAGACGCATACAGGATAAAAGCTCTGCAGAAGTTGAGATAACAGCAGCTCTGGCTCCCTTGAAATAGTGTTTGAAACCGGCACCAATCTGAGTATAAAGAGAGATAAGCTCATTGAAGTTACCCATTCTCTTTCCGTATGGAGGATTGGTAACAATAGTAACCTTATTCTCGTTGGTAAATGGATTGTAAAGATTCTGAACATTGCTGTGGAATACCTTTACAAGATCAGCAAAGCCTGCCTTCTGAGCATTTTCATTGGCTATGGTTACAATTCTGTCATCAAGGTCAAAACCGATAATCTGAATGCCTTTGACAACAGCAGCCTCGATACCTTTTCGGCTGCGCTCACGGGCATCTTCTACAAGCTTGAGCCAGATATCCTGGTCAAACTGCTTTAGAGCAAAGAACCCAAAATGCTCACGGCGAAGACCAGGAGCAGTATCAGTTGCAAAGGAAGCTGCCTCAAATAAAAGGGTTCCGGAGCCACACATAGGATCAAGGAAATTCTCGTTGTTGTAGCCAGAACGCTTAATCATGGCTGCAGCCAGATTTTCCTTTAGAGGAGCCGCACCGGTACCACGGTGATACTCTCTCTTTAAAAGAGCCTTGCCTGACAGATCTAGAAGAATATTGGCACTGCCCTTCTTGTCCAGATGACAGTTGATGACCACATCAGGATTATCCTTATCCACGTCAGGTCTTCCGCCTAAGGTCTTCTGCATACGGTCACAGATGGCATCCTTGACCTTCAGGGCTCCGTACTGGGTATTGCGAATTGAGGAATTGGTTCCGGAGAAGCTTACTGAAATAGTATTGCTCTTATCAAAGTATTTTTCCCAGGCAACACCGTTGGCACCGATATATAGTTCAGTGTCGGTCTCGCAGAAAAACTCTGATAATTCAAGTAAAATTCTGGATGCGAAACGGGACCACAGACAGGCTTTCATACCTGTAGTAAAGTCGCCTTTGAAGGATACACCAGCTACGGTTTCCTTCGCATCCTTAGCACCTAAATCAATAAGTTCATTAAGTAAAAGACTTTCCAATCCCTTAGGACAGGTCGCAAAAAAAGATAATGCCATGAATATAATGCTCCATTAAAACTGACTACATTATACTTGCATCTACCTTTTTTATGTGAAATTTTTTGTGTTCTCGCCTAGAAAACAGATGGGAAAAGAATGTGAATAGGCACCAGTACAAACAGAAATTTAATATTGTATTTGGTGAATTTTCTCAGGTAATACAGAGGTCTTGAACCATCCACCTTCATATAGGCCTTAAGAGAAATCAGGCTGGCCATTGAGGCAACACATGTACCCATACCTCCTACATTCACGCCCTTGAGCAGACTGTCTGAATCCATTGCAAACTCTGCCAGCATTACAGTCGCCGGCACATTGCTGATAATCTGTGAGAGCGACAGAGAAACAAAGTACTCATAGTTTTTAACAAAGTGATGAGCCACATCCGCAACCATGGCATAGGTACAGATATTACTTACAAATATAAACAGGAAGACAAACAGGAGTAGAAGCTTATAGTCAGCCTGACGGAACATCTTTCTATCCACCACGGCAACAGAACAAACTACAATCCAGGCCATGGAGTAGACATCAATGATTCTTAATACAGCCATCAGACACAGCACAAACAGCATAATAAAAGCTACAGTTCTAAAGGGCTTGAAAGGGGTTGTCAGCTGTTCTTTGAGCTTTAACGGACTTTTGTCTATAAACAGTGTAAAGACATATAAAAGTACAGCACATACAATAAAGACAGGACCGGTGACTTTTACAAACTCTAAAAGATCGTAATGATAGAAACTGTATATAAAAAGATTCTGCGGATTACCAACCGGGGTGAGCATACTGCCGGCATTTGCTCCAATAGTCTGCAGAGAGACAACAGGAATAATCAGATCATCTCGGCCTAAATCCTGAAGCGCCTTAATGGCCAGTGGCACAAAAATAATCAGAGCCACATCGTTGGTTACGGCCATAGAGAAAAAGAAACAGACAAAGATAAACAGTCTTGAAAGGGATCTGGCGTCGTATACAAATATGAAGCACTTCTTGTACAGGTAATCTAAAACGCCGAGCTTTCTGAAACCGGCAACCACAATCATCAGGCAGAACAGCAGAACCAGGATTCTGAGATTAAGACCTTCCTCAATTCGACTTAAGGTTACATTAGGTCCGAAAGATGAAATTACAGCAAGAATAAGCGCAAAGTTAAGATCAAGATTCTTTTTAAAATAAGACAGTAAAAGCTTCATATCACACACCAGAAATCAGTGTGCAAAGTATATAGCAAAAACCAGTCTGCGGATTAAGAAATTAAAAATATCAATTCAGTGCACTCTTTTCGTGATCAGTTTCATAAAATTACGTTAATTATTGCAGTCATTTTTGAACACTATAAATAATTGTAAAACTTATATAACCATATTGTTTTATAAGGATATTTATATTATGTCAACTTTTTATTTTAATTATATCAAGTCAATTCTGTATATATAAATTCAAAATTGTTCACTATTTTGCACAAATTAAAAAATGTATACTTTCGCCATAATATGGTTAATGGAGTATATAAGAAAATGAAATTAAACTGGTGGCATGGAAAAATTGCATATCAGATTTACCCAAAATCCTTTATGGACAGTAACGGTGATGGTGTAGGTGATCTTAAGGGCATTATCTCAAAGCTTGATTACCTCAAGGACCTTGGTGTTGATATCATCTGGTTATCACCTATATATGTTTCTCCTTTTGTAGATAACGGCTATGACATTGCCGACTATCGCAACATTGCTCCAGTTTTCGGAACCATGGAAGACTTTGATGAACTTTTAGCAAAGGCAAAGAAACTGGATCTTCACATTATTCTTGATCTGGTTGTAAACCACTGTTCATCAGAGCATGAGCTCTTTAAGAAAGCCCTTAAAAATCCGGAAGGTGAAGAAGCTTCATACTTCTATTTTGTAAAAGGTAAGGACGGCAAGGCTCCAGACAATCTTCGCTCCTATTTCGGCGGCTCTGTGTGGGAGAAGGTAGAGGGCTACGATGATATGTACTACCTTCACTACTATGCAAAACAGCAGCCTGATTTAAACTGGAACAATCCAGTGCTGGTAAAGAAAGTCTACGACATGATCAACTGGTGGCTGGACAAGGGAATTTCTGGTTTTAGAGTAGATGCCATTATGAATGTAGCAAAGGATCTATCCTTCCCTGGTCTTCCTGCAGATGACATCGACGGTCTTTGCGCAGCTAACAAGATGACCGGCAAGCTGACAGACAGAATTCCAAAGATGTTAAACGATCTTAAGGCCAACACCTTTGATAAGTACAATGCACTGACCGTAGCTGAGGCATTCGGTGTCAGCGATGAGGTTCTACCAAAACTTTACGGCGATAACGGCTGTTTTTCAACACTGTTTGATTTCTCTGCCCGTGAGCTTTACGAATCTCTGCCAGGTTATTATGCATTCCCTCATTCAACAGTTAAACACTACAGGGACCATAACTTCTCAACTCAGAAAAAGGTTGGTTTAAGCGGCTTTATCTGCCCTATCCTGGAAAACCATGATGAGCCTCGTTCAGTAAGTCTGTACTTAAAGCCTCATCAGCAGAATGCTAACGGTGCCAAGGCACTGGCTACCGCTTTCATGTTCCTGCGCGGACTTCCATTTATATTCCAGGGACAGGAACTTGGTATGACCAACACTCATTTTGATTCACTTGATGAGTTTAAGGATCTTCTGTCCCACGACGAATACAAAAAATGCCTTGCTCACGGCTTAACTGAAGAACAGGCCATGGAGGCTCTGAACAATCACGCACGTGACAATGCAAGAACACCTATGCTGTGGAGCGATGCTGCTAATGCAGGTTTCTCTACCGGCACACCTTGGATGAAAGTTCATCAGGACTACAAAAAACTGAATGTAGAAACCCAGAAAAAGGATAAAGACTCAGTACTTAACTACTATAAGAAACTGACAGCTCTGAGAAAGTCTGAGGACCTCTTAAACTGCTTTACTTATGGTCGTTTTGACGAAGTTGATCTGCATTCAGATGAAGTAATTGCATACACCCGAACCGATGATAACTGTAAGGTTGGAGTTTTCTGCAACTTTGAGGATTCTGATCTTGAGATTTCTTTAGGTGAAGGCGAAAAATTACTTTTACAGAGTTCTGATGCTGTCAGAGTTTCTGGCAACAGGCTCGTAATCGGCCCTTGTGCTGCAGCAGTAGTAAGATTGAAATAAATATTTTTAAAGGAGTAATAAAATGGTTATTGAAGCATTAAAAAACCGTGCCGATAAACCACTTCCAATTGGTGTAACTGAAAAGGTTGCATATGGTCTTGGAGATTTTGCAAGCTGCATGCTTTATGTGGCCACACAGGCTTTCCTGATGTTCTACTATACCGAGTACGTTGGAGTTAACGTTGGTATAGTTGCAACCATTATGCTGGTTTCAAGATTATTTGACGGTTTCTCAGATATCTTTGTAGGGCATCTGATAGAAAGAACCGAATCCCCTTACGGTAAAGCCAGAGCCTGGATCTTAAGAATGCTGGTGCCATACGTTCTTGGCGCAACACTTCTGTTCTCTGTTCCAGAGGGGTTAACTGAAACTGCAAAACTTGTTTATATTTTCTTCTCATACAACTTTGCTATTACTGTAGTTTACACTGCAATCAATCTTCCTTACGGCGCAATGAGTACCATGATGACCAGAGACAGTTACGAGAGATCTGTAATTGTTATCTACAGAATGGTGCTCGCGGCTGCAGGAAATGCAACCATTACAGCTGTAACCATGCCTCTGGTTAACTTCTATGGCAATAACACCCGTGCCTGGACCTATACCTTCCTGACCATCGGTTTGGTTGGTGCAGCAGTATTCTTTTTAACCTTCTTCTTCTGTCATGAGCGAATTGCCTCCCCAGTTCCTGCTCCAGAACAGCGCGACTTCAAGAAAGCAATGAAAGGACTGTTCGCAAACCGCTACTGGTTAATGCTTACTCTGGCTATGGTCTTCGTAGTTACCTCAGATGTTACCTTCAATACTGTAAACATCTATTTCTGCAAGTATTTCCTAAATGATCCTGAGCTGGTTGGTTCTTACGGTCTGCTGGTTAACGCAGGAAGATTCTCTACCATGATTCTTCTGCTTCCATTCATGCTGAAGATTGCAGGCAAGAGAAACTGTTTGCTGATGGCATGTGTAATGCTGTGTCTTGCAATGGGAATCAGATTTATCTTCCCTCACTCAGTTACAGCCTTCTACGTAACCTCATTATTCTATGGCTTTGGTCAGGGTTTCACCTGGACCACTCTGTTTGCTATGATTCCAGATACAGTTGAGTATGGTGAGTACCGTGACGGTGAACGTCATGAAGGATACATCTATGCAGGTGCTTCATTCGGAACCAAGGTTGGTGCCGGTTTAGGCCCTGTGCTGATGGGTTTTGTGCTAGACTTCGGTGGTTATGTGCCAAATGCTGTTGAGCAGACTGCTACTGCAAGCACTGCAATTCTGTGGACAAGCACCGTGCTGCCAATCGCAATTCTGGCATTAGGTATCATTTCTATGCTAGGCTACAAGCTGGATAAGGAATATCCAGAAATCATCAAAGCGCTTGATGAAAGAAAGAACGCCACTGTAGAAGCATAATAATTGGAGACATAATCTTGACCACCGTTTTAGAAATAGAAAATCTTAAGGAAACTCTTAACCGAGGCGATATTAAATTCCCTCTTGAGAGCTACGTGTGGTCAGGATATAACTTTGATAACAATATAAAAATGCATTGGCACAGTGATGTGGAGCTGGTTCGCTTTATAAAGGGGGATTTCAGTTACACCATCAAAATGCAGGAATATAAAATAAAAGACAGAGCAATTGCATTTATCCCTGCCAATGTACTTCATTCATTTATTCTTCCTTCTTATTCGTCAGAAAGTGCAGTAGTATTCAATCCGAAAATGCTGCCTTTCAGCGAATACGATGAAAGCGAAAGAGCTCTAAGTAAAGCTCTTATAAAAGGATACACATCCCTATATAATCCGATAACTCCGGATGATCCGGATTTTGAATACCTTGATGAAGCTATCGACTACATAGTTACCAATTCAAAAGATAATTCAATCTGTTCAAGACTCAGAATAAAATCAAAACTGATTGAAATCTTTGCAATTCTGCAAAGCAAAGGTTATTTCTCAGAGGAAGAGGCAATGGCAGACACTTCCTCTATGCAGAGAGAAGATCGTGTAAAACATCTGCTTAAATATATCTCAGAGAATTATCCGAAAAACATCACTGTAAATGAAACCGCAGAGAAACTCGGATTTACTACAGAGTACTTCTGCAGATTCTTCAAAAAGAATTTTGGTGAAAGTTTCATTGACTATCTCAATGACTATAGAATGGATCGGGCGGCGCAGGCACTACTGCTTACAAATCTTCCGGTTGCCAGAATTGGCGAAAATTGCGGATACCAGAATTCAGGTTATTTTTTTAGAGTGTTCAAAAAGAAATTTGGGTGCACACCAAATCAGTTTAGAACATTAAAGTCTTCGAAGAACTAGAGCTTACAGCTCATCCATTGAATCCTTGGTGTTAAGGATTTTCTTAAAAGCGAATAAGCCGGATAATTCCATTTTCATAAAAAAGCAAAATCTTTTGGTCATTTTTCAAATCTCTCAAAAAAGAAACTTTGTACGGACCTGCCATACAAAGTTATCAAACAAACACAAGAACTTTTTGTAATTTCAAGAGGATATCCTCTTGTTTCTCTCCTGAGATTCGGCTCACTGGCCGGTTTAATAATCCGTCTAAATAACTTAACGGACGGAGAGAAAATTCCTTTAGTAAAAAATTTAAAAGATTTTAACTTTTTGTTTTCTAAAGACATATTGTCATATATGGAGGAATACAGAGAATGTCATCTTTTATACTCAGATTCTTAGGATGTATGACATAGCACCCACCGATCCTCTTACTATATTTTTCCTTAAAACGAGTAAGTGACTTAGTTGTGTATCTTTTTCCTGATTTAACCTCTATAGGAAAAGTCTTGTATGTCAGCTTACTGTTATTGGAAATGAGGAAATCTATCTCTATATCGTTTCTATGTTTTTCTTCATTATATCTCGTATAGAAAAAGAGTTTATGGCCATTTGCAGTTAACATTTGGGCAATCATGTTCTCATATAGCATTCCTTCATTTAAGGATAGTTTATCCATCAGTATCTGTTTGTAGACTTCATTCTCCAATATTTCATTTTCATTAAACGCATGAGAAACTAGTAGTCCGGTGTCACTCATATAACATTTAATATAAGTTTCAGAGGCATTTAAAGAAGGCGCTATATTAGGATCATCTGTCTTTCTGCATTCATTAACAATCATACTGTCAGTAAGCCAGAAAAAAGTCTCAGCATATTGTTCAGCAAAGGATCCTTCAATAATATTGCTGAAAACAACTCTCTTTTCATGTTTTGATAAAAGAGCTGGCAACATATCATATAAGGAAATAACTCTTGATCTGTACATAGCTTTGATCTTCATTATGTCCTCACGATATAGATTAAGTATATTTCTCTTAACTCGGTCAACCTCACCAAAATTCTTATTTGAATCTATATAGGTCATAACTGCCTGAGGCATGCCACCTACCAGCATATATTCACGAAATAACTGCATTGCCTTTTCATGAATACCTTTCTCTAAAGGAACTTTCTTCTCAAAACAATCTTTGATATAGGAAACAATCGGCTTATTTACAAGTGCAATACAAAATTCTTCAAAATCCATCGGATACATTTTTAATGCACGTTCCTCCGATGGAATAACAATATCCTTAATGTTTTCTCTGATGGAAATAAGAGACCCTGTTTCTATGTAATCATATCTTCCATCTGCTACAAGATACTTAATCATTTCTCTTGCAGTTGGGAAACGTTGAACCTCATCAAAAATAATCAGACTTTTTCTCTCTTTAAGTTCTACTCCATAGACATTCTGAAGCATCATAAATAGAGTGTTTAGATCATTATTAAACCTTACAAAATATTGTTTGATTTCATCAGATGTTCGAGCAAAATCAATCAAAAGAAAACTCTCATATTCTTTTTTAGCAAATTCCTGAACTATAGTTGATTTACCGATTCGTCTCGCACCTTCTATTAATAAAGCTTCTTTGCCTTCGCTTTTTTTCCATTCCAAAAGAGAATCATAAATCTTTCTATTAAAAATCAATTTAATACTCCAGGTTTTCTATTTTTCTGCAAATAATACACAGGTTGCTTGTTGTTATACTTTTGGTGTATACGCAGTTTAATTATAAACAGTCTTTGGTGTATGCGCAATTTAATTTCTTTTAAACTTTGGTGTATACGCAGTTTCATTTCTGACGCTCTTTGGTGTATGCGCAGTTTCATTTCTGACGCTTTTTGGTGTATACGCAGTTTCATTTCTGACGCTCTTTGGTGTATGCGCAGTTTCATTTCTCATGATTGGTATACACACAGTTTATAGATTGAGTAAAAAAAATTAACAATTCGTTAAATGATCTCATAACTACATAATAAATCACTAATTTTCTTCATCGATAATAAAAACATAGATAACTTTAAAACACACAAGCTTTTTATTATCGTGGGCTACTGCTATGAAATACCAGACAAAACTATTCTCAAACATCCTCAAGAAAATTAAATCCCAGTTCGATTACGACAATTTCCAGCCACAGAAAGTAATCGACAAAATCAACGGAAAGAAGGACCTATACATTGTTCCTGTAGATGAGGAATTCGATCCTGAACTGAAGATAAAAAAAGATGTTGTTGGAATACTAGATAAGAATAAAGAACAGATTCTGTCGAAACTTGTTCAATACTGGGATGACTCAAAGGATAAGGCTGAGCTCTTTAAATGGAAAATTGATTTTCCGTTAAATTCTCTAATCGGTGTGAAATTTTCAGATTCTATTTCAGAATCAAAATTTCAGTTTAAATCTGAGGATCTGGTCAATGACACAGCAACAACCTGGTTCAAGGCCAAACTGAATATTATTGATACCAATATGCAGGTTAAGGTTTCTGCAATGCCTTCAGAAAATGAACTAGTATTAGAGGCAGCAGTCTAGTTTGCTCTAGCTCAAACCAAAGTTAATGCAGATATTTTTATTAAAGGAACATAAACTAATAAGGCTTTCTCAGATGAGAAAGCCTTATTGCTACTTATTCAGATAAGGTTTTAAATTACTTGTTTAAAGCCTGTGAAACCTGAACAGCGATAGCTACAGTTGCACCTACCATTGGGTTGTTACCCATGCCTAGGAAGCCCATCATCTCAACGTGAGCTGGAACTGATGAAGAACCTGCGAACTGAGCATCTGAATGCATACGACCCATGGTATCAGTCATGCCGTATGAAGCAGGACCTGCAGCCATGTTGTCTGGGTGTAGAGTACGTCCGGTACCACCACCTGAAGCAACAGAGAAGTACTTCTTACCCTGCTCGATGCACTCTTTCTTGTAAGTACCAGCTACTGGGTGCTGGAAACGGGTTGGGTTGGTTGAGTTACCGGTAATAGAAACGTCAACACCCTCGTGATGCATAATTGCAACACCTTCACGAACATCATCAGCACCGAAGCAACGTACATTTGCACGCTCAGTATCTGAGTAAGCCTTGGTGTTAACAATCTTCAGCTCTGAAGTGTAGTAATCGAACTTGGTCTGAACATAGGTAAAGCCGTTGATACGAGAAATGATCTGAGCAGCATCCTTACCTAAACCGTTCAGGATAACGCGTAGAGGCTCT
Organism: uncultured Succinatimonas sp.; assembly: GCA_900317105.1. Lineage (GTDB taxonomy): Bacteria > Pseudomonadota > Gammaproteobacteria > Enterobacterales > Succinivibrionaceae > Succinivibrio. The sequence goes on along the minus strand of ONFP01000015.1, from coordinate 15,604 downwards.
TTACGTGCCTTGTTAGCGTTACGAACGATACCGATAGCGCCTTCAGCAGCAGCAAATGACTCGTGACCAGCTAAGAAGCAGAAGCACTTGGTCTCGTCACGTAGAAGCATAGCACCTAGATTACCGTGACCTAAACCTACCTTACGATCCTCAGCAACAGAACCAGGAATACAGAAAGCCTGCAGACCGATACCGATTGCCTCAGCAGCATCAGCAGCAACCTTGCAGCCCTTCTTGATAGCGATAGCTGCACCAACGGTATATGCCCAGCTTGCGTTCTCGAAAGCAATACCCTGAATATCCTTAACAGTCTGATATGGGTCTAAACCGTACTGAGCGCAGATTTCCTTACACTCTTCAACAGACTTAATGCCGTACTGAGCTAATACACCATTGATTTTATCAATACGACGCTCATAACTTTCAAATAATGCCATCTTTTAGTACCTCGTTACTCGTGTCTTGGATCAATATACTTAGCGGCATTATCCCACTGGCCGTAGTGACCGCGGATCTTATCTAAGCACTCCTTGCCAGATAATTCTGGGTGAGCCTTTAACAGATCCATTAACTTGCCAAGATTTACGAACTCGTAACCAACAATCTCATTGTCCTTGTTTAAAGCTACGCGAGTTACATAACCCTCAGCCATTTCTAGATAACGTGGACCTTTTTCCTTGGTTGCGAACATGGTACCAACCTGACTACGTAGGTTCTTACCTAAGTCCTCAAGAGAAGCACCGATTGGAAGACCACCCTCAGAGAATGCAGTCTGAGTACGGCCGTAAACGATCTGAAGGAACAGCTCGCGGTATGCAGTGTTGATAGCATCGCAAACTAAGTCAGTGTTTAAGCCTTCAAGTAGGGTCTTACCGATAAGGATTTCTGAAGCCATTGCAGCAGAATGAGTCATACCAGAGCAGCCGATGGTCTCAACTAGAGCTTCCTGAATGATGCCGTCTTTAACGTTTAAGGTCATCTTGCAAGCGCCCTGCTGAGGAGCACACCAACCCACACCGTGAGTTAAACCGCTGATATCTTTGATTTCTTTAGCCTGAACCCACTTACCCTCTTCAGGAATAGGAGCAGGACCATGGTATGCACCCTTGGTTACAGGGCACATATTCTCTACTTCTTTAGAATAGATCATTGGTGGTACCTAATTTGAATGTGTTCAATAAATGTTATTTTCGAGTTGTAGAACATCTGATCTTTACTTATGTTCATGCTTTTTCACTGATTTATTAAATCCGCTCAGAAAGCAAAAATGTTCTAAAACACAAAGATTATAATACACACCATTCAAAAATTCCAAAAACTTAAACTCAAAATTCTATTTTCTTGGTTTTGAATCTAAAATTTTAGACTTATTAATACATTACAAAAATTAAAATTAACTTTTTTAAGTTTGCACTTAAATAATACATAAATAGAAAACCGTGATCTAAACTTGCACTTACACTTTTTTTATTGTAAATATTCTTATCGGACAATATTTCGATAAAAAAACAAAACAGATTTGAAATAAAAGCTGTTTGTAAAACGATGAGTTAATTTTAAGCATTTCAAGGAAATTACTATGCTAGAGAGTGAAAATCCAAAAGGACCGCTGTTCTTTATGGTTCTTTCAAGAACACCATTTATACTTCAGATTGTCTGCGGTCTGATTTTAGGCATATTTGCAGCTTTTGTTTATCCATACGACACCACTGTTATTCCAACTTTCGGTGTTATTTTCGTTAAAGCCTTAAAAGCTGTTGCTCCTATTCTGATTTTCGTTCTAGTATCAGCTGCTATTGCAAAACACAAATCCGGTATGCAGACCAACCTAAAGCCTATTATTGTATTATATTTTGCAGGCATGGTGCTCTCAGGCGGTCTGGCTCTGGTTATGAGCTATATGTATCCAAGCACCTTCAGTGAGCTTGCAACCAACGCAAATGTTTCAGCACCACAGGGAATCAAAGAGGTTTTGGTTAACTTCGTAACTCAGGCTGTGGAGAATCCTGTTTCAGCTTTCATCAACGGTAACTTCGTAGCAATTCTTTTATGGTCAATTGCTTTGGGCATGATGTTCAGATATTCACATGACAATACTAAAAGAGTATTAGATGATCTGGCTATTGCAGTATCCGGTGTTATCCGTATGGTAATCCGTTGTGCACCTCTTGGTGTATTTGGTCTGGTTTATTCATCATGTACTCAGGAAGGCGGTTTTTCCAACCTGTTAAACTATGTTCATGTAGTTGTAGTGCTGGTTGTAACCATGCTGATTATCGCTTTAATCATCAACCCTGTGCTGGTATTCCTGACCACTCATAAGAATCCATATCCACTTGTATTCAAGTGTCTGGCAAAATCAGGTACAACCGCATTCTTCACCAGATCTTCAGCAGCAAACCTTCCTGTTAACCTGGCTCTATGTGAAGAACTTGGGTTAAACAAGGCAACCTATACAATTTCAATTCCTCTGGGATGCACCATTAATATGTCAGGTGCAGGTGTAACCATTGTAATCATGACTATGGCAGCAGCAAACACCTTAGGCATCCATGTTGATTTCGCCTCAGCATTCCTGATGTGTATTGCTTCAGTTCTGTGTGCCTGTGGTTCATCAGGTGTTGCCGGCGGTTCTCTAATGCTGATTCCTCTGGCCTGCTCAATCTTCGGTATTCCAAACGATATCGCAATGCAGGTTATCGGTATCGGCTTTATTATCGGTGTAGTTCAGGATTCATGCGAAACTGCACTTAACAGCTCAACCGATGTAATCTTCACTGCAGCAGCATGTGAAAGAGCAGAAAGGAAAGCAGCTAACAGCTAATAACTTTTTCAAAAAAAATCTAACCTCCAGATTGCCCATAAATACAGCATTCTGGAGGTTTCTTTTTTTCAGATACCGCATTAAAACAAGGCTTTTTGAAGTAAATATTTTTATCTAGCTCACAGATTCCGATAAAAAAAGGCTTTAAAACGTTGATACAGCTAAGATTTGATGTATATTCAAAACAAACAACAAACAACCACAAAGGAAATATACTATGAATAAAACACAACTTGTTGATGCAATTGCAAAGACTAGTGGTCTAACTAAGGTTGATTCAAAGAAGGCTGTTGAGGCTTTCCTAGAGTCTGTTCAGGCAGCATTAGTTAAGGGTGACACCGTACAGCTAATTGGCTTTGGTACTTTCAAGGTATCAAAGAGAGCTGCTCGTCAGGGTCGTAACCCAAGAACCGGTGAAGTTATCAAGATTGCAGCAACTAAAGTTCCTGCTTTCTCAGCTGGTTCAGCTCTAAAAGATGCAGTAAACAAGAAGAAGTAATTTTTCTAAATCCATATAAGAAGCCAGAATTGTCTAAATTCTGGCTTTCTATTTTGAGTTTGACAATTCTCGAGTCCCGTAAAAAAACGGCATTAAATGTGACGTAAATCATGTATAATAGCCACCGTTTGTGTATAGATACATGTAACTCTAGTTAGAGATTATTATAAATATTAACAATTTAGATGAGTATTACATAATCTTGTTTAAATTGGAGAGAGTAAGATAGTGAAAACAGTATTTATTGGAATAGCAGGCGGCACTGGTTCTGGAAAATCAACCTTTACCAAAAGACTTAAAGATTATTTCGGAGATAATCTGACAGTTTTATATCATGATAATTACTACAGAAGACGTGATGATCTGAGCTTTGAAAAGAGAAAACTCATCAACTATGATCACCCTGATTCACTTGAAACCTCCCTTTTAATTGAACACATCGTAATGCTAAAACACGGACAGGATGTCGAGGGGCCTCTTTACGATTTTGCACAGCACAACAGATCAGATAAAACAGTTCTCATCAAACCATGTAAAGTCATTATTGTTGAAGGTATTCTTGTACTTCATGAACCAAGATTAAGAGATCTGTTTGACTACAAGATTTACCTTGATGCCGATGCAGATGAACGAATTCTTAGAAGAGCTGCAAGAGACATAAAGATGAGAGGAAGAGAGCTTCCTGATATTATCTCCCAGTACTTGGCAACTGTTAAACCAATGCATAATCTGTTTGTTGAACCAACAAAGTCTGTTGCAGATATTATTATTAACAGTGCTCTTAACGAAGCCGCATTTGATATTGTCAAAACCAAGATAGAAAGCATTATTGCTTCAAAACAAGATTAAACATTAACCTACAACATGAGTACACATATATGGCACCAATACTTAATCTTATAGGAATGGCTCTGATTATCGGAGTGATGTTCCTTTGCTCAAACGGCAAAAAGCAAGTCAAATGGAAGATGATCGTAAAGGCTCTGGTTGCCCAGATCATTGTCGCCATTATCTTTATTAAGGTTCCTGCCGGTATCTGGGTCATTGAAAAGATCTCTGATGCCTTTACCCTGGTTCTAAGCTACGGCAGAAACGGACTTGATTTCGTATTTGGACCTCTTATCAACATCGAAAAATCAGGCTTTATTTTTATTTTCCAGGTACTGGCCAACCTGATTTTCTTCGGTGCTTTGGTAAGTGTACTGTCCTATCTTGGTATTTTAGGATTAATCATCAAAGTTATCGGTTCCATCGTAGGTAGGTTTGTAGGTACCACACGTGTTGAAAGCTTCATCACTGTTGCCAATATGTTCTTAGGACAGACCGAATCACCACTACTGATTGCAAAGTACCTTGGAAACATGACCAGAAGTGAAATCTTCGTAGTGGTAGTTGCAGGTATGGGAAGTATGTCCGTATCTATTCTTGGCGGCTACAATGCCCTGGGTATTCCTATGGAGTTCCTGATCCTGGCCTGTACTCTGATTCCTTTTGGCTCAATTATCATGGCCAAAATCATGTATCCTGAGCAGGAAGAGGTAGCTATTACAGCAAAACTTGAAATCGACAGAAAGCAGTCAGGCTGTAATGTAATTGACGCCTTGGGCAACGGTGCTATGGACGGTGTAAGAATGATTGCAGCTATCGCCGCATCCTTAGTTGCCATTGTAGCTGTAGTTTCTCTGCTTAACGGTATCCTATCACCTACCGGTATAACCATTGAGAAAATCTTCAGCTGGATTTTCTATCCAATTTCCTTCTTTATGGGATTAAGCGGTGAATATACTGATTTTGGTGCTCAGCTTTTAGGTTCAAAGCTTGTTTTAAATGAGTTCGTAGCCTTCTCTGAATTAGCTCCAGCTCTACAGAGTATGGACTACAGAACACAGGCTGTTCTATGTATTGCAATTGCAGGTTTTGCAAACATCGGCAGTATGGCAGTATGTGTAGCTTCAATCGGTGCACTATATCCTCCAAAGAAAGAGGTTCTGGCACAGATTATCGTAAGAGCTCTGATTGCAGCCTTTGCCCTTAATCTGTTTAACTGTTTCCTGGTAGGTCTGATTCTGTCATTCGGTTAACAGTTTAGATTTGTAAAATAACATTAAGCTAATATTCACACAGGTGGATATTAGCTTTTCTTTTGCTTATTCTCCAACCAAAATATCTCACAAACGCACATCCACCAAAAAAGCACCTGCTATACCAGAACACAATACAAAAAAGATTCTGCATATCTAATGTCTTCTGAAATTTGTTTTGTCGCTTTCCTCAGAGATCTTTTATAATTACCGCAACAAATCAGGAAAATAAATGACAACACTAGAAATCTTATTAACCGCAGTTGCCCTATCAATAGATGCATCTGTATGTTCAGTTATCTACGGAAAAAAGCAGTCCGAGTCAGAAAGCAGATTCCGCCATGCTATTGCCATGGCTTTCACTTTTGGATTTTTCCAGTTTTTAATGCCTCTGATTGGTTTTATAGGAGGAGAATCCATCATCGGTCTTATCGATGAGTACGATCACTGGCTGGCCTTTATTCTTCTCACAGGCGTTAGCATAAATATGCTCAAAGAAGCATTTGAGGGAGAAACACAGGAGGCAAAGCACATCAATTTCATGATCCTGTTAAGTCTTGGAATTGCTACCTCAATTGATGCACTTGCTGTCGGTTTTTCTCTGGGGCTGACTACCAATCCACGAATTCTATATGCATCTCTAATCATCGGAATAGTCTGCTTTATGATTTCATTTGGAAGTTTTATGGCAGGACAGCAGCTATCAAGATTCAGAAGACTGGATAGAATACTTAACGTTTTAGGAGCCCTTACCCTGTTTTTAATAGGAACAAAGATCTTATACGAGCACGGAGTCAGACTGACCAGCTTCTGATAAAAAAGCTATAGAGCTGATTCAAGACACATACAGATACATCTACGAAAAAGGCACAGAGGAAATATCCAATGTGCCTTGTTTGTATTCTTTAAAAACCAGATACTATGAGTTCTTTTCCTGCTCAATAGCTGCAGGTGATTTTGGAAGAATAATCATCTCACCGTCATCCTCATAGGAAGGAGCAACTATCTTGGAATCATTATTATCTGAAGTGGAAATACTGATATCCTCGCGATCTTCACGGAAGGCAGTAGCTAAAGATGAACTCTGAACCTGGCTGTCAGCCTCATCAAGATGAGATTTTCCAAGAACAATCTCAGCCAATGCACGCTCCTGCATACTTACAGCTACATAACGGTTAGCCAGATCACGCATACACTGCAGGAAGGTCAGATACATCTCAGATGAATGCATGGAAACGTGTTCTCTACCAATAATAGAAACCAGCTCCATCTGACACTTATCAATATCACGGTTAAGTTTCTTGGCATGCTTAACAACAGACTCTACATTTGAAGCAGACTGTTTTGTCTCGATAGCTCGCAGATCGTCTACCAGTCTGTCGATTCTCTTGACCAGATCAAAAAGACTATCCTTCATTGCTCCACCGAAAATGGTATGACGGTTGGCTACATGATTTACAGCCTGATCAAGAGCATAATGAACTGACTTTGAAGCCTCTCTTAAGTTTGAGAATACCAGATAGAAGAAGAACTTGGCATCATTGGTACTGCTAGGAGCCTGATTCTTTACCGGCAGAAGCTTCTGCTCAGAACCTACAGCTAAAGAGTAGTAGGCACTTCTTTCGATGGAAATTGCATCAGCGATATTTGAAGCCTTGTTTCTAACCTTGCGAAGACCAAATTCATTGTCTTCAAAGAAAGCATCCAGAGCGGTCTTGATGCAGGTAATTTCCTTTTCGTAGTAGCTAGGAACAGTTGAAGCAACACTGTTCAGAATCTCACGATCAGACTTGGCTGATAGAATTGAGCTTACAGCAGCGGTCTGAGTCTTTCTGATGAAATTGGTATAGATAATCAGAGCAAATACACATGGGATCAGGAATAGCGCTGCATAAAAGCCCAGATTACACAGAATAAAGTTGATAAAAGCTGCAAAGCTGAATGCTGAGATACCGGTTAAGAACCAGCCGGCAATCACTGTAACCACACCGGAGATTCTGTATACTGCACTTTCTCTATCCCAGGCACCGTCGGCAAAAGATGAGCCCATGGCCACCATGAAACATACATATGTGGTAGATAAAGGCAGCTTTAAGGAAGTTGCAACGGAAATTAAAGTTGCAGCAACCACCAGATTTACAGAGGCTCTTACGTAGTCAAAAGGAAGTCTGTCCTGACCTTTAACTACTGCTGGCTGTCTGTAACGGTGACGGATAAATTTAGCAGAATTGTTTGGTACAGTTCTGTATACAGCACGGGAAACTCCAAGCCCCATTCTGGTAATGATACGGCCGATTGTTGAAGCACCGAACTGCTCACGGGAACCAGAGGTTGATGATGACAGATTGATTGAGGTCTGAACCACCTGACGGGCCTTCTTACTTACCCACAGAGTCAGACACATTACAGAGCCTGCTAAAAACAGCCAGAAAGTACTGGTAACGTTATTCTCATTAAGATGAGACATCAGGAATGACTTATCACCCAGGGCATTGGCGGACCAGAACTCATAGCTGTCTAAAGCAGCCAGAGGCACACCAACGAAGTTTACAAGATCGTTTCCTGCAAATGAGAAAGCAAGCGCAAAGGTTCCAGCAAGAATAATCAGTTTGAAAACATTGCCCTTAAGCAGCACAATAATCTGACCCAACAGTGAGAAGCCGATAAACAGTCCCCACATAATGGTGTTGAAGTGAGTGTCAATAAAGTCCAGATACTCAGGCTTCATGAAGGAAGCGCCTTTTGCTCCCTTTATAACCAGGAAGTAGGAGATGGAAGTCAGGGAGAAACCACAGAATACACCGCCCAGATAACCTATGGTACGGTCAAATCTGAAGGTAAATAAAAGTCTGCAGACAAACTGAACCACCATGCCGGTAATAAAGGCAAGAACTACAGAGAGCAGAATGGCAGAAACGATGGTTGCGGTTCTGTCCAGTTTAATAAAGTTAAAGATATCTGAGAGCGGAAGGTCTGTTCCGTATACCTTATAAAAAGAGGCAAAGGTTGCAGCACCAAGAAGCTCGAACACAATTGATACAGTGGTGGAAGTTGGAAGACCGAAGGAATTGAACAGATTTAAAAGAAGCACATCTGAAATCATTACTGCCGCAAAGATGAGCATTATTTCCTCAAAGGAGAAAAGCTCCGGGAACAGCATTCCTTTTCTTGCGACTTCCATCATTCCCGACGAGAAGGTTGCTCCGCACAGAACTCCAACGGATGCGACTAGCATAATAACGAATAAAGGAGCGATTCTTGTGCCAACTGCGGAATTAAGGAAATTGGCGGCGTCATTACTTACACCCACAAAAAGATCCAAGGTGGCAAGAAGCATGAGCATGACTACTAAAACTAAGACAATTGCTTCAAACATATTTTTCCTAATTGTGTTCTAATATTTTCTCGAATTTTAGCATAAGTTAGCTAGGTTTTGGCTAGCCTTGACGTTCAATGTATTAGACAGTTTTAATTTGAAAAATAATTATGAGAAATACACGAAAAAAATTAAAAAAAGTAACAATCCCCTAATTGTGACAAATATCTCGTTATTTTGGTTCAATACCCCATTTTTTTTAGAAAATTTGGGAAATTGAGATTGCAGATCATATAATGAAAAGAAAATTTTTAACGTCAAATAAACGTAAAAAAAATTATGGAACACGACTTACAGAAAGACATTATTTACACACGCATCAAAGAAATGATCGTTAATGGCACTTTTGCCATGGGTGAAAAAATCTCTGAAAGAACTCTTGAACAGTCATTAAAGGGAAACAAGGCTCCTATCAGAGATGCCTTAAAAAGACTTCAGGCTGAAGGTCTGGTCGTGCGCAAACCAAAAAGCGGGACCTATGTATTCTCTCTGTCGCAGAAAGAACTTTTAAATCTCCTGAATTTCCGTTTTGTAATCGAATCTCAGGGAATGATCCTCTCCTTTGGTCAGAATCAGGAAAAACTGATAGAAAGAACCGAGAACATTATCATGAAGATGAAATCTGCCCTGGCCTTAAATCAGGGAGATGTCTATCTGCAGCAGGATTCACTGTTCCATGAAACCCTGGTTTCCCTATGTGAGAACAACTACTTTATAACCTCCTTTGAAAGAATATCTGCAATTATGGATACTGCCAGAAACTTTTTAGGCAATAACCTTGAGCATATGCAGAAATCAATTGTTGAGCATCAGAATATTGCCAATGCAATTCGGGAAAAGAATATCGGACGGGTGGTAGAACTACTTCGCGAGCATATTCTTCCAGAGTTCGGAGCCTACTGGAAAAACTTCAATCTCTCTGATGCTGACTGATCTAAAGAAACATCTGTATTCCTGAACTGTTTTTCACACTCCAGAAATTCCACACAAAGAAATTTCAAATAATATGTTTTTTTGTGTGGCAAAAATTTTTCTTTTGTGAAAAAATACACACGGAAAAAACTATTGGTAGCTTTGGGCTGAAAGAAACAGCCTTATGCCATGCTGCTAGTGCGAATAACCAAACAGCGTCTGCTGTTTTTCGGAGAATCCAGATGATCTCAGCATGCCTTTTAAATGAAGAAGACGATACCCTAGCTATCGTTCCAATTAAAACAACCGAGCCCCTGCCATCAGACGTTATCTGGCTGGATGTTAATCAGCCTGATGAGGAAGAACGTAGCTGGCTTGAAGCTTTACTTGTAGAAGATGTCCCTGAAGAAGATGAGATGGATGACATTGAGTCATCATCACGTTTCCGTGTAGGACCTGACGGTGTACATATTCTTTCCTTATTTCCACAGAGAATTTCAAACGAAACTCATGGTGTGAACATGTCATTCACAATGAGAAAGAATCTTCTGATCTCTTTCCGTGAGGATGATATTTCCATTGTCAGACTACTTCGCTACTACATCAGACATAATAAGGTCGATATACGTTCTGCTTTGGATATCCTGGTAAAACTGCAGGAACTGAAAGTGGATCAGTTATCAGATCTGATCGAGGATGCATACAGCACTCTGGAAGAAACTTCCGATCAGATAACCGATGAACAGCACGTGGATGAAACTCTTGAGGAACTTGTAAATCAGGAGGAGTTGAACTCCCAGATTCTGCAGGCTCTTCACGATACCAGACGAGCATTAAGATTCATCAGAAAGACCTTCGGAAGTTCTCTTGAAGATCGACAGATTAGAATTTTGGATGAGGTTTTAACCGATATTGAGTCTATTCTGCCTCACACCTCATTTATTTCCAACAAGATTAACTTCCAGCTGGAAGCTTCAATGGGCTATACCAATCAGAAGCAGAACAGCATCATCAAGATCTTCTCAGTGGCTGCGGTAGTGTTCATGCCTCCAACCTGGATTGCATCTGTTTACGGTATGAACTTCAAGACCATGCCAGAACTTGACTGGTACCTGGGTTACCCATTATCCATTGGAATGATGATTCTATCTGCCGCTATAACCTATTTCTTCTTCAGAAAGAAAGGCTGGCTATAGTAGGACACGATATCTACAGATTATTGATATGACAAAGGCTGAGATAACTCAGCCTTTTTTGTAATCAGTGTAATCAGTATCTATTCAAAATAGACAGAATAAAAATTACTTTTTAATCAGCCCCTGCTCTTTTGCCCTTTTAACAATTTCCTTAAAAGCAACAACTGAATCATAGGCTGTAGAATCAGCTAACCTTAATACATCCTCTTCTGATAGATAAAGAATTCCTGAAACCTCACTCTTCTGTCTTACAGTGATACTGTCGGTAACTGCAAGGTAGAGATATCCGTAGAAATAACGCATACCGCTCTTTGAGATAATCTTATATGGCCCGAAACTGTGGAATTCACAGGATGGCAGGTCAGCATCCACGCCAATCTCTTCTAATAGTTCTCTTTTGGCACTTAGGATTTCATCCTCACCATGCTGCATGACTCCACCAACTACAGCATCAAAGGTACCAGGAGAATAATCCTTGCATAAGGTTCTGATTTCAATCAGAAACTTACCGCTATGATCCATCACCGCAATATAGGATGCTCGGTGAGGCAGCTGATCTTTTCTCATTTCCTTACGGGTAACAGTCTTGACGATGTTATTGTCCTCATCGACAATGTCTACTAATTCTGTTGCTGACATGATTTTTCTCCAAATTAACTGAAAAAAGCATATAATTTGTGCGACTAAAAAACAACGGATTTTTTATGGAAAAAGAAAACAGAAACGACATAATCTCACTTGAGGAAAAGATTGCCTGGCTTGAAGATCTCATTGATAGACAGTCAAAAGAACTAAGTGATTTATATGACAAGATGGATAAACTAGAGCGACAGTTTAAGGTTCTTTATTCTAAGGTAGGAGACCCTTATGCAACCCGCTCACAAAAGGATGAAGTGCCACCACCTCATTATTAATCTCAAGGTATAGAAATGAAAAAACTAGTAATTCTGCTGCAGCTTTTTGCTGTAATGTTCCTAAGTGCATGTTCTAACGGTGAACATGTTGTTGATCTGAAATCCCCTATCGAAGTTGTCTCATACAACAACGGTCCGAAGGTATGCATTGCTGATGTTACCGACAACCGTCTTTTTGTGGGTAATGAAAATCAGCCTAATCTGCCATCAGGAGAAATTTTAAGTCCTGATTACAAATCACGTGCCTATGCCAGACTGAAGAACACCTTCGGTTCACAGACCGGTTCAATGCTGCTGCCACGAGACAAGACTGTAACCATGGTTGTTAGAGAGATTCTTGAAAGAGCCTTAAGTGATGACGGATATACCGTTGTTCAGGAGGCTGCAGCCGAGGATTCAGATACCATCATTATGGCTGTAAGCATCAAACAGTTCTGGACCTGGGCTGGTCTTGATAAGATCAATGACAACATCAATTCTGATATTGAACTGGATGTCTACACTCAGAATCAGGGAGCACAGAAGCATTTCAATCTTAAGAACAGACAGACCAGAAAAGTGCTGACTGATACCAGAACTCTATACAAGACTACTACAGAACAGTCTTTGGCAAATATCTACAATCTGGCCTTAGAGAAATTTAAAAATCTGCAGTAATCTTTCTTAACGACAGCCGCCTCAATCTAATCATAAGAGGCGGTTTAAAAATGACATTCTCTTCTAGTCACAAACAAAATCCTCAAAACTCTCCTTTTCTGTCATCCTCTTAATTATTCAGAGAAAATCAGTAGATTTTTAAGGTGTTACATCTCAATAAAATTGGAAAAACGCCCATTCAAAGCGTATAATGTTCACTCAGTTTTTATTTATTTTGAATATTGATTATGAAAAAAATGCTTATCGCAGTTGCAGGTTCTCTTGCCCTGCTTGCAGCTGGCTGTACATCACTTCCTGAGGGCGCACGTAAGATGACCCTGAATATCAATTCAGTTGAGTTCCAGAATAAAAACAATGTTGAAGGCTTTCTGGTAGACTACACTGTTCATCACTCATCAGCCGAACCAATGCCTATTGATAAGGTAAAAATCAATATCAAATTAAACGGCAGAGAAGCTGCTAGTTATGTAAACGATACTGATACTCAGATCGTTAATCGTGAGGATAAGCAGTTCTTAACTTTCGTTCCCGCAAACAAGACCTATGCTGTTGCAAAGAAGAGTCTGATTTCAAATCCAATGCTTCAGCTGCAGGTTGATGCAACTGTTGAGATTATCGTTGATGAAGACACCAAGAATGCTGAGTCTGCATTCAACGTCAAGAAAAACTATAAAGGTATAATCCATGGCACAGCTAACTAACGCAGATTACAGAAAGAATTCCTTTGAACCAAGAATTGCTGTAGTACAGTTAATCTTCGGTATCATCTATGGATTTGTTACCGGTATCGGTATCATTCTGGCTTTCAGGGTATTAGAGGCTACAGGTGAACAGCCATGGCTTCAGTATTTCTTTGTGATTCTGTTTGGTGTTCTTGCTGCAAAAAGCTTCTACATCTATGCTAAAACACGTATTGCACAGAATACAGGTATACAGGTGGTTGCAAGAGTTGAAAACATTGTTCCAACCCACGGTATCACTATCGTTGAGGGCATGCTGGTAATGCCTGATGAGACCACTCTGCCAATCGAGAGCCGCTTTGCAGGTGAGAGCGTAGCCCACGAACTGAAAAGATTCCTGGATGAAAACAAAACCAAAAAGCTTCCAGCTTTACTGGTTAACAAAGATACCAAGCATCCAAAGGGACAGTTCCTGGTAAAGACACGTGCAGGACATCTTGATCCTGAGTACATGAATTCATTAAAAACAAGTAAATAATAATTAGGATTTTCAGATTATGAGTCTTTTAAGTACAAAAGAAATCCTTGCAGGAAAGGTTGCTATCGGTGAAAAAGTAACTCTTGCAGGTTGGATTCGTACCCGTCGTGATTCAAAGGCCGGTTTTTCATTCCTGGCTGTAAACGATGGTTCAGGTTTTGACAGCGTTCAGGTTATTGCTCAGAATAATCTGGATAATTATGAGTCAGATGTTTTAAGACTGACCACCGGCTGTGCTGTTGTAGTTGAAGGAACCTTAAAGGCTTCTGAAGGTAAGGGGCAGGCTTATGAGGTATTAGCCGACAAGATTATCGTAACTGGTTTCGTTGAAGATCCTGATACATACCCTATGTCAGCAAAACGTCACACTGTTGAGTACCTGCGTGAGTATGCCCACCTGCGTCCTCGTACCAATCTGATGGGAGCTGTAATGCGTATCCGCAACACCGTTGCCTATGCAATTCACAGCTACTTCCAGCAGAACGGTTTCATGTGGGTGGCAACTCCACTTATCACAGCTTCTGACTGTGAGGGTGCAGGTGAGATGATCACTGTTACCAATTTCGATTTAAACAATGTGCCAAAGAACGACAAGGGCGAGGCTGACTTCTCCAAGGACTTCTTTGGTAAACACGCTTACATGACCGTATCAGGTCAGCTGAATGTTGAGACCTATGCCAGTGCCTTCTCAAAGGTATACACCTTTGGTCCTACCTTCAGAGCTGAAAACTCAAACACCACCCGTCACCTAGCTGAGTTCTGGATGGTTGAGCCTGAGATGGCATTTACTGACTTAAACGGCTGTGCAAAGACCGCTGAAGGTCTTCTAAAGCATGTATTCAAGACTGTTTTAGAGCAGCGTTCAGATGACATGAACTTTATCGCTCAGCGTGTTGATAAAGATGCTATTACCCGTCTTGAGAACTTCGTAAAATCAGACTTTGCTCAGGTTGATTACACCGATGCAATCGAGATTCTAAAGAAAGCCACCAAGAAATTTGAGTACCCAGTTGAATGGGGTATCGATCTGCAGTCAGAGCACGAGAGATATCTTGCTGAAGAACACTTCAAGGCTCCTGTAGTTGTTAAGAACTATCCAAAGGATATCAAGGCTTTCTACATGAAGCAGAATGAGGACGGCAAGACTGTTGCTGCTATGGACGTTTTAGCTCCAGGCATCGGTGAGATCATCGGTGGTTCTCAGCGTGAGGATAATCTTGAGAAGCTTGACAGACGTATGGATGAGCTTGGACTTAACAAGAAAGACTACTGGTGGTACAGAGATCTGCGCCGCTACGGTTCAGCTCCACACTCAGGCTTCGGCTTAGGCTTCGAGCGTCTGATTGTTTACATCACTGGTGTTGGCAACGTACGTGACGTAATTCCATTCCCACGTACTCCACGTTCAGCTGAGTTCTAAGCTTTATTCAAGCTGGTGATTGAATAGAAATACGGGGAGCTTTGCTCCCCCTTTTTATTTGATAATACGTTTAACTTTGATAAAGCAATTATTCAAAAAAAGCCCTATCTGCTAATTAGCTCCAGTTCTTCCTGATGTTCTTAAATTCCTTTCTTATTTCATCATTAGGAATATGGACTGCAAAAGATTTATCATTATCAAAAGACTTAATCATAGAATCTGGATTTATGGCCAGATAGCCTAAATGAATCAGAAGTGTTAAAACATCATCCTTATTGGTAAAGGTTGTCATATCATTTTGAAATGTTGCGCAATTTATTGATATTTCATTACCTTCAATAAGAGAGACTATATCATCACGCAAACCTGCCATGTTCAAATCTGTATATTGGCTTAGGCTTTCGATGCTTTCAGTCTGAGACCAGTAACTTAAAAACTTCTTTCTTAAAAGAGACTCGACCACAGAATTAGGATTGTAAAGGTGCAGATCGTTATCAAAGATATAAC
>ONFP01000016.1 GCA_900317105.1 uncultured Succinatimonas sp. | reverse complement strand
GCCTGAAATACTGACAATACCGTAGGGCATACGGAAATTTAAGCCTGTGCTGAAAAGCTGGAGGAGCAATTCTCCAAGAGATCGTGTAAGACGTAGTTCTCTATGCTGTGGTCTATGAAACAGGAATCCCATCGACTTCAGTCGTGGGAGAGTCAATTTGTTAGGCTGCGATTTTCTGTGCCTGTTTTTTCCATGGAGAATATAGGTATCTTATAAGGAGCAGCGTTCCTCTGCAGCATAATTCAATACACATTGCTATCCATGCACCTGTCAGACCATAAGTTGGAACAAGTATCAGACATAAGGAAATTCTGATCCCCCAGATACTGATTGCATTAAGAATACTTGGTATCAGTGTATCACCTGCACCTCTCAGGACTGCAGCTGCAACAATAGATACACCGAACATTGGTTCTGCAAGCATCTCAATTCGAAGAATTTTTACACCAAGTTCTCTTACAGCATGATCGGGGGTAAATATCATAAAAATTGCAGGACAGATGAAATACATTACTATTCCACAAAGTCCCATTACCATGGCACCGAGAATAATTCCGTATTTTGAACATCTTTTTACAAGATCGTATCTTTTGGCTCCAATGCACTGACTGATAATAGGGGATATTGCTGAGGCAATTCCATAGCCTGGCATATAACATAAACCTTCAGCTTCGATTGCAAAGATATTGGCAGCAAGGGCGACGTTTCCTAATGGAGCTATAATTCTGGTAGTAGCAACCATAGCAGCTGTCATGACTCCATTTTCTATTCCAACCGGAATTCCTAGCTTTAGTGCGTTTATAACGTCGGCTGCACAGAATTTCCATTTCTCGCCAGGAACAAGTTTTAGTTCAGACTTTCTCAAAAGATAATAGACAATGGTTACTGAGGTGATACATTCTGCGACAACTGTTCCCAATGCTGCTCCTGGTACTCCGAAACCAAAACCAGGGACATATAGTTCCATAAAAGATAAATCGTATGTTCTGGAAGGAAATATAAAAAAGAAATTCCAGAAGATATCCAAAAGACATGTTGCTGCACTTACCGCACTAGGTATCTTCATATTTCCTGTAGCCTGGACCAGTGAGCTTGAAAGAACTCTCATCAGAAAAAATGGAATGCTGAATACCAGGATCATGAAATAGGAGGCAGAATCACCAGCAATGCTTTCGTTTCCTCCCATCCAGAGGGGAACACTGTTGCTTATCATGAGTCCAAAGAATACAACAGCTACAGCAACAATTACATTAACTATAAAGGACTGGTGCATCAGTGAACGGGCTTTATCAAGTTCTCCTGCTCCGAGTCTCTGTCCGACGAGAATAGAGAATCCCACGGTACTTGCCATGGTAATTCCAAAAAGAAGCCAGCTTGCAGAACTTACAAGACCTACTGAAGCAGAAGCCTGGGCACCTAAACTACCTACCATAGCCGCATCGATGTACTGCATGGCAATGAAGGTAATCTGAGAGAGAATGGCAGGAATACTCATATTCCAGACCATACGCATGATCTCAGTACGAGTTACATCATTTTTATTCTTAAGCTGTGTTAATGTTAATGCTCTCGCCATTGTTTTTTTTTACTCAATAATCTTTTTATTACCTGACGTCGAAATTGGAAGTCCTTTCGACAAATAATCAAACTCCGAAAATGTG
Source organism: uncultured Succinatimonas sp. (assembly GCA_900317105.1). Taxonomy (GTDB): domain Bacteria; phylum Pseudomonadota; class Gammaproteobacteria; order Enterobacterales; family Succinivibrionaceae; genus Succinivibrio. The sequence continues at coordinate 34,774 of ONFP01000016.1, read as the reverse complement.
TAATTTTACTCTATATGATTAAAGTTACATGACTCAAATTTTTGATAATGAGGTAGCATGTTTGCTCTTATGATGGCATCCTTGCAGGAGCTCTTCTGTTTTGATCTGATATATTATAAGTGTTATTGAAAGAACAGGCATAACGCAAAGAGATAATTATGAGCAGATTAAGCAAAGACGACGGACTAAAAAGATTTGTTAATATCTGTTTAACTGTTTTGGTTCTTGTCTTTGTTTTTTATATTTGGATTGCTTACAACCAGAAGATCGAAAATAAAAGTTACTACGAATCAGTTGCTGCAGAGTGGCAGAATACAGAAGGAGACTCTATATCTGTATTCGGATTTGTCCTTGGAACAGATGCTAAGTCAGCAATTGCTAACAGGGTCATTTCAAACAAAAATATCCCTCTAATCAGTGAGAAGAAGGATTTTATTCCTGTATCCTACTACTTTCTGCAGAATAAAAAACAAAACTGTGTTGTTTATGATCGCAGCACTCACGATCTATATTCTTCGGAGTTGCATTCAAGCGATAATTTAAGAGCTCTTTATAATTCCATGACCAGTGATGACTGTTTCCGTATAAATACCCTAAAAGGGTCAGTTTATCCAACAGATTCAGTCAGTAATATGAAACTTTATGTAAATGAAATTGGTGAGATTATAGAAATCAGAGTGAGCTTTGCTGACAAGGAAGAAAAGGAGTTATTTGTTTCCTCTTTTATCAGTAATTTTCAGCAAAATATCCTGCCATTGAAATGGTCTGAATGGTTCAGAAAAACAACTTCAAAAAAATACGATAACTGCATAAAAGCCAATAACGGTATGCTGGTTTATCTGAATTATTCTGATGAGATGCTTGAAACTGAGCTTGCTTTGGAGAAGGGAAGTCTTGATATCAAAAGACAGGCAGACGGAAAGACCTATCAGTTAGTCAAAAGCCGAGGCTGGACTGAATCCTATACCTATACCGAGTATTTAAAGAATCTTTCCTATATTCAAGAGAATTCTGCAAATCAAAATCAGGATAAGTATGATAATGCTTTTGAGTAGAAAACATCTTGGGATGAAAGTCTTTTTTTTAAGAGATTTTGTCCAAGCTAACTATAGAGGTGCTTTTGCGCAAAGAAATTCTCTGATATTGCGAGAACAATACCGTTGCGATGAAATGTGCGTTCCGCTGATTGGTATTGTCCTTGGTAATAAAACTAACATCGAGAGTCATATAATAATTTGTTGTTAACAAACTGGAGTTTTTATGGAACTGACCTATACCACTAAAAAACTAATTAGTGTTGAATCCTATGTAGATCTTATAAGCTCGACCTCGCTTAAGGACCGTCGTCCTTTAAATGATTACGACAGAATCGAGCAGATGCTAAAAAAAGCCTCGCTTACCGTTACAGCATGGGATGGAAATGAATTGGTTGGTATTGCCCGTTCCGTCACTGATTTTGCGTACTGCTGTTATGTAAGTGATCTTGCGGTACGTGGTAACTATCAGAAAAAAGGTATTGGCAAAAAACTGCTGCAGATAACAAAAGATAATATCCATAACAACGCTAAGATTATTCTTCTGGCAGCTCCACAGTCTGAGGAATACTATCCTCATATCGGATTTGAAAAACATAATGCAGCTTTTGTTTCTTCAGGTGTATTTGTAATATAAAAAGTTTGGTTCTGAAACGCATAGTTATTTTCATGCAACGGTTGCGTGGTTAACTGGTCTTTTTTACCTGTTTCCTCTGATTTATATGCGAAAAAAGCAGAAAATATTGCACAAGTTAAGACGAAAATCACAATATAAATTCCTTAAATTTTGTGAGATTTTTAAAAAAGTGCTATATTACAGTTAGATAAAGATTAATTACGTACAGAGATTTTATGCAGACATATTTAGATGTAACTCTTATAGCCGCTATTAGTACAGCTGTTGTCCTGCTGCTATTTATCCTTATCTCTTTTGTAATTACCTCCCGTCGTTGCGGTGCGCTAGAAAAAGAAAATCTTTTATTAAAAGAATCTGTTGATAATGCTCTGAAATCTCTTGAGGAGCAGTCTGCAAAATATTCTACTTCTATTGAAGCTTTGGAAAGAAAGATTAAGGCTTCAGATATGTCTCTGCAGTATTTAACCTCGTCTCAGCAGGATTTAGTTGATAAGCAGAAAGTTATCAATACCTCATTTGATAATCTGTCTGTAAAGGTTGAACAGCAGAAGAAGGAAATTCAGAATAATTCAGTAGAGAATCAGCCAATTATTCTTGCAAAAAGACTTTTAGCTGAAGGAATGTCAATTGAAGAGGTTATTGCAAAAACCAATCTTCCTCAGTACGAAGTTGAGATGCTGGCTAAGGTTCATAATTTATCTGCTAAGGTAGCTGCTGCTGAAATTGCTGCTAAGGCAAAAGCTGCAGAAAATCAGACTCCATCTCTTGATAAGGTTAAGGCTGCAGCCTCACAGGCTCCAGCAAAGACTGCTCCTGAACAGCCTAAGACCGCTCCTGCTCAGTCATCTCCTGCTGCACCTCATGTAGCTAGCATGAAAGCTCGTGAAGCTTATGGCATGGGAGCCAAAACCGGCTTAAGAAGACCTAGATAGAATCACCTGCTTCTTTTTGAAAACTCTTTTCGTTGATTATTTATATAAGAAATATTTTCGTATAGAATGACTTCAATTCTGTGCTTTTCTAGAACCTAATTAACAAGATTATTGGCAATCATGAAAGAATCCTTATTAAAAGAAATCACTAATACTGCCAGGGAATTTGAATCCCTATCAGCTGAATATGGTGAAATATACGTTACTGCAGAATCTTTAACCGCAGGTTTTATCGGAGCATCAATTGTTGAAATACCTGGTAGCTCAGGCTGGTTTGACAGAGGTTTTATAACCTATTCAAATGAGTCAAAGATGGAGCTTTTAGAAGTTAAAGAGGATACTCTTAAAAGTGTTGGTGCTGTGAGTGAAGAGACTGCTGTTCAGATGGTTGAGGGGGCTCTTAAGCATTCATCTCTTGCCACTATAGGAGTATCTGTTACTGGTATCGCTGGTCCTGATGGCGGTTCAGAGCAGAAACCTGTTGGTACAGTCTGGATGGGGCTCATGAAAAAAGGGCAAAAAGCCTATGCTCACTGTTTCCACTTTAAAGGAGATAGAGAAGAGATTAGGCTTCAGACTACTCTTATGGCCCTAAAAGGTCTGAAAGCCTTAACCATGAATAAAGATCCTGAGTCTATCCTTAATGCTCAATAACAATGAGTGTATCTGTAGGCGGCAGTATATATTCTGAGGACAGAGGTTCGTTATTCATAAAGTTAACTGAATTCTGTCCTATAAGAATCGTCTGATTTGCCTCTGTCCAGTTGATATAAATTTTTATACGTTCTTTTCTGCTCTTAAGATTAAGTGTAAATGTGGAGTAATCCTCATCAGCGGTGACTTCTTTGACATAATATGTATAGTCTTTGATTCTCCTGAGAAGAGCTTGATCTTCCTTGCTGTAGTCTGTTAATCTGTCACCGACGGTGACAACTCCTCCGCAGATGAGTACGGTCGCAATCTGAAGATGTACGTCATTTGCTTCAATATGCTGTCCATCTAGATCTTTGATGCAGAGGGCATCTGGGTCGTTTATCCACAGATGATTGTTCATCCAGAGTCGGTTAAAGGTTTCTTTTGCCTTCTGAACTGTTCTGTAATGATTCCTCTCTGTATCATCTGAGATCCTCATGGTATGGAAAAGTCCTAGTGAAGGCCAGATAGGGGCATTGCAGCCTAAAAGAATCGCATCATCTCCGATTGCATCCAGGATTGCCTTGATTCCTCGTCTGTAGTTTTCTATTCTTGAGATATTTCCTCTGAACAGGTATCCCTTTATTGCTCCCCAGTAGCAGGCATCTAACTTAAAGTATCTGATCCTGAGTTTTTTGACAAAGAAATTAAATATATTGTGGATATGATTTACAACTTCCTCATTTGAAAAATCCAGTACATACCATGGAAGATCACGCCATCCTCCATATGTAAGATAACCTGCCGGAATCAGATTTCCGTCCATATCGGTTGCAAGCCAGTCGGAATGATTTTTTACAATATCCGATTCTCCACTGACGATGAACGGAGCTACCCAGATGGAAGGTCTTTTTCCTTTTTCCGCTATTTTGGCTATGCAGTCATCAAGGCCTTTTGAAAAACTATCTGAGTACTCAAGCCAGTCTCCCATGTGACTTTCGTAGCCATCATCAATCTGAATGTGATCAATAAAATCAAGTTCTCCTGATTTATCCGCATTTTCAATGATGTCTGAGTCTCTGACATGATCATAGTATGCATACCATGAGCACCATGTGCATGGGCGTTCCTTGATTTTCAGAGGAGGGTGGTGTTTGGAAATCAGCTTAGCAAATTTCTCTAAAAGCTGCTGTTTGTCGGTTCCTTCCATTATGACGAAAGTTTCGGTATTGATGATGTCTCCTGAGTTAAAGAGCTGTCCTTCCAGAGACATACAGACATGCAGTGTTCCATCGTTAAAGATTCTAAAAAAGCCCGTGTATTTATTGCAGCTTGTAAATCCAAGTAGCGTCCACATACTCTCTTTTTTCAGAAGAAGCATATTGTATACAGTTCTATAGTCCTCAACCGGATAGTGAGAGTAAGGCGACAAATCGTCCATGCATCTTCCGATATTTACAGGATTTGCAAAGGTTCCAGTCATCTGTGACAGCATCTGAAAACCTTCGCCGAAAAAAGCTGTGTCTGGATTTAACTTTGTATCAAGGAGGATAAGAACTGAGGTAAAGCGGGAGGTTGTTACAACCTTTCTGAATATATATTCATCGGCCTGATTTTTTACATAGGCAATATCAGACACTTTAAGTGTCGAATCGAGCGCAGCTTCTAACGAATCCTTCAACATCTCTCAATCCTCTCAGATGCACAACACTATCTTGAATTATAGGTGACTGAAATCAAAGGAAATGTGAGATAGCGTGAACTCTACTGTTTAAGTGTCACATAAATAATCTGTGATGGGTCGTGAAGTCTTAGAGGAGCTCCTGCCCATATTCTGGTGCCGTTAGATACTATTACTCTCTGTCTGCCGGTATTGTAAAGTCCACTGACGTAACCTCCGTTTACTTTTGCCACAATCTGTTTTAGACCAGGCATAAGTCCGCCATGGGTATGTCCGCAGAAGGTAAGATCGGATATCTCCTTGAGCTGGTTTGCAATCTTTGGCTGGTGAGACATGAAAATTGTTGGAAGCTTTCTGTCTGTATTGGCGGTTGCTTTAGCAATATCAGCTGCAGGCAGATGAAAACGGCTTGCTGAGATATCAATAACTCCGCAAAGATTTAAAAGAGGTACATCATTTTCGTTTCTGATAATGGTACTGTCATTTTCCAAAAACTTTATTCCGCCTTTTTCGAAATAATCAATCCATTCTTTATATCCAGAGTAAAGCTCATGATTACCGGAAACAGCATATACTCCGTATTTTGCTTTGAGCTTGAAGAGAATTTTTGTCATGTGATCCAGTTCTTCAATTGAACCATCCACAAAATCTCCTGCAATCAGAATAAGATCTGGCTCATTCTTGTTTACTCTTGCAACGATATCTTCAATCTCTGAAGGTATGGTTGGTGCAGAAATATGGAGGTCTGCAAGTTCAACAATACGCAGATCGTTTGCTTCTGCAGGAAGATCTTTTACTGAAATTTCATAGAATTTATCAACAGGAGGCGCAAAACCATTGAATACTGCACGTCCTCCGATGAGGCAGGCTATGAGCAGAAACAGAGCTGCATATCTTGTTGATTGAGCAGGAATAATTAATTTTGAAAAATTCAGTCTTGAAAGCTTGTACAGTCCGTTGATGAGCATTCTGAGCAAAGTCAGAAGAAACAGAAAAATGGAGCTGAAATAGATAGTGTCAAAGAAGATGGCGGGATACCTTGTGAGCTTTGGATCCATCATATCACCGCCAGAGAAGATATAGATGTATTGTTTAAGACTTCCAAGTCCAAAGATTAAAGCAAGCAGAATCCTGTACTTTAGACTTACCTTTTTTAGAGGCAGAATAAAGCATAGAATGATTACAATTGCCTGGATAAAAGGAAATAACTTAAACGCTAACATATCACTCTCTTAATGTACCGCCGGATACAGACAGCCTAGAATTGACGGTTCCCTTGCACCGGTGGAGTCACCAAGCCTGAGGCATTCTCTGTGCATAAACTTGTATGCAAAGAAGGCAAAGGCGTGAGCTTCTAGGAGCTTTGAATTCACATTAAGCTCTTCTGCTGTCATTACAGAAACATTGTTTTTCTGAAGATTTTTTTCAAGACCTGTCTTTATATAAGGATTATAGGCTCCGCCTCCACATAGAACCAGTCGTGCGTCAGAGATTTTATGTCGATACATACACATTCTGATGGCATTTACATTAACCATTACCGTGAATTCGCTCAGAGTCGCTATCAGATCATTGATGAAAGTTTCATCCTGTGTAGCAAAGAGCAGTTCCTCCTTAATAAAATCAAGACCGAAATCCTCTCGTCCGGTTGATTTTGGCGGTTGTAGTTTCAGGTATGGAGACTGCATATATTTTTCAAGCAGTGCAGGTATAACCTTACCCTTTAACGCTAATTTAGCATCTTTGTCATAGGGAATATTTAGCAGGGTTCTGCAGGTACTGTCAATCAAAGTGTTGGCAGGGCCTGTATCAAACGCTTCAAGGATTCTGCCGTCTGTATCAACAACTGTCAGGTTGGATATGCCTCCGAGATTCAGTACCATTGATACCTTTTTATCATCTCTGAACTGCATACTGTGGAATGCCTGTGTTAAAGGAGCTCCGTTTCCTCCATGAGCAATGTCAGCTGAGCGGAAATCGCATACGGTATCAATTCCGGTAAGCGCACAGAGAAGCGCTCCGTTATCAAGCTGCAGGGAAAATCCTTTTGAAGGTCGATGTCTTACAGTCTGCCCGTGGGAGCCAATTGCCTTAACCTCTTCAGGCTTGATTTTTGCCTCATCCAGAAGTGTGTTTACGGCTTTGGCTTCATACTCGGCAATTTTTACTCTGGCTACTCCTGCCTTTTCAATCTCATCGTCTGATGGTGAACATAAAGAGTGCAGAAGTTTGCGGGTATCTTCATCATAATCCACACTGGTACTATTCAAGATTCTGCTTTTGTTTGTGTCGAATTCCACCAGAACAGCGTCAATGCCGTCAATACTTGTGCCTGACATCAAACCTATATAAAGCTCAGTCATTGTTATTTCCTTGTGATTAAGCTTTTTTTAAGCCTATTTGTGCTTTTTTCTGTTTAGATCATGATCAAATTATATTAAAATATTGCGACTTATATTTTTTTTTATGCAAATTTTGCAACGTTTTTAATTAAAAGGTTATACGATGTCTGATATCGAAAATGCATTACGTGAAATTACTCGTGGTGCCGAGGAAATCATTCCTCTAGATGAACTTAAAAAGAAACTGGAGTCAGGTAAACAGTTAGTTATCAAACTGGGTATGGATCCAACTGCTCCTGATATTCATTTAGGACACACCGTTATCCTAAACAAGCTTCGTACCTTCCAGAAACTTGGCCACAAGATTGTTCTTATCATTGGTGACTTTACCGCTGCAATCGGTGATCCATCTGGTAAAAATGCAACTCGTCCAGAACTTCCTCGTGAGCAGATTCTTGAGAATGCAAAGACCTATGCAGAGCAGGCATTCAAAATTCTGGATAAAGATTTAACAGAAATCCGCTATAACAGCGAGTGGTGTGAGAAACTTGGTGCCGCTGGAACAATTAAGCTTGCAGCTAAGCTTACAGTTGCCCGTATGCTGGAGCGTGATGATTTCTCCAAGCGTTTTGCTGCAAAACAGCCTATTTCTATTCATGAGTTCCTGTATCCATTATTTCAGGGCTATGATTCAGTTGCTATTAAGGCAGATGTTGAGCTTGGCGGTACCGATCAGAAATTCAATCTGCTGATGGGACGTGAGCTGCAGAAGGACGCAGGCATGGAACCTCAGTGCGTACTGATGATGCCTCTTCTGGTTGGCCTTGACGGTGTTGTGAAAATGTCAAAGTCAAAGCACAACTACATTGGTGTCACCGAGGCTCCTAAAGAGATGTTTGGCAAGATCATGTCTATTTCTGACGACCTGATGTGGTCATACTATGACTTACTGTCATTCAAGACAGTTGATGAAATTAAGGCCATCAAGGATGACTGCCTGAATAATGGTAAGAATCCACGTGATGCCAAGATTGAACTTGGTCGTGAAATTGTTGCAAGATACCACGGTGAGGAAGCTGCAAATGAGGCTGTTGAAGGCTTCAAATCTCAGTTTGCCAAGGGAGCTCTGCCTGAGGATATTCAGGAAGTAACCGTAAATTCACAGACTATTCCAAATCTGTTAAAGGATGCAGGTCTTTGTGAGTCTACCTCTGAAGCTATGCGTATGCTGAAGCAGAATGCTGTTAAGTGCGAAGGCAAGGTTATTACAGATAAGAATGCTCCTGTAGAGAAGGGTACTGCAATCTGGCAGGTTGGCAAGCGTCGTTTTGCTAAAGTTACTGTTGAATAAAGTTTTTTTTACAGACATTAAGGAATAATTGTATGACACAGGATGAATTGAAGGTAATGGTGGCTAAAGCTGCCTTAGATTATATTCCATCAGGAAGTGTTTTAGGTGTTGGTAGTGGTTCAACCGTTATGAAGTTTATTGAGCAGATCGGAATCAATAAGGTTCCTGTTTCTGCAGCAGTAAGCTCATCAAATAAGACCACAGAGGCATTAAAAGCAATTGGCGTTAATGTTGTTGATCCTAACGAAACACAGCCTTATGAGGTTTATATCGACGGTGCTGATGAGGTTGATCCTAACTTCAATATGATCAAGGGCGGTGGTGCCTGTCTGACAAGAGAGAAGATCCTGACTTCAATGGCTAAGAAGTTTATCTGTATTGTAGATAAGTCAAAGTTGGTTGAGACCTTAGGTAAGTTCCCTCTGCCTGTAGAGATTATTCCTATGGCCCGTGAGCAGGTCGCAAGAACTTTGAGAGCATTAGGTGGTGAGCCTGTTCTTCGTAAGGACTGCATTACCGATAACGGCTGTGAAATCCTTGATGTTCATGGCCTTAATATCACCGATCCTCTGGCCTTAGAGCAGAAGATTAATCAGATCCCTGGTGTAGTAACCGTAGGACTGTTTGCTTCAAAGGGCGCTGATATTGTGCTTTACGCAACTGAAGAAGGTGTTAAGGTTTTAAAACGCGGTTAACACCTTAAATTTAAACTGTTTTCGAAAAGAGCTTTCACAATAAAACGTGGAAGCTTTTTTTTATTTCTGATGAATGAAAATAAAAGAATAATTTCAATTTAAAAAAATATAAGGCCAAAAAAAGCTATCACTGTAGTGTGATAGCTTTTCTGAATGTCTATTGAAATACTATTTATTGTCTTTAATCAGTTCAATTACATCGAATGTAACATCAAGATATGCACCTGAATCTATAAACGAATACTCATACGATGGAAGGATCTTGATTGAATCACCATACTTCTTTTCATAGTCAACTTTGCATAAAGCTGCATACCTGCCAACATCGTCAGAGAAAGTCTTTGGATTAACTTCTGGATTGTTGAACATACAGGATACTGAGCGAGGCTGCCCCTGATGCAGAGAATCATTAAGTCTTTCATCTATTTTAGTTGAAAGAATATAGGTACAGGCTGCAACACTCATTATGCCTGCAATAAACATACATGAGCTTCGGAAGGTTGGTTTGTTTTTTATAAACATGTTGTAGATGAAGAATATCAGCAGGACTCCTGCTACAACATAGGCGATATTCAATAGCATAAATTAAACTCCGACAAAATTCGTTCGCTATATTTAAATATAGGTCAAATTAACAGAGGGTATTCAGATATTTATAAAAGATCTATTGTTTATGTAAGCAACACCTCAATTTTCTAATCTATGAAAATTGTCATAAATTCTGATTTATATAAATTTTATACTAGCATTGAAGCTTTGCTTTTTTTGCAGAAATATTCTCTGTTTGTGTCTTTCTGTTTTGAAAAGAACAGCCTCTTTCATGGGGTACCTGCACCTGCAGAGTGATTTTGTGCGTCTAATCAGTTCAATTTGGTCTTTTTGGGGGAGATTTTTCAGTATCAGGTCGTTTTAATTAAATAACATCATAAAATCAGACACATATCATCGTCAGTCGGAGCTAGCAATAAAGTAAATCCTCTAAATATCAGATGTGTGCTGTACAAAGAGGATTTTCCTGTTCTTTACCGTTAAGGTATGGAAATTTGTTACAAACTATGGAGTTTATTTATGAAAAAAAATCTATTTCAAGGTGTAGCTATTCTACCAATAGCTTTTGCTTTAGCTATTACAACAGGCTGTGCTACAACCGAACAGTCTCAGCCTCAGGTTCAGACTGCAACCACAGCTGAATCAGCTGTAGTAAGTACTCCTGTAGCAGAGAAGAAAGTTAAAAAGAATCTGCCAACCGTTGCTATTCTTGCAACCGGTGGAACTATTGCCGGTACAGGCGCAGAGGGTAAATCAACCAACTACAAGCCTGGTCAGCTGAATGTTGAGGCTTTAGCTCAGGCAGCAAAACTTCAGGATGTTGCTAAGGTGCACGGTGAGCAGATCTGCAATATCAACTCAGATGATATCACCTCTGAAATCTGGCTTCAGATTGCCAACCGCATAAATAAACTCGCAAAAGATCCTGCTATTTCAGGTTTTGTAATTACTCACGGTACAGATACTCTTGATGAAACCGCCTACTTCCTGAATCTGGCCTTAAAGACCGATAAACCTGTGGTTGTAACCGGCTCTATGAGACCGGCAACCGCAATTTCTGCAGATGGCCCTCTAAATCTGCATCAGTCTGTTGCTCTGGCTTCAAATCCTGCTGCCAAGGGGAAAGGCGTTATGGCTGTTATCTCTGACAGAATCTATGGTGCCCGTGATGTACGCAAGATCAGCACCTTCAATGTAAATGCTTTCAGCTCCGGTGATTATGGGAGCATGGGCTATGTAATTGACGACAATGTTCTGTTCTACAGTCAGCCTGTGAAGAAGCACACTGTAAATACAGAGTTCAATGTTTCAAATCTGAAGACTCTACCAAAGGTAGCCGTGCTTTATTTCAATGTTGACACCGACGGTTCAGTTATTGACTACTATGCACAGAAGGGGTACAAGGGAATTGTTATTGCAGGTGCAGGCAGCGGTGAGTACAGTGTAAGCTGGAAAGAAGCAATTGCAAGACATCCTGAGATGATTGTTGTCCGCAGTACCCGTGTAGGAACAGGCTATGTTGCAGCAAGTGACGACTATGATATTGCCAATGTTCTGCGCTGTGATGATCTTCAGCCACAGAAGGCTGCAGTTCTTTTGAGACTTGCTCTAACCAAGACTTCAAAGAAGGCTGAAATTCAGAAGATTTTTGACAAATACTAATCCTTTTTCGAGCTGATAAGTTTCTTTTTAGGCCGGCTTATTCTGCCGGCCTTCCTATGTGCGTGTTTATTTATGCGATTTAACTCAACTCTTTGATATTTTTTCTTTTTGTATTTATTCAAAAGAAAGTACGATTAAACTAGTAGCAGTTTCTGTTTAGATGCCTGATTTCAAAGTTGGCACGCTAATTGATTAGATACTCATAGCGTTATGTGTCTGTCAGTTTTTTGACAGGAGGAAACTATGAGTTTAATGATCAATCCATTAGTAGCAAATCCAACAATGTTAAATCAGCTTCAGAGAATGCAGCAGAATATGCGTTCGCTACAGGTTGCATCAACTGGCACAAAAGATACATTACAGCAAAAGATTGAGAATGCACCTGTAATGGTGCCAGGTCAGAACGGATCGGATAAGACAGATTCGGTTCAGACAAAAGATAATATTGGTGCATTTGCCAATATGCTTCATGAAGCTTTTGAAAATGTTAATACCCTCCAGAACGACGCCGCCAATAAACAGACACGTTTTGATCTGGGGGATAGAAAAGTGACCCTGTCTGATGTAATGCTTGCAACTCAGAAGGCAAGTCTGTCCTTTGATGCGACAGTTCAGATCAGAAACAAGATGATTGAAGCGTACAGAACCATATCTCAGATGCAGATTTAGTGCATATTTGGATGATGAGGAACTAATATGTCAGAAAATGGATTCCCGGTAGCTCCTGGTACAGGTAATCAAGAGGGAAGTAATCTGCCTACCACAACAGACGCAAGTGAGGCTTCGTCCTCTGAGCTGGAGTCCACCGATACTGGAACTGCAGTTAATACTAGTCTGCCTGAAAAGCACTCCGCCATAAAAAGCTTTTTCAAAGATGGTGAAATGGTTCGCCGTCTGGTAATCCTCGTTTTCCTGGTTATTTTTGTTGCCGGTATTATTTTTGCGGTAATCAGTTTTACCTCTACTTCAACTAAGGCCCCTGATACAGAAAGAAAACTTGGTCAGTATTCCTCTGCGGAAATTGGAAATGTGCTTGATTTTCTGGATACAGAAGGCTTCAAGTATAAGCTGTCAAACAATAACACCATCATTGTTGATGCCAGCGAGTATAGTGAGATTACCGAGCAGATGCTGCGTAAAGGAATTGCACTGCCTCAGGAGTCAACTGATGAGGGTGATCAGATTATTATGACCGACTCTGGCTTTGGTGTATCCCAGAGAATGGAAAATGAGCGCATCAAGCATAGTCGAGAGGTTCAGCTTGCAAGAGCCATTGAACGAATTGACGGTATTTCTCATGCCACCGTTCTTCTGGCAATTCCAAAGGATAATGTTTTTGCCAGAGAGAAGAGCAGACCAAGTGCTGCGGTTGTTGTAACTTTAAAACCAAATACTTATCTGTCACCTGAAAATGTAAACTCAATCAGATTCCTGGTAGCTTCCTCTGTACATAATCTGTTATCAAAGGACGTTACTGTAACAGACCACAACGGACGTCAGTTAAGTGCTGAGGTCAAGGGCGATACTCCAGAGAGCAAGATTCAGCGCGAGTTTGAAATGAGAACTATGCGTGAAGCTCAATATCGAGACAAGCTCGATTCAATTCTGATGCCTATGCTTGGTCTTGGCCGTTATTCTGCTGAAGTTGACGTTACTCTGGACACTACCGTTCAGGAAGAAACAGCTCAGCTGTATAATCCTGACTCTCAGGCGATACGTTCAGAAACCTTAAAGGAACAGTCCGGCAATGAGGATAAGAAAAATCCTTATGGTGTGCCTGGCTCTCTATCCAATCAGCCTCCTGCAAACGCTGCAATTCCTCAGCAGTTAAAGGATGGTACAGGTAGCTCCTCAGATTCAACCTCAAACCGTAAGGAAAGCCGTGAGGCTGTTCGTAACTATGAGGTGGATACAACTGTAAGACATACCGTGCGTCCATCAAACATTGTCTCTCGACTGACAGTATCTGTCGCTGTTGACTATGACAGACTGTTGGATGCTGACGGTATGGTTAAGTATGAACCTCGCTCTCAGCAGGATCTGGATAAGATAGCAGATCTGGTTCGCGGTGGTTTAGGACTTAATGAAGCTCGCGGTGACTTTGTTAAAGTTGAAACTGTCTGCTTCCCTCATGGCGATGTAAAACCACCTCTACCTTGGTATGAGCAGGAATTCTTCTACAGACTTGTACGTATAGGTGGTTCTGTAATTGTTGTGCTGATTGTGGTTATCTTCGTGATACGTCCTCTGCTCAACAATCTGCTGCACAAGGACGAGGAGGATATGTCATCAGAGGCAGAGCAGGATGAGCTTGATTCTCAGTCTGCACTTGATGGCTATGACGATTTCAACCTGATTGCCAAGAACAAGGAACTTGCTGATCAGGTATACACCATCAATAACGAAGGCGGTATTGAACTTCCTAACCTTCATAAAGAAGCTGATCTGCTCAAGGCAGTCAGAACACTTGCTTCCAATGAACCTCAGCTGACAGCGGAAGTTGTTAAAGAATGGCTTAACGCTGATTTTAAGGAAAAGAACTAGGGTAGTACTATGTCAGATGAAAAAGTTCCTGCTGCGCCAGCCCCAGCTGCGATGCCAGCCATCGGTGGCGGTCAGAATGCTCTATTAGAATTCTCTGATGACGAAAAAACGGCATTGGAGGGTATGTCCGGAATGGACAAGGCTGTTCTTCTGATGCTGTCCTTATCAGAGGAGGATGCTGCTCAGATTTTCAAGAACCTTGAGCCTAAACAGGTTCAGAAGCTTGGTATCAGAATGTCTGAGATGGCAACTTTTTCTCAGGATCAGGTGAATGCTGTTCACAAGGCTTTCCTCAAGGAAGTAACAAAGCATTCAAATCTTGGTCTTGGAAATTCAGACTTTGTTCGCCATGCTCTGGTTTCAGCTCTGGGGTCAGAGAAGGCAAACAATCTTATCGAGCAGATTTCTCTTGGAACCGGTTCCCGTGGTCTGGATTCTCTGAAGTGGATGGATGCAAGACAGGTGGCAACCATTATTCAGAACGAGCATCCTCAGATTCAGACTATTGTGCTTTCCTACCTTGAGCCAGAACAGTCTGCAGAAATTCTATCTCAGTTTAATGAAACTGTAAGACTTGACCTTATCATGCGTATTGCAACCTTAGAAGAGGTTCAGCCAGCAGCTCTGCAGGAGTTGAACGAAATTATGGAAAAACAGTTCGCTGGTGCCGCTGGTTCTCAGACAGCCAAGATTGGTGGTCTGAAGAGTGCTGCCGATATTATGAACTACTTAGACAGCTCAACCGAGACTCAGCTGATGAATGCAATTCAGTCTCAGGACAAGGAAATTGGTGGTCAGATCCAGGATCTTATGTTCGTATTCGAAAACCTCAGTGGTGTGGACGACCGTTCTATTCAGACTCTGCTGCGTGATGTTCCTTCTGATGTTCTTCAGAAGGCTCTTAAGGGAGCAGATGACAGCCTCAAAGAGAAATTCTTCAAGAATATGTCTTCTCGTGCTGCTGCATCTATGAAGGAAGATCTTGCATCTATGGGTCCTACCAAGCTGTCTGATGTTGAAGCTGCTCAGAAGGAAATTCTTACAATTGCAAGAAAACTTAACGATTCAGGTGCCATTATGCTTAACCGTGGTGGTGGCGGTGGTGACTTTGTTTAATACTAAGGCTGTTCTAATATGAGTGATTTTTTTCAGAAGAACTCCTCCTCAGCCGAAGGCGATGTTGCAAATGCCTCTGACATAGCGAATGAAAAACCTAACAGGGTGGATATTCGCTATGACAAGAAGATTGCTACTGTAACATCAGCATCTAAGGTTTCAAATTACAAGGTTAAAGTCTGGCCGACCCTGTCTGACGATTTCGTGACCGGAACCAATGCTCTGGGTATGAATGTCGAGATGGTGGAACGCAAGCGTGCCTTCATGCGGCTTGAAAAGAAGCGTAATGATTATCTAGAAGAAGTTGCGCTTATTCTTGATGCTCACAAGATTTTAGAAGAGGAAGAGGCTGCTGATCGTGCGGCCCGCGGTATTACCAGCATCACTCTTGAAGAAGTAGAAAAAATCAGAAATGATGCTTATGAGGAAGGAAAGAGTCAGGGCCATGATGAAGGTTATCAGATTGGCTTTGATGAGGGAAAGACAGAAGGACTTAAACAGGGCCATGTGGAAGGTCTTGCTATCGGTAAGGAAGAGGGATATGCCTCCGGTCTTGAACAGGGCAAAGCTGATGGCTTTGAAAAGGGCCATGATGAAGGTCTTGAATCTGGTCAGAAGGTTGTTCTAGAACAGGTTGAGCGTTTCAGATTTTTAGCTGATTCCCTTGCAAATCCTCTGCGTGAGGTTGACAAGGAGGTTACCGATGAAATTGCCTACATCATTTCAAGATTAGCCAAGGTAATTATTAAAAAAGAAATCGATACAAATGCTGAATTCCTGAAAAAAAGCATTGAGCAGGCTATCTCTATTCTGCCTTCAGCTACCAAAGGTGTTTCGATTTATCTGAATCCTGAGGATTACGCGGTTATAAATGCGGCAATAGGCAATGATTATATTAAGGAACAGGGCTGGGATTTAAAAGAATCAGACAAACTTTCTTCCGGAGATATCAGAGTTGTTAATGATAATTCAGAAATAAACTGGAGAATCAACGACAGAATTGATTCTTTGCTCGAGGAGTTCCTTGCAAAGGTTTATCCAAGTGTCGATTCAGCTCTTCGTGAATCAATAGATGGTTGCCCTGAATACAATGAACTGCCTAAGAAAGCTCTGGCCCCAAGAAATCTTAATGATATAAGTGAGGTCTTAAAGAGCAAGGCTCAGACAACTGCTTCTGCAGAGGTTACTCCTGCGGAACCTCAGGAAGCTTTAGATCAGGATAATCTTGCTCAGACCATGCAACAGCAGGCTCCACTGACAGATGATCCTGCTCCTTATGTTGATGATTTTGGTCATCCTGTTTATCAGTCTCCTGATGGACAGCTTTATTACTTTGATGAAAACAATAACCGAGTCTATGTTGATGAAAATGGTGTTCCTATTGGAAGTGATCCTGTGGCGGAAGCTGAAGTTACAGCAGAAG
Source organism: uncultured Succinatimonas sp. (assembly GCA_900317105.1). Taxonomy (GTDB): domain Bacteria; phylum Pseudomonadota; class Gammaproteobacteria; order Enterobacterales; family Succinivibrionaceae; genus Succinivibrio. The sequence goes on along the minus strand of ONFP01000016.1, from coordinate 18,175 downwards.
TTCAGCCTGGGGCTTAACGGGAGACACTATGAGTAATCTTTTATCTCGTCTTCAGTCCGTAAGCCTTCCAGATCGCGAGCAGAGTCCTGTTTTGTCTGGAAGACTTACTCGTGTGGTAGGCCTTACCCTGGAAGCAGTAGGAATAAAAGTTCCCTTAGGCCAGCGATGCCGCATTGATACCAACGGTGGTCCAATGCTAGCTGAAGTGGTTGGCTTCTCTGGTGAAACTACCTATCTGATGCCTACAACAGATATTATTGATGTTCAGAATGGAGATCTGGTTACTCCCATCTCAAGTTCTGATTCCTATCCTTATGGGCTTCATCTTTTAGGAAGAGTGGTTGATGGTCTTGGTAATCCTATTGATGATAAGGGGCCGCTTACAGCTGAAACCGCAACCAAATGGAATCCTGTAAAGCTTAATCCTATGGCCAGACGTCCAATCAAAAAGCCCCTGGATGTAGGCATCAAAGCAATAAATTCAATGCTTACCATAGGTCAGGGGCAGCGTATTGGTCTGTTTGCAGGTTCAGGTGTTGGAAAATCAGTACTTTTAGGCATGATGACCCGTGGTACAAATGCAGATGTTGTAGTTGTGGGGCTGATAGGAGAGCGTAGCCGTGAGGTTAAAGAGTTTATCGATGATATTCTTGGTGAGGAAGGTCGAGCTCGTGCAGTGGTTGTGGCAGCTCCGGCAGATGCATCTCCACTGATGCGTCTTAAGGGATGTGAAACAACGCTTTCTATTGCCGAGTACTTCAGAGATCAGGGCTACAATGTTCTGCTGATGATTGATTCTCTGACCCGTTATGCTATGGCTCAGCGTGAAATTGCCTTGGCTGTAGGTGAACCTCCTGCAACTAAAGGCTATCCTCCTTCTGTGTTTGCTAAGATGCCTGCCTTAGTTGAGCGCGCCGGGAATGGTGGCGAAGGCCAGGGCTCTATTACAGCTTTTTTCACTGTGCTGGTTGAAGGCGATGATCTTCAGGATCCAATTGCAGACTCTGCCCGTGCTATTCTGGATGGTCATATTGTTTTATCCCGTCAGCTTGCAGACTCCGGTCACTTTCCTGCAATTGATATTGAAAAGTCTGTAAGTCGTGTTATGCCTGCAGTTGTTACTGCAGAGCATATGATTATGGCCAGAACTATAAGGCAGTGTGTATCTCAGTATTCTCAGAGTAAGGAGCTGATTCAGATTGGAGCCTATCAGAAAGGTTCTGATCCTAATATTGATCAGGCCATTATGATTAAGCCTTTTATTGATGAGTTTACAGTTCAGGATATGAAGGAGATTGTTCCTTTTAAACAGTCTTTAGAGGGGCTTGAACAGCTCTCCATGATCCTAATCAATGATGCTCAGAAAAGAGTTGATGCACTGACTGTCAAGAAGGGGCAGGCACCAGCTCCTGCACCATCCAAAGGCGCACAGCCTGCAGCCAATCAGTTTGTAAAGGTTAAGTAGATAGCCTATGAGTGATAAAGCGCTTAATCTTGTCCTGGATTTAAGAAAACGAGAGGAGGATGATGCCTTAGAGCTTCTGCTGGAAGCTCAGAATAATGTGGCTTCTTTCGAACGTCAGATAGCTCAGTTAAAGGAATTTGAAAACATCTATATTGAGGAGATGAAGGCAAAATCCAAGTTTCAGCTGGATATGAGTACCTACCTTGCATACCAACAGTTCATTAATAAGCTTGAGACGATTAAGGAAAGACAGGAAGCCGGTCTTGTAAAGCTTCAGGAACAGGAGAATAGAGCCCGTTCCAATTATCTTGATAAACAGCAGCAGCGAAAGATCATCGAATCTCTTATAGAAAAGCATCGTCTTGAGCGCGAACGCCTTGAAGCTAAGGCAGAGCAGAAACTCAGTGACGATATTGTCTCATCTAAACAGGCAAGACTTCTAATTGAAAAGATGAAGTAAACGCCTCAATTTCTGATTAAATTAAGTTCTAATTTCTAAGACTATTATGTTGATTATACGAAAGGTGTTTTTTGAGATTACTTTGCTTTGAAAAAAAAGTTGAGGATAGAGCTTAATTATAGAAGATCAGCTTTTAGTCTTTTTTGAAGCTAAAGCTGATCTGAAAGTTCATCAATATTAATCAGCATTATCCATTCTTGGAACACCATTAGGATCTAGTAACAGTGAACATGGTGAAACTGCATAGACAGCAAGGCAAATCAGGGCTGCAACGCCTTCCCATAAAATTCTGTCATTGAACAGCAGATATGCAAAAATAAATACAACGCAGGTAATAATTGCAAGAGTTGTGAATATTGGTTTCATTAGAGTAATCCTAAAATTTATCATTTCTCTGTAAAGGAAAACTGATTAGGGGAGGCACCTAGGTGACCTGCTACCTAAAGTGAAAAAAGTTTTCCGTTCGATAGATCTTTAAACTTAGCTGTAAGCCGGTCTGAGAGCTAACGTAACAACCGTGTACTCCAGAATGTCTGAATATTTTTTTGTAGAACTAACTTTACGTATGCCTGATTTCTCGTACATATAAAGCTTAGCCTAAATCTGATAAGTATAATTTTTGAGAAAATATACCTAATCTTACTTAACTTTTACATGCCTATTTTTGTTTTATTCTTGCCTAAAATTTTATACATTTCTATGGAACTCCTGATTTTATCAGTAAATAAAAATAGTGTTATTGCATAATTTTTTTAAATTATTATGCAGCTGCACTTAAATGGTGAGTTTTTTTATATTTATAAATCCTCCTCATTCTGTGGCTTTTTTTCTATTAAAAATTTTTCTTCAGAATTTCTTTCCATTAGAAATTGGCAGATAAATTGCATTTATGCTGTCATGGTTTGTGGATTTTAGATTAAAAAAATCTATAACCATTTGATTATAAATGTAATATCCTGGAACTATTTATGGAAAAAGGAGATGTGGAATGCAATCAGTAAGCAGCTCATATCAACTTGAAGATGCAAAGGTTGCCATAAGTGGCAATCTGAAATATCAGCCTGCCATGAATTCTGGATTAGATTTTTCTAAGATTCTGAAAGATATTTCTTTCTCTCAGTCAGACAGAATATCAAAAGAATCTTCTAATCATGTTCAGAAGCGAGTGCTTCAAAACAGAGACGTTAAGGGAAAAAGATCAGATTCGAATGCAGCTGATATTAGGGATAGCTTTAATTCAAAAGCAAACACACCTAAGATAAAGTCTAAAAGAGAGGAAATAAGATTAGATTCAAATTCACACAAAGAAAAGGTTATCTCCACAAGAGATTATCCTGACAAAAACATGGAGCAGAAGACTGCTAAAGCGGAAACTCGTGCTGATACTTATGTCTCCAATGAAGCAGAGTTTTCAGAAAAAACAGAGAAGACAGTTGCTCAGTCTGAATCAGTTAAGTCATCAGATACTGTTCTGTTATCAGAAGAGAAATATATAAACTCTGAAAATGGTAATTCCTCTGCAGAGATGGTTTCACTTATTGCTGCAAAATCAGTGGGACCTGAATCTGAGTCTGTATCAGAGAAATTGTCAGATGCTGAAATGCTGCCTGAAGCAAAGATTCAGAACTTAAATGTATTTTCAAAAGTGTCTGAGCTTGCACAGGAAAATGGTATTGATCTGACAACGGTAGATCCAAAGGTTTTAAATGAGCTTGTTTACAAGATGTCTGCAAATCCTTTGAAGGATTTTGATTCAAAGGCATTTGAAGAGGCTGCCGTGCAGTTCCTTAAGGGAGATGTTCTGGCCTTAAAGACCTTCCTCGCCAACGAAAGTTCTCCTGATATTCAGCCGTTCTCTGCTGCTGATGATGTAATGAGTATGCTTAAAGAACTTGACGGCACTGTTAAGGTTAATGCTGAAAAGCCTCTGTTCTCTATGACCGAGGACTTTGGAGCAAAGGATTTTGAGGTAATCGAGGATAGCATTAGGACTTCCATTAGTCTTGATGAAATTCTTGCAAAAGAGGATATAAAGACCAAGATTGAATCAATTCTCGACAATAAAAAGGAGAGTCTTCAGAATAATTTTGAAAAGTCCGTAGCTCTTCTTCAGAAGGTTGTTAGTGGTTCTTCGGTGGAGTCAGAATTGAAGTCTGAAATGCCATCTGCCAGAGTGGATGCCTTTGCAGTTAATCCTCGAATGCACTCAGAGAGTGGGGTAGGGATCAGTACAGATACTCTTTTCTCTAAATCCTTTTCTGAACAGGGAAATAGCTCTTCGATGTTCAGTCACTCCGGACAGCATGGTTTAGGGGCCCTAGCTTCTATGACAAAGAACGCCAGCGAGTTCAATCTTTCTGCTATGGAGCAGTCTAAGCTTGATTTGCTGAATATGTCATCTGATCTTAAGGAGAATGCTAAAGCGCTAGCAATGAAAGTGATGGAGATGTCTTCTCGAAATCTCAAGTCACTGGATCTGACCTTGAATCCTGAAGGCTTAGGCAAGATGCGAATTGTCATCGATGCTCAATCAGCAGAAGAAATAACTAAAATTTCTATCAGTGCTTCTCATTCGGGAACACGTGCAATGCTTGAAAGCGGTATTGATGTTCTAAAGAATCTGCTCGAATCCAATAGTATTTTTGCAAAAACTGAAGTTGCAGAATACGATGAGGAAAGGGCATTTAATGGCTCTTCATCGGATGAATTCTCTCAGAATTCCGGACAGAATCAGAAGCAGCATAAAGAAAATGAAGAAAATCAATCTGATAACGGCACAATCTTTGCAGGAGGTAAAACCGATGCCGAGGCGTCAGAAAATCATCATATAGAGAATAATGAAAATTTAAATAACTCACAAAATAGCAATACAGTAAGCTATTTTGCGTAGAAATATATGATAATTAAGTGAATAATTTTATCTGTGTGCCATAATATAAAAAAAAGGAGAGAATTATGGCTAAAGAAAAAGAAAAAGATAATGTTGATACAGCAGATTCAGATGATGCTCCTAAAAAGAAAGGTAAACTTTTCTTAATCATAGCTGTTGTTCTGCTGCTGATTGTTGGTGTTGGCGGTTATTTTGGTGTTGCGTATTTCAAGCATCTCCCTCCTTTTGAACCTCCTGGGCCAACCCCTGAGGAAAAAGCCGCACTGAAGGCAGCTGAGGAAAAGGAAAAGATGTTGCTTCAGCGTGATATCTATGTTCCTATTAAAGAAACCTTTACTTTCTCCATAAAGAGTGACAGAAGGATTCATACTGGACAGGTTGATGTGGTGCTGGTTGTTATTGGTGAAGAGAATGAAGCTTTAGCCAAAAACCATCTTGCTCTTATCACCAGTGTAATTTTTGAGAGACTATCAGCCCAGTCATACGAAGCCCTACTGCTTCCTTCAGGAAGACAGCGACTAAAGCGTGATTTACTGGATGCTGTGAGGGCAAAGATGTCAGAGCTTAACAAGACTCCGGTCGTAGACCAGATCCTGTTTACTAAATTTGTTCTACAGTAAGGAGCTTATAACGTGACCGAGTTTTTATCTCAGGACGAAATCGATGCTCTGTTACATGGAGCGGATGATGTTGAAGAGGAAAAACCCCAGGAAACTACTGGCGTCAAGACTTTTGACTTTGGCTCTCAGGAACGTATTGTTCGTGGCCGTATGCCAACTCTTGAGCTTGTGGACGAACGTTTTGCCCGTCACATGCGTATCAGCCTTTTTAACATGATGCGTCACAGTGCTGAAGTTACCTGGACTGGCGTGAACATGATGAAGTTTGGAGAATACACTCAGACTCTGTTCGTGCCTACCTCCTTAAACATGGTTCGTTTCCGTCCTTTAAAGGGTACAGCTCTGATCACACTGGAAGCCAGACTGGTATTTATTCTGGTTGAAAACTTTTTCGGTGGTGAGGGTAGATTCAGAACCAAGATTGAAGGTCGTGAATTTACTCCTACAGAAAGACGAATTACTCAGAAACTTCTGAAGATGGTGTTCGCTGATTACAAGGATGCATGGTCTCCTGTAATGGATGTTGAGTTCGAATACCTTGATTCTGAAGTTAACCCTTCGATGGCAAACATTGTTTCTCCATCTGAAGTTCTGGTGGTAAATCAGTTCCATGTGGATCTGGATGGTGGTGGCGGAGATCTGCATATCTGCTTCCCATATTCCATGATTGAACCTATCAGAGAGCTTCTGGATGCTGGTGTGCAGTCAGACAAGGGCGATACTGATGTAAGATGGAATAAAGCTCTACGTGAAGAGGTTATGGATGTCAACGTGGATATGCGAGTAAAGCTTCTCGACACACTTGTTTCCCTACGCGATGTGATGGATTTTAAGGTTGGAGATGTTTTAAACGTTGATATTCCGGATAATCTTCTGGTATATGTAGAGGATCTGCCAAGCTATCATGCCAAGCTTGGGCAGTCAAAAGATAAGATGGCCATCAGAATCTCTGAGGTACTGGAAAGACCTAAGAGTGCTAAGAATGACTTCAGCTTTATTAAAGGTAATGGAGTTAATATTGCTGATGAAGATGAGATGGAAGATTTTGATGACGATTAGAAGGTGATGTATGTCAGACGATCAGAAATTAGCCGACGAGTGGGCTGCGGCTCTTGGTGCACAGGAAGGTGGCAGTGAAGATCCCGTTTCTCCTCCAGTTGAAGAATTTGAGGAAGAGGGTGGGGCTCAGAGCAAGTCTCCTTTGACAGCTGAAGAACGAAAAAAACTGGATTCCATTCTGGATATTCCGGTAACTATTACAATGGAAGTTGGTCACGCAAAGATATCTATTAGAAATCTGCTACAGCTGAATCAAGGTTCTGTTATTGAGCTTGAGCGTATGGCAGGTGAACCATTGGATGTGCTGGTAAACGGTACCCTGATTGCTCATGGTGAGGTTGTTGTAGTTAACGATAAATTTGGTATCCGTTTAACTGATGTAATTAGTCAGGTTGAGCGTATCAAGAAATTGCAGTAGTCATATGATTAGACGTTTTTTATGCGCTTTTAGTATTTTTGCTGCGGCACCTGTTTTAGCTGCAGAGGATAAGGCTGGTGGTCCTGTACTGGACACAGCCTCTATTTTTTCATGGGTAATTTCAACCTTTGCAATCCTGTCTTTGATAGTTGCATTAGCTTATCTTCTGAGAAAGACTCGCTTTGTAAAAGTCAACAAGGGGACTTTGGGAATAGAGAATCAGCTTTATGTTGGCCCCAAGCAGAGAGTTGTTATTGTAAAAGCCGGCAGTAAAAAAGTTCTGCTTGGTGTTACCCAGAATCAGATAACCTATCTTACTGACGTTGATGATGTAAAACTTGAATTTGAAAAGATTATGTCCGGGGCAGATGCTCAGACACAAAAGAGCTTGAAAGAGAATGATTCTACAAAAGAGCACTGATCATGAACTTATGGGAAATACCAGGCGACTTTTTAATACCCTGGCATCCCTTAAGAAAACTTTTGCCATTAGTCTTTGTATTGCACTTGTCAGTGCCGGAATTCTTTATTTTGTCCCTACAGCCTCAGCTGCAGGTAATCTTGATATCAATGCCTTTACGGTAAAAGTCAATCCTGACGGCACCTCTGATTATGCCCTGAATCTTCAGGTTGTAATCCTGATGGGCCTTCTGTCATTCATACCATCCATTCTGGTTATGATGACATCCTTTACCAGAATTGTAATTGTAATCGGTATTCTTCGTCAGGCTATCGGTCTTCAGGCGGCTCCTTCCAATCAGGTTGTTGTCGGTATAGCTCTGTTCATGACAATATTCGTAATGACACCTGTTTTTGATGATATGTATACCACAGCTATTGAGCCTTATATGGAAGAGAAAATTGAGGCCAGGGAAGCATTTTCTCTTGCTCAGAAACCTCTCCACAAGTTTATGCTGAATCAGACCCGTATGTCTGATCTTAATGCATTTTCAGAGTATGCAAATGTAAAAATTGACAAGCTCGATGATGTCCCAATGAGAGTTGTTATCCCTGCTTTCATCATCAGTGAGCTTAAAACAGCATTTCAGATTGGATTTATGCTGTTCCTGCCGTTTCTGATTATCGATCTGGTGGTCGCATCCATACTTATGGCTATGGGTATGATGATGCTCTCGCCTATGATTGTATCTCTTCCATTTAAACTGATGCTTTTTGTGCTTGTTGACGGCTGGTCTCTTATCATGGGAACACTGATGACAAGCTTTGGTATAGGCGTCGGAGGTACATAATATGGAAGCCGAGGTCTTTATTGATATTGTCAGAGAAGCTTTAGGGCTGGTGGCTATTCTGGTTAGTGCCAGTATTATCCCTTCTCTGTGTGTTGGTTTGATTGTGTCTGTTTTTCAGGCTGCAACATCAATTAACGAGCAGACCTTATCTTTCCTGCCTCGTCTTGTGGTAACAGTGGGTGCTTTGATTTTCGGTGCTCACTGGGGCCTTGAAAAGCTTATGTCATTTTTCAGACTTATTATTGATCTGATTCCTCAGTCTATCGGGTAATGAATTTTTTAGAGCCAATATCTCTTACTGCCATAGCTCAGATTGTCTGGCCCTTGTGCAGAATTGCTGCTTTTTTTGGCAGCATGTTCGCGATCTCGTCACGTAGTATTCCTACGATGACTAAGACTCTATCTGCCTTTGCTATTACCCTGTGCATGCTTCCTAATATTCCTGATCTGGCTCCAAATACTGAACCTTTTAGTGTTTACGGAATTCTCATTACGATTAAGGAAGTTTTAATCGGTCTTGCTTTAGGCATGGTAACGCTGTTTGTTTCTCAGGCCTTCATTATTGCCGGTCAGGCTGTTGCTATGCAGACAGGTCTTGGCTTTGCCTCTCTGGTTGATCCTGTATCAGGAACAAATACTCCTGTTGTAGGCCAGTTCTTTACTGTTCTATGTACTCTGGTTTTCTTTTCTATAAACGGGCATCTGCTGTTTTTTAATCTACTCATGGATAGCTTTACTACTCTGCCGATGGGCTCTTTTATTCCTTCTCAGAGTTTAAATGATCTGATGTTTTTCTCTGGTTCAATGTTTAAAGCTGGTCTTGCAATGTCCATGAGTGCAATCTGTACCATGCTGGTTGTTAATTTCACACTTGGTGTTATGACCAAAGCAGCTCCTCAGCTTAATATCTTCTCTTTGGGTTTTGCTATATCCATGATTGTGGGCATTTCGGTACTTACTTTCTCCCTAGGTGCCTTCATGAGTAATTTCACTAATAATTTCAATGATCTGTTCTCTACAGCCTGTTCTTTGGTAGGCAGAGACTGCTCTGATATTCTTCATTAGTACTTAAGCTTTTTACTTGCTTTCTTCGCTGTTTTTATCTTTATTCTTAAGAAATTAAATAAAATTAAGTAATTGAAATTCTGAATAATCTTATTTCTTATTAAGAATGATTATCAATAGTATTTAATTTAGTAAAATTTAATGGTATTATCCTAGACATGAAGTGAACGAGAAGTTTGATTCAGATTATAAATCCTTCTCTTTTTTTAGAATAAAAAAGTTATCTAATGCTAATATAAGTTAGCATTAGGTAATTTAAAAGGTTTTTAATTTAGTAAGTTACATATTAACTAGGAGATTATATTATGTCATTAATCAATAAAGAGCTTGCAGATTTTAAAGTAACTGTATACCAGAATAAAGATGGCGTTAAAGGCAAGGGGGAGTTTAGAGATTTAACCAAGTCTGATTTATTAGGCAAGTGGTCAGTTCTTTTCTTCTATCCTGCTGATTTTACTTTTGTCTGTCCTACAGAGCTTGAAGATCTTGAAAATCAATATGAAAACTTCAAGAAGATCGGCTGTGAGATCTACTCTGTATCCTGTGATACCCACTTTGTCCACAAGGCTTGGCATGAGAGTTCTGAGAAAGTTGGCAAGATTTCATATCCTATGATTGGTGATCCAACCGGCGCTTTGGCTCGTGATGTTGATGCATACATTGAAGAGGCAGGTATGGCAGAGCGCGGTACCTACATTATCAACCCAGAGGGCAAGATTGCCGCTTATGAGGTTAGTGCAGGTAATGTTGGACGTAATGCAGAGGAGTTGCTACGTAAAGTTCAGGCTTTACAGTTTGTTGCAGAACACGGTGATGAGGTCTGTCCTGCTAAATGGCAGCCTGGCAAGGAAACTCTGAAGCCTTCATTTGATCTGGTTGGTTTAATCTAAAACAAAAAGGATGGTGTCTCATGGAAAAAATGTATGATGCCATTATTATCGGCGGTGGCCCGGCGGGGCTAACCGCCGCTATATACCTGGCAAGAGCAAGATATAAAGTTCTGGTTGTCGAAAAAGAGAAAATCGGCGGACAGATTACCATCACCTCTGAAGTTGTAAATTATCCCGGTATTATCAGTACCAGCGGCTCAGAACTCACCTCAACCATGTTTCAGCAGGCTCAGAATTTTGGTGCTGAATTTCTAAGTGCTGATGTAACCGATCTTAATTTAAACAATAAAATCAAAGAAATTATCACCTCTAAAGGAATACTGAAAACTCTGGCAGTTATTATTGCTACAGGCGCAAATCCAAGAAAAGTTGGTTTTGAGGGAGAGGACAGATTCCAGGGGAGAGGCGTTGCCTACTGTGCTACCTGTGATGGAGAATTCTTTACAGGAAAAGATCTTCTGGTTATAGGCGGTGGTTTTGCCGCGGTAGAAGAGAGTATTTTTCTTACCAAATATGCCCGTTCCATTACTATCTGTGTCCGTTCTGCTGAATTCAAATGTGCCAGAAGCGTAAGTGATGAGCTAAAAAAATATCCATCTATAAAAGTACTATTCAATACAGAGTTGGTAAAAGTTGATGGAGAAAACTCTGTTGAGTCTGCAAAACTAATCAATAATCTTACCCGTGAGGAAACTGATTTCAGCTCTTCTGACGGACAGAATTTCGGTGTGTTTGTTTTTGCAGGATATGTTCCAAATACCTCTCTGTTTAAAGACAAAATTAAGCTTGATGATAATGGCTACGTAATTACCGATGAGAACAGAATGACCTCTGTGGAAGGAGTTTTTGCTGCCGGTGATCTGTGTGTAAAGAATCTTCGTCAGGTGGTTACAGCAGTATCAGATGGTGCGATAAGTGCCACTGCTGCTGAAAAGCATATCTCAAGACTCCATGACGAGCTGGATCTGCCTGAATTCAAGCAGGAAAAGTCTGAGGTAAAACCTCAGAAAACTCCATCAGTAAAGACTGATACAGCAGAGGCTGATTCTGATTCCTTCCTGTCTGAAGAAATAAAGGCACAGGTTGGGGCTGTAATAGCTAAATTTGAGAAAGATGTGATTTTAAGAGTTCATGATGATCACACAGAACTGGCATCAAAGCTCAGGGGCTTTTGTGAAGAGTTTTCTTCATTATCAGAGAGAATTCATTATGAAGTGCTAAACACTGAGTCTGATCCCGGCATTCATATAGTAAGCTATGACGGTTCATCAGACCGAATTGTATTCCACGGTGTTCCTGGTGGTCATGAGTTCAATTCCTTTATCGTTGCTTTGTATAATACTGCAGGTCCAGGACAGGCTATTGATGAATCTCTCTTAGCCTCAATAAAGGCAATTGATAAGGATGTAGATATCAAAGTTGTGGTTTCTTTAAGCTGCACCATGTGTCCCGAAGCTGTAATGGGATCACAGAGAATTGCTTCCCTCAATACCAGAGTTAAGGCTCAGATGTACGATATTCAGTACTATCCGGATTTAAAGGATAAATACAATATCATGAGTGTGCCTTGTATTATTCTCAATGATTCAAAGGTGGTTTTCGGTAAGAAGAATGCTTCAGATTTTGTTGAGCTGATTGCCGAGCTGTAAGACAATCTGATCCTTGAACATAGAAAAGACAAACAGAGAATCCATGCTGCAAAGCAGGCACGGATTTCTCTGTTTTTTGTATTTCAGGCTAGTCTTTGCACAGTTCGTAGCAAGGTTTGTATTCCTTCTTTGACAGAAGAACACGTCCCTGTTTGATATAGCTGCGCAGAAGCTTATCCATTGATCTGATGATATCCTTGTCACCGTGAAGTTTGAAAGGTCCCTTCTGGGCGACAAGCTTAATACCGTATTCCTTGACGTTACCTGCCACAATACCGGAGAAGGCTGATCTCAGATTGCAGGCAAGCTTCCAAGGCTCCTGATCTCGCTTGAGATTCAGACTTGCCATGAACTCATGAGAAACAGGCTGTGAGACCTGCAGTTCATAAGGGATCTTTAAAGTCCAGTTGAAACAGTAGGAATCATGAGTAATAGTTCTGTGATCAAGAACAGATTCATTATTCTGTTTAACCTTGGTGGCTACTGCAACAGGATCATCAATAATCAGATCGTAATATCTGGTTACCTCTGGGCCAAAGCATAGAACCAGGAATTCGGTTAAGGCGTTGAAGTATTCCTCTGAATCCTTGTTTCCGGTGAGGATCAGCGGCAGAAAGTTATGTTTGTTCTCATTGCTCATTTTTATGGCAAGAATATACAGAAGCTCTTCTGCAGTACCAGGTCCGCCAGGGAATATGATCATTGTATGTCCCAGTCTTACGAAGGACTCAAGACGTTTTTCGATATCTGGAAGAATGACCAGCTCACTAACCATTGCATTAGGTGGTTCTGCTGCAATGATGGATGGTTCGGTAAGTCCAATCATGCGGCATTTATCCTGCTCACACTGCTCTGAGAATCCCTGGAATGAACCCTTCATTGGTGCTTCCATTACGCCTGGACCGCATCCTGTACAGATATCGATTTTTCTTAAACCTAACTCTAAGCCTACATTGTAAGCATACTCGTATTCCGACTGAGAAATAGAGTGACCTCCCCAGCAGACAGCGATGTTTGGTTTTACACCGGCCTTGAGTACGCCTGCGTTTCGCAGGATTATAAAGATAAGGTTGGTAATATAGGCGCTTTCAGAATCGTACTGTTTACGCAGAAAATTCTCTCCATCCTTTCCTAAGGACTGTAACTGAACGATATCTCTCAGAACTGAATAAAGATGATTTCTTAGTTTTTTTATCACCACACCTTCAACAACAGCACTCTTTGGAGGGTTGATAAGCTCAAGCTTCAAACCTCGTTCGTTTCTGATAATGCTGATTTCAAAATCACTGAAATTATCCAGTAATTCCTTTGAATTGTCTGTAATGTTTCCGCTGTTTAAAACAGCTAAAGAGCAGTTACGATAGAGCTCATAAAGCTCTCCCTTGCTCGACAGAGACAAAGCATCGGCTTCGCTTTGGGTTAACAAAGCCATGGAACCTGATGGCCATACATCAACAATACTCATATGGGCTCCTTATTTATAATTATTACCGTTAGATTATAGCCCGCAGGTGCGGGCCATGATTTGACGTGTACAGCTTTTTGAAAAAAATACTGTATTTATAAGTGGTTATTGTCTAATAAACCTTACAGAAGGGAATTTCTGATCTTTTAGATTGGTTCTGACAGGATTGATATCAATACCGCCTCTTCTGGTGAAGAATGCTGAAACGGTGAGCTCTGATGGCTCTAATGCATGCATGATATCAGAGTAGATAAGCTCAACACACTGCTCATGGAATCCCTGGTGATTTCTAAGTGAAACCAGATAATTCAGAAGAGACTCTTCGTTAGGTGCAAACCCCTTATATTCAATCACTACAGTAGCGTGATCCGGCTGAGATGTGACAGGGCACAGTGATCTGAAGAGATTGGTATAATAGATCTTTGATACTGTTTTTTTACCTTCGGCATGACTTAGTACCTTTGGTGAATACTCGTAGCTTTTAAAGCTAATGGTCTTGGCAAAATCCTGCTCTTCAAGACAGATTCCCTTTGGAGTCTCAAAGGCAAATTCCTTGTTCTTAACCTCAAACAGCTTAACTTCGACCTCACATTCAAGAAGCCTTGACAGATCTCTTGCAAAAACGGTCTCCACGTCTTTTAGAGACTTAAATTTTGTCATGGTGAATGACAGCTCATAAAGCTTTAGAGACTTTGATTCTACGATATATCGGCTTGATGCGGGTACCTTCATAATACCCATGCAGACCTCTGGCAGACCATTTAAATTAAGATAAGTCATCTCATACAGACGCCAGATATCCATACCGTTGAAACTCTTAAGATGTTTTATGGCGGAACGGCCTAATGCTCTTTCAATTCTGTGGAGTCTTGATGGAGCATATTCGTTATCGTAGGTGGTATTCTTTCCAAGGACTAATGGTGAGTTCTCCATTAAAGGTCTCCGTATTTGCTTCCGAGAATACATAATGCAGCCAGTGCAGCAGTCTCGGTTCTTAAAATTCTTGGTCCTAAGGTTACGCCGACAAAACTGTTTTCTGTTGCTTTTGCAATTTCATCGGCATCCAGACCGCCTTCAGGTCCGATTAAAAGTCTCAAGTGCTGTCTGATTTCAAGCTCAGTAAGTTTCTTTTCAGCTCTTGGGTCAAGTGTTAATGAAAGCGCCTCTGGATTCTGTGCATACCAGTCATCAATATTGGTGATGTCATTGACACGAGGTACTACATTTCTGCCTGACTGTTCACATGCGGATATTGCAATCTTCTGCCACTGCTCAACCTTTTTAGACTGGCGTTTTTCATCAAGTTTAACACCGCATCTTGCTGAATAAAGAGGTGTTATCTCGCTGATTCCAAGCTCACAGGCCTTCTGAATGGTGAATTCCATCTTGTCGCCGCGACTTATAACCTGGCCAAGCTCAATATAAAGAGGGGATTCAACATTTCTTTGAATCTCCTTTACACATTTATAGGTAGCCTTTGATTTTGATGCTGAACAGATTACAGCCTCGTACTCGTGTCCTTTACCGTCAAAAACCACAAAGGGATCACTCTCTTTGAAGCGTAAAACTCTGACAAGGTGACCGAAGCCATCTTCATCCAGCTCTAGCTCAACGTTTTCCGCAAGGTTAGCGTTATACTGGCAAATTCTTACTGTTCTCATATATAAACTCGGCTTTTAACTTTTTAAATTAAGCTGAAATTTGTATTCAAATGGTTTTGGGGTAGGGAGATCTTTCTCTTTTAGAAGCGGCAACCCCTGCTGACAAACGGATTGTCATGGCCCTGGATTTGTCTGATCCTGCTGTTTCTTAAACACTCATTTTTATCGGGAGCGTACATTTTATTCCATTTTTTGAAAAGTTGCTCCTTTTCTTTGCTCAGTTCTATATTATAACGTGAACTCATATAAAGGTAGGCTCTGGCAATTATGCCTCTGGCTCTTACGGGAGGCATTGCCTCCTCTTTGTTTCGGTCAATTACCATTTCACATTGACCGTAGCCTCTGATTTTGTGTCTGGAGTGGTTATTAACCTTTTTACCTGAGATAAAGTCTTTATGATAGTTATCGTCAGAAAGCCTGTCTGTATAACTGTAGTTGTTACGATCGCTGTTTACCTCTCCTATAGCAGGGTAGAGATTGTGCAGATCTGCATGCATTGCCTGAAATTCTGCATCATTGTGTTCACAGTTCTTTCTATGTCCACTGATCCAGCAGCGTCTCTTATGACCAAATTCCCATGCCGGCATGATATGTTCCGCCTCAATTCTTTTGGCGTTTTTAGCGTATCTGTCGGAGTGATATCCGCAGCTTGGCTTCGCGGAAGGATTTGTGCTGCTGATCCGCATGGACAGAGGTTAGGCTGCAAAGAAGCGTTATAAAGGATAGAGCCAGTATTTTTTTCATGCGATGTTGTGTAGACTTTATGTCCTGTTAAGGTTCTCGTAAGTGAAAAACTTTGTTTTGGTCGGCTATATTTTAAGTATGCGATAGTCTGATAGCAATGTAATTCTGGTAAAAAATTGCTAAAATACCTCTAGCTGATTAAGGAGTTTTATATGGCTATTAACTTGAAAATGATGGCTACCTTCGGTGTAGCGGGTAATTTTACCGGACATTTAGAACAGGCTGGTGAGGCTGTTGATTTTACCAATGTTAAAACTGCAGAAGCTAAGGCTCCAAAAGCTGTTTTCCCAACATTTATTCCTCATGCATCAAAAGTTACCCCTGAGTTTTTAGGCGTATTTCCATTTGATTCATCCAAGATTATTTTCCCTCAGGGTGAACAGAAGCTTCAGATTGAACCTGAGTGTGCAATTATCTGTAATGTTGAATGGTCTGAAGGCAAGGTTATTTCTCTGATTCCTGTCTTCTTTGGCGCCTCAAATGACTGCTCAATCCGTAAGGAAGGTGCAAAGAAGATTTCTCAGAAAAAGAACTGGGGAGCTTCATCCAAGGGCTTTTCTGACAATGCTATTGCAATCGACCGTTTTGATGACAAGGGCATATTAAACCGTTACAGAATCGCTTCATTCTTAGTTCGTGACGGTGTAGTTCATCCTTACGGTGAAGATAGTGCGGTTCGTGACTACAGCTACATTTACGGTAAGCTGATTGAGTGGCTTATTGATAAACTGAACAACCAGCAGAACGAAGGACCTGCAGAAATGATTAACAGCTATCTTGCAGAGGCCGGGTTTCCATCTCAGATCATGGTGTCAGTAGGTGCTACACGCTATACAGACTATGGCGAACACAACTTCCTTCAGAATCAGGATAAGGCCGTTGTGGTTGTTTATCCTGAAGACAAGTATTCTCAGGCTGACATCGTAAAGGCAGTAGAGAACGGAACTTTAGATGATCCTGAGGTTAGTGTTCTAACTCAGACCGTTGTGGTTTAAAATTTCGATATGCATCACATTGGACCGAAAATAGTTTGATGTGATGCTTTGTAGTAGAATAAGTCCTCAAATATATTTGAGGATTTTTTTTAGAGTCATTTCTATGCCGAAAAGAGTTTTACTGATTACTGATATGGCAGGGCAGACAAAGGTTGCCATGACAGCCATGATCCCTATTCTTTCACATATGGGATACAGCCTTTTTAATCTCCCTACGGCTCTGGTTTCAAATAACTTTGCCTATGGGGATTATGCTCTTTTAGATACAACAGAGTATATGCGAAAGTCTATCTCTGTATGGCAGAAGCATGATTTCAGATTTGATGCCGTAGGTACCGGTATTGTTATCTCTCATGAGCAGCTTGAGATTGTCAATGAATACTGCAAGTTCCTCAAAGCCAAGGGCATCACCGTTTTCTCAGATCCTGTGATGGCTGATAACGGTGAGCTTTATCACGGTATCTCCGAGAGTATTATCAGCTATATGCGTGAACTTATCGGTGTGGCTGACTATATAGTTCCTAACTATACAGAAGCCTGTTTTCTTGCAGGAATACCTTATCAGAGTGGTTCTGTTTCTTCAGCACAGATGCGTGATCTGATTGATGCCTTGAGAAAATTCACTTCAGGCACAATTGTGGTTACCAGTGCCTTTGTTGATAACAGAAAGCAGGTCTGCTGTTTCGATCCAAAGTCAGAAGAGTATTTCAATCTGCCTTATGAGGAGATCCCTGTTTCCTTCTCCGGAACCGGTGATATATTCTGCTCCGTTTTTATGGGCCACATTTTAAAAGGCGAGCCCGTAAAACAAAGTATTGAGGTTGCAATGAATGCAGTTGGACGCATGGTCGAGCGATTCAAAAACAAAGAGGACAAGCTGGAAGGTCTTCCTGTAGAAAGCTGTCTGGATCTATTATAAAAAAACTGCCTCATAAATCTGAGGCAGAATCTATAGCTTCATAAATTAATATCTTATTTAACCTTTTCTTTTTAAATCCTTGTACTGGCTGGATGCTTTAGCAGCCTCGTGCTTTCCTTCAATCTGTTTTTGTGGGGATGCCTTTCCGTTGTGAGCAACATCATTTTTATGAATGTCATTCCTATGAATGTCATTCTTTATATCTGGTGATTGATGCTTGCTATCTTTTGCATGGAAATCAGGTCCCTTTCCGTCAGGATGGGCTGGAGCCTTGCCATCAAAATGATGAGGTTCCTTTCCTTCTGGATGGTGAGGCCCTTTACCGTCATGAGGTGGCTCATGAGCAAATTCAGGATGATGTTTGTCTATATCATGTTTTGGAGCATGATGAGGTGGAAGCGGTGTTGATGAACCGGTGGAAGAATTCTTGCTTACACTAATAGAGGTATCACCGGTACTGTATGTTACATCTAAAGATGTGTCATCTGCCGCATTTGCCAGATTAACTGCTGCTGATAATGCTGCTAACACTAATACTGTCTTGAACTTCATTTTTATTCTCCTATATAGGTTGTATGTTTGTTTGAAGAATAAGATTTAACTCTTAGAAAAAACTTAGATTTTT
>ONFP01000048.1 GCA_900317105.1 uncultured Succinatimonas sp. | reverse complement strand
TTCTCCATCTCAGGAGCAATAGTTTCATACAGATTGTTGAAAGCCTTCAGATTACCCCAGAACAGAGAAAACAGTCTGCCTCTACCCTTGAGATTCAGAGAGGAGATAATATGTCTTACCTTATTCCAGAAATCACAGTCAGGTTTAAATTCCTCTGACATCAGACAGCAGAAGGCTGCATGCGAATAAACATACTCAGAGAGTTCCACAATGTCATTCTCTGTAACATAGGAGGCCTCCCCTTCCTTCAGCTGATACTCATCTCCTCTGAGTTCTTCAAACAGAGCATCAAGCTTTGACTTGTCCTTAAAGCGACTGTCATATTCAATCATGAACTCCTTGGCGGCTTCAAGATTCATATCAAGATAGAAAGAGTTAACCAGAATCTTGATAAGTTCAACTTCATTTAAAATCTTAAGTGTTACCGGAAAGCCCTTAACAGCAGGTGAAGTCATACGTGTGAAACGGGTTACCAAACCGGTCGCTTCACGATTTCCGCCCGTAGGATTCAGATGATGAAAGAAGGATATTTCCTTACCTTCCCAGTTTGCAACTAGACCTTCACCGCCACCATTTGAAGCAAGTGCAGAAACCAGATAGCTCTTGCCAGCCTGAGAGGCACCGAAAACACCGATGGTTGAATTTACAGGAAGAACCTCATGAGCGGCGTCAGCCATGTTATGCAGCTGACAGATAGCAATTCCAAGAGAATTTTCCTCTTTTCTAAGATCTTCCTCATCCTGCGCTGCCTTTTCAACCCACTTGTAAGCCTTATCGCAGTATTGAGCCAGAAGATTCAGACGATTATCTTTAAATTCGTTTTTCATAAAAAATTATTCCTTATCAAGAATCAAACCGTCATTATTCCAGTATTCATCACCATCACTGACTGTTTTCAGACTCAGCTTCAGGTAGTTAGATACATCAGAACTGCCATCGGTTACATCCTTTGCTTTTTCAATCTTTAATACAAAGATATCGCTATTAAGATCTTTTTCCTGATCACGTATAAAGCCAAGGCATCTGCCCAAAGGAGATTTCTTATCCAATACACTATTATTTACTATAGTAATGTCATAATAATGAGGCCCCTTGCCATCGCTAGAACCTTTTACATCTGAGGTAATTTTATCAAGTGCAGCCTGTTTGCTCTTGCGCAGAGCATTAATAGCATTTTCCACACACAGACACAGCTCTCTCAGGAACATTCCCTTTACCTTGTTTTTTTCAGCATTACCGACACTTTCGATAGAGCTGAAAATCGAAGACAGGTTGCTCTGCTTAAAGGAGTCATAGCCTTCTCTGCGTTTCTCTTCAGCTTTACCTGCGGCATTGGTAAGCTTAGCCATAATACCAGTCTGCTTTAAGGTAGAAGCCACCTGATTACCAGCATCCATTGCCTGAGAATCAAACTGACTGATGAGAGCTGCATAAGGACTGTCTAAATCAAGCACTTTAATTGCACTTCTGTCAGCCCCATACATCAGAGAGGCATGGCTCTTGGCGAGAGCCATTTCGTTCTCAGCCTTCTCTATTTCCTCAATTGCCTTATCAAAAATATCGCAGCCCTGCTGAGGGAAATTAGCCTCATGATCAGGATAAAGCTTTATCAGTAGCTCCTCATAAAGTTTCTTTTTCCCTTCTACACTGAACTCAATCTTCTCAATATCAGGAACAATCCATTCCTTGGTTGCCTTTACAGAGGCAAGCTCACTAATCTTCTTGTAAGGCTCAATGTGATAAATCATGGTTGCCATAAAGGCCTGATCATCAAACTGACGGTATCCAAGGTTAATTGGAAGAGTCGAGCGCAAGGTCGTATTGGAGATAACATCTGAAACAGCCTTAAGCTGAGATTTATTAGCATCATCCCTAAGATAGGTCTTATCAATATCGATCTCCTCTCCTTCTTCCATTGCATTAATTTCCTTAAGCTCGGCTAAGGTGAAGAATCTGTATTTGACTTCTCTATCCTCAAGCTTGCACTGATCATCAACCTTACCCATGTATCTTGCAGGAGAAGGGGCTTCCTGATAGTTAGGATTGATTCTGAAGGTTGACAGGTTGCTGATATTGGACTGCTTGATATAACCAAGCAGTGCTCCTACAACAACTGATGTCTTAGGATCTCCTATCTTACCGTTCACAAGAGTGAAAGATGGATACCAGCTTCCACACTTATAATCGTGTAAAGAAATGATTCTTCTTGGTGACAGATTAGAATTGCACTCAATCAGAGTTCTGATACCAGGAATCTTTGAAGGACGTCCGGTTAGAATCAGAACATCACACTGATAGGTGTTTACAATGGTGTTCAGATAATTAAGGGAAGAGCAGACATCATAACGATCACCGACAGCGATCTCATGATTGATTTGATATATATCAAACTCGAGTTCACGATCAAAAAATTTGTAGTTCTCACCTAAATGCTTGTTGATAAAATTCGCAACACTCTCATCAACAAGGTCATGCTTTTTTCTGTCAAATTTAGAAATAACTTCCAGATCTTCCTTAGAATCCAGAGCCTCGCATCGGTCAATGCCATACAGGAAGTCTGCAACCGTTCCCCTGTCAATTACCGAAGTAGTGCCTGCAGGAGCATAATTCAGCTTTTCCAGTCTGGAAATGATTCTATACGCAATCTTAGTGAAAACCTGCTCTACTGTCTGAGTTCTGTTTTTTACAAACTCAATACTGTCAGATGAACCAGTACCAATAATTTTAGCTAAATCCTTAACATCACCTAACTGAGGAACAATCTTTTCCTTAATCAGGTTTAACACCAGATCATCTCCAGCCGTCTTTGAACCATCCTTCAGAATCTCTCGGATTTCAACGGTAGCACTCTGGTTTCCAAGCTCTTTTTCCTCACCGCTCTCAGAACGGACTGTACTTGGATAGCTGTAATCGGCAATCACAAGATCTGTAGTTCCGCCACCGATATCAATTGAGGCAATACGGGCAGAAATATAATCGGCATCCTTACCACTGAACTTGTCCCTATTATGCTCATTGACTCGGCCACCAGCATCTGATCTGCGTATATGTTTAATAAAGTCTAGACTGTTGCCTCCGAAAACCTTCTGAGTTTCATTGTAAAGGTATACCAGCTGAGAAGTCAGAGTTTCATTCCACTTTAAGATAACGGCTGGTGCCTTAGGGAACATGGAAGAAGCGTTTTCAATATACTTAAACTCAGTAGCAGGAGTCTTGTCATAACCATAAGCCTTCCAGACAAGACCAATAGCTTGGTAGGCGCATGATCTGAAGACTTCTCTTTCAAGATCCGGCATTGATGGAGGTGTAGTTAAAACCACTGCCTTTAGTCTGCGAGGTCTTAAAGCATTAGCTTTAGACTGACGGTAATGGAAACTATTCATCTGCATCATAGCCTGCATAATGATTTCCATCAGCATAAAGGTCATGGTTGATTTACCGGTGTAATTTGCAAGAAGCTTACTTTCATCACCTGTATCTGCAAACAGAGCATCACCATATGAATTGATGAATCTTGAAATAGGAAGATAAGTGGCTGAACTTACATTTTCCTCAAGTTTCAGATAAGAGGTATGATATTTGTCATCATCCTTTTCTTTCTCTCTGACTGGAATCTGATAATAGTGATTGTTAAAGTTCCACTTTTCAGAGGTATTCAGATCATTATCAAACTGCCACAGATAACGTTTTGGTGAAATAAGACCTGTATTTCCCTCATTACCGGCTGAGTTGGCACTTAGGTGCTTTGCCTCAGTACCCACACGTACCAGAGATGGCCATACAAAGGCGTCGAGTCTGCTTGAAATATCTGAGCAATAGTTAAAGTCAAAATTAGCTTTCTGGAACTGGATCTTGCTGTCAAATGTTCCGACATAAACATTCTCAACAGCATTTAAATCACGGATTTCGAGCTGAGGATTACGCAGCAGAGATGAGGAATGATCATCATCCTCTTCCATAAGAATACCGCAGGAACGTGAGTTACCTACATCAAGAATCAGACTTACATCAATAGGAGTTTCACTGCCGTTTTCCTCAAATGGCATCAGCTTGATGCTGTTTGGTTCGACAAAATATTCAAGGAAAGCAATAAGATTCAGATAATGCTTTTCAAAGTAGTTTTTCTCTATCCATTCTTTTTTGATAACTTCGACCTTTGGATCATTGGTAGTCTTAGGATAGATTTTGTCAAAGACACTCTTTGCCCACTCTCGAACAAAGGAAGCGCCTGATTCATTATCATTTAATAGTTTGGTAGCAGCGTAACATCCTCTGAAAGTAAAGACATCGCTGATATCGGAGGTTGATGGAGCACAGTGCAGAGAAGTGTTTTCATTGTCAAGCTTCGTATCAAAGGCAAAGGTTACATGATATAAACCACCATGATCGCGATCCTTCACATCTGACGTATTGATAACACGAGCACGGGCCCAGTTTATAGGACCTTCATCATGGCCTTTGCTGAAATAGAAGATTGGGAACCATACTCCATTGTAAAGGTTAAGAGATTCGATCAATTCCAATTCAGACTGCTCTCCATAGATTTCGCCCTTTTCCATGGAAATTGATTCTGCACCTTCAATTACATATTTGCCAGAAGCCTTGTCTTCTTTAAATCTGGCAAAATGTCTTCCACACAGTGGATGCTGGGCAAACTGCCCTTTAGTTACGATTGAAGGGAATTTTTTTAAGAAATCCTCTTCTTCAGAGGAGAAATTAATCTTTTTGTCAAACTCAAAATCAATGAACTGTATACCGGAATTAGCTACAAGAGAAATTGTCTTGTTATTTTCATCATTTTTATCAACTAGATTTTTAATTATGATGCGGTCATTTTTTAGATTCACTTCAACCACCCTATGTTAAATCAACATTCTAACCATATAATTTACCACAAGGAGACTTATGAGAGGATGATTTTGAAAGACAAAAATATATATTGTGAGGTAATACTTAATTGAAAAAATTAAATTTGCAATAAATGTTTTTAAAGGGGGGGATCAACGTTTGGATGGTGGGTCGTGAGGGGGTCGAACCCGCGACCAACGGATTAAGAGTCCGCTGCTCTACCAACTGAGCTAACGACCCATCGAAACGTTATAAACAGAAAACCTAAAAGATACTATCAAGTAGGGATTCATAAGATGGTGGATGCTATAGGACTCGAACCTATGACCCTCTGCTTGTAAGGCAGATGCTCTAACCAGACTGAGCTAAGCATCCAAAATGGTGGGTCGTGAGGGGGTCGAACCCGCGACCAACGGATTAAGAGTCCGCTGCTCTACCAACTGAGCTAACGACCCATCTTGGGCGCCTTCATTATCGCATGGTGGGTCGTGAGGGGGTCGAACCCGCGACCAACGGATTAAGAGTCCGCTGCTCTACCAACTGAGCTAACGACCCAGCGATAAATCTTGCTTTTGCTTGGTGGGTCGTGAGAGATTCGAACTCTCGACCAACGGATTAAAAGTCCGCTGCTCTACCGACTGAGCTAACGACCCAAGCCTTGCAATTTGTTGTTGATTAACTCAACGCGGACTATTCTACTAAATTTTTGAGATCATGCAAGCACTTTTTTAAAGTTTTTTTTATTTATCTTTATAAACCGCTTATACAAGCCTTAATAATTTTTAATCGGGGGTTAATAGGTTATACACATTTTCTGATAGTGTTTTCTCCGTCTTCTATTTTGGAAAGCGTTTCGTTTAAAATTTCCTGTCGAAGTTTAATCAACCACTCAGAAAATTTCACCTCATTCATACCGTAAATCTTATTGAGCTGATATTCATTTTCGCTCCATGACTCAAGCGGTGACTCGTTATGCTGAATCACAGCTTCAATCTTATCCAGAGCTTTGTAAAGTTTAGCCTCTCCAGTTTTAAGCGCACTCATCTCCTCATACAGATTCAGTATATTAGAGGATAAACTTTCTGGCAGGGATTCGATCCATTTTCTGAAAAGAGAGTCCTCAACATGTTCATCTTTTTCTGTTTTATTGAAAGAAGGAATATCTCCTGTAAAGGCCTCTCCAAGGTCATGAATAAGGCACATGGCGATAACCTTATCTATATCCAGCTCAGGAAATTCCGTACGAAGAAACAGAGCCATAAGAGAAATACGCCAGCTGTGCTCAGCCACACTTTCTCGTCTGCCATTGGAAGTCGTACAGTGACGTGTGGTGTCTTTTAGTTTTTCTGAAAAATGTACTATCTTAAGAAATTCGCTTGGTTGCATATAAAAATCCTATATATGACTCTAATTAGTTTAGGAGAAGCATTCAGGAAAAAAAAATACTACGATGAATTCTGAAATTCCATCCTTTTGCAAGGATGGAACAGTTTTAGAAGAAAATTTTAAGGGGCATAAGGTACCGGCTGAGGCCCTGTTACTACAGGAACCGGCGCAACATCGATGGTACAGTTCTGATCTACATACTTGATCTTATCCAGTCTTGCAGGAAGAGAGGTCAGTCCAGGAAGCATACATCCTTCACCAACAATATTTCCTTCTTTATTAAAGTTTACAAACTGAATACCTTCAGGACGTTTCAGTTCCAAGGAATTTACACCACGCTCCTTCAGGAACTGACCATACACTCTCATAGCTCCAGAGGAACCAAACAGACCGGTTGACTTGTTGTCATCAAATCCGACCCATGTAGCAACAACCTGATCCGAATCAATACCAACAGTCCAGGTATCTCGGCTGTCATTAGTGGTTCCTGTCTTAGTGGCGATAGTTACATTAGGGAACATGTTGCCAATTCTGCGGCCTGTACCGATCTTGGTTGCCTCGGTCATAACATACATGGTCAGATATGAGTCCTTAGGATCAATTGTAGCTTTTCCCCTGTTATCCTCACGCTCATAAACAATCTTTCCGTCTTTAACAACTGTTCTTAATGTGGTCAGATCCTTATATTGGCCTTCTGTTGCAAGACTTGTATACATCTGAGTAACCTCAAATGGGGTAAGCTCAATGGTACCAAGTAGCATTGAAGGATAAATCTGTCTTTCAACCTTTTCCTTATCAAGACCAATATTGAGCAGAGTCTCTCTTACATGATTAAGACCGACTCTCATACCAATCTTTACAGTAGGAATATTCATGGAACGGGCCATTGCCACATATGTAGGAATTGGGCCAATAAAACGGTTGTTGTCGTTATGAGGCTGCCATACCTTTCCATCAGCAAGTCTTACCCTGATAGGAGCATCATTTACCAGAGTACCAAGATGAATGCCATGATGGAATGCAGTCAGATAAACAAAAGGTTTGATAATTGAGCCTACCTGACGACGACCTTCCATAACACGGTTGAATCCAGCATACTGAGGAGTTCTACTTCCGACCACGGCAGAGACTTCTGCTGTTCTCCAGGAACTGACAACCATAGCAGCTTCCATACCTTTACGGCCGGTCTCTCTTTCAATGGCGTTAAGCTCATTCTGCACTGCGTTTTCAGCAGACTGCTGAGCCTGAGGGTCTAGACTGGTGAAGATCTTAATACCGTTACCTGATAAAAAATCAGGGCCGAACTTCGTTGAAATTTCCTTTTTCAGAACACCCATGAAAGCAGGAGTCTTAGAGTAGTTCATTGAACCTCTCTTTATAACTCCTAGAGGTCTTGAGGAATACTGAACATACTCTGTATCAGTAATAAATCCTCTCTTCTTTAATACAGACAGAACAACATTTCGACGTTCCAGAGCCTGATCAGGATGTCTCCATGGATCATAATAGGAAGGGCCTTTAATGATACCAACAAGAAGCGCCATCTGATCCTGAGTCAACTCTGAAATAGGTACCCCAAAGTAGAAATATGAGGCAAGACCAAATCCGTAAATACCGGCAGCGCCATTCTGGCCTAAATAAATTTCATTCAGATATGCTTCTAAAATCTGATCCTTTGTATATCTGTGATTCATAATCAGAGCCATTATGATTTCTTTAATCTTACGGCTATAGCTCTTTTCTGAATTTAAAAAGTAATTCTTAACCAACTGTTGTGTAATAGTCGAACCGCCTTCTACCACAGAATGAGCCATGGTATTTTTTACGAAAGCTCTGGCAATAGCCATGAAGTTCACGCCCATATTGGTTCTAAAGGTACGATCTTCAATTTCAAGCAGTGTATTTATAAGAGCAGGAGGAACTTCCTGTAGCTGAATAAAGATACGATCTTCCTTTGGATCAATTCTGTTTATTCTGTCGAGTAAGACAGGATCCATTCTGATGTAGCCTAATTCCTCCTTTGTATCCGCATTTAAGATCTGAGATATTCTCTGACCGTTAAACTCAACCATGATTGAAATCTTGCCTTCTGAAGCATCTGGGAATTCAAAAGGTCTGCGGATAATCACCACCCTACCGAGCTTTTCATTCACAGCATATTCACCAGGGTACTGAGGATTAGGAACCTTACGGTATTTCAAAAGAGATAGCTCATACTGCATCTGCTTTAAGGAAAGCTTCTGATCCGGATAAAGCTCAAGCGGTCTTGAATAGACTACAGCTGGCAGCACCCATTTGTCATCAACTCCGAATTTTGAAAGTACAACAGAATCAAAATAAACAAAAAGCAGAGCCAGAATAACAAAACCGGCAGCAAAAACTTTCAGAGAAAAAAGTGTCAATTTTTTCTTTAAAGGCTTTTTGTTTTTATTCTCTTCAAAATTCTTATTGTGACTAGGTTGCTGATTCTGTTTGTTCTGACTAGTCTGTCCTGACTTTTCTCCGTCAGAAGAATAAGATGAATTCTCTTCAGAATACAGGTCCTCTTTTACCAGATAAGGATCAAACTCAGGCTCAATCTTACCATCGTCAAAATTGTCCTCAGCCTGCTTTCTCTCATCATCATCCAAAGCAGACAGACCAGAAAGGTATGGATTTTCTTTATCGTTATTCATAAATAGTCTATTGAACTTCCGTCTATTAAGGAGAAAACATAGTCTCTCCAAGAGGAAAAAAACTTAATGTTTAGCCAGCATGCTCTTTTGAAAACCAGCCTTTACATTCACCTATACCTGTATATAAGGAGAAGTGAAGTCAAAACAAAAGCTCTTTGCTATGCAGTTTTTTATAAAAAGCAAATGATACATTCTGAAAATTTGAGTTAAATTATATCAGCATTAATTTAGACGGCAATTTATTATTCACCGATATGGTGAGAACAGAAATTTCGCTGTTAACAAAAAAAAATAAAAAACGCTACACCTATCAATGAATTTAATATATTTAATTCTCTTATTATGGGCTAGTTCAAATATTAAATTTCAAATCTTGCTACAATCAAAATATTAAAGCATAATTGCTAACTCAAAAGATGAGCAATCTTTTAAAACAAAAACATCAAAGAATAATATTGTATAAATACTTAATATAGAAGCTGTGTTTTTGGGCAGTGATTAAGTTAAGGAAGAAGAATTATGGCTGACAATGAAAAGACTGCAGTGTCAATCGACTCAATGGGCCCTTTAGCTATCGCCGGTGTAGAACCTTACCAAGAACAGCCAGGCGAAGAATACATGAACGAAAAGCAGAAAGAACACTTCAGAAAGATTCTTACTGCATGGAGAGACCAGTTACGTTCAGAAGTTGATCGTACAGTTGACCACATGAAGAGTGAGGCTGCAAACTTTCCTGATCCTCTTGACAGAGCTACTCAGGAAGAGGAATTTGCTCTAGAGTTACGTGCTCGTGACAGAGAAAGAAAGCTTATCAAAAAGATTGATAAGACTCTGACAAAACTGGATAACGACGATTACGGTTACTGTGATCACTGTGGTTCCGAAATTGGTATTAAGAGACTTGAGGCTCGACCAACTGCTGATTTATGCGTTGACTGCAAGGCATTAGCAGAAATCAAGGAAAAACAGTTAGAAGGTTAAAAATTACCCTAAAAAATACATTTCTTAAGGTGGCCTAGTGCCACCTATTTTTGTTTATGTCTCAATATATAGGTAGATTTGCCCCATCCCCCAGCGGTAGACTTCACTTTGGCTCACTTGTTGCTGCTGTAGGGGCCTATGCTGTTGCAAAAATCAAAGATGGGAAGATTCTGCTCAGAATTGAGGATCTGGATTTTTTCAGATGCAAAAAAGAATACACCAGTATCATTCTCAGAGAACTTGATGACTTCGGCTTCAAGTTTGATGGAGAACCATACATCCAGTCAGAACATACCGATGTCTACTATAAGGTAGCAAAAGATCTCGTTGCCAAGGAAAAGGCCTTCTACTGCAACTGCACACGGAGTTACCTTAAAAAAAACAGCTGTCACTGCCGTAATAAAGGCTTAAAGGAAGATTCTGAAGATAATCTTGCACTTCGCTTTATTATTCCAAAGGTTCATCAGGATTATTTTGAAGATGAAATCTATGGACAAAAGAGATTTCCTGTTTTGCAGGAATCATTGACATTGATTCGACGAGACAAGGTTGTCTCTTATAACCTTGCCTGTGTTGTCGACGATATAAGGCAGGGAGTAACTCAGGTTGTCAGAGGCTCAGATCTGATTGACATTACTACAACTCAGATGTGTCTATATAAAGCACTTGACGCAGACTATATCTCCTATCTTCATCTTCCGCTTGCAATGGCAGATGAGACATACAAGCTTTCAAAGCAAAACCGTTCACCTGCAGTACTAGATCAGGGAAGCCCATCGCAGATGCTTATAAAGGCCCTGGAGTTTCTCAATCAGGATACAGATGGATTACAGCCCCAGATGCCTCCTAAGAAGATTCTGGACAAAGCGCTGGAACGATTTGAAATTAAAAGAATTCCTGTCGGTAAAAAAGTTGTTGTCTGACCATTTAAAGAAAAAATAATACGGATATATCACTTAAGCACAAAATGATCTGTATCACAAATTAATATTTACAGTCTAAAGATGATATAATGCACGGTGTTTGTTTGGTTTTAGGAGAATAAAAATTATCACACCTTTAGATTCACTTGATATATCAAGCCTTAAGAGCAGTAAAGCACTTGCAAAAAAACACGGCTCATCAAAACTTGTCGTGAGCACAGATGATCTTCGCATAAATCTCAATGAGATATCCAGCTATGCGATGCGTGTTGTTGCTACTCTGCAGAAACATCATTATGAGGCATATCTTGTAGGTGGATGCATCAGAGATCTTCTTTTAGGAAAAAAACCAAAGGATTTTGATGTATCAACAAACGCTACTCCTGAACAAATAAGACAGATTTTTGTATCAAACTCCAGAATCATCGGCAGAAGATTCAAGATCGTTCATGTTCTTCAGGGCAAGGAAATAATTGAAGTTACAACCTTTAGAAGCAACAAGGTCGCCCCTTCAAAGCCCCACACAGGAAGAACACGCGTCAAAGCAGAATCTGGCATGCTGATTCGAGATAATGTTTATGGAAAGAACATTATTGAAGATTCCCAGAGACGTGATTTCACCATTAATGCCCTCTATCTTGACCCTGTAAAAAAGGTTATCTATGACTTCAACGGTGGTCTGTACGACATGCAGCAGGGGGTTATTGACATCATCGGAGATCCTGAAACAAGATACAGCGAAGATCCTGTAAGAATGATCAGAGCTCTCAGATTCTGTGCAAAGCTTGGATTTAAGATCTCAAGAAGAACTCTGTCTCCTATAAAGAAAATGGCATCAAATCTGAATGCCGTTTCAAATGCCCGTATGTTTGAAGAGGTAAACAAACTGTTTCTGACCGGACACGGACTTCAGACATTCAGAACCTTACGAAAATACAATATTTTTGAACTGCTGTTCCCTGCTGCAGGTGAACTTTTAGATAATCAGAACTACATTAACTTTGTTGAGTACGCTTTAGGCAGTTCCGATAAGAGATATCAGGAAGACAAGAGGAATATGCCTCATTTCCTGTATGCAGTAATTTTATGGGCAGTATTCCAGAAAAGGATGTTCATATCCAACCAGACTTATAACAGCGCCGTGGTTCTTGTTCCTCAGAATAAACTTATCAGTGGACTTTTAAACGACATTATCACTGAACAGAACAGAATAACAGATATGCCAATGGCGGTTGCCGACAGTATCAGATCACTGTGGAGAATGCAGCTGACACTGGATGATATTGAAAACTGCAATGTTGATGAAATTGCAGCAAGAAATATTTTCAGAGCCTCCTATGACTTCCTGACTTTAAGAGGAAAGTTTGAACCATATTTAAAGAGTGCTGTTAATTTCTGGGAACCTTACTACATCAAGAGCAAGGAATTAGCAGATAAGAGAAAAGCTAAGAAGGAAGAACTAGTTCTTGGAAGAAAAGCCAGAAAGAAAGAAAAACTGGCACAGAAGAAAAGAGCATACGAGGAAAAGCTGGCCTCAAAGAAGTCAAAAAGAAAAGCAAATGAGGAATCATTTGATGATGAGGCAAATCTTTCAGCCAAAAGAAAGAAGCAGCTAGAAAAAGCAAGAGCCTGGCGTGCTGCTATGCACTTGGATGTAAAATGACCCTTGCTGTTTTATCCTTAGGTTCAAATTTAGGTGATAGTCTAAAGATTTTAAACAATGCAATTTCCGATATTAAAGCAATAAACGGAATCAGTTGCTTTAAGATGTCCCCTTTTTACAGGACCAAGCCTGTAGGATACCTAGATCAGAATGATTTTGTAAATCTGGCCTGTTCTTTTGAAACATCTTTGGAGCCACTCGATCTTCTACATAAAATGCAGGATCTAGAGCAAAAATACAAGAGAGTAAGACTATTCAAAAATGGACCAAGAACTCTGGATATTGATCTGATTATCTATGGAGATCTGGTTATAAATACTCAGGAACTTACAGTGCCTCACCCAAGGATGCATGAAAGAGCGTTTGTCCTTGCACCTCTTAGAGACATTGAACCAGAACTACAGGTTAGTTCCTTAAATTCAAGTGTTCAGAAGCTTTATGAGCAGCTTGCTGATAAAGAAAAAAATGATGTGGAAATTATAAATGGCTAAAGATACCGTTTCTATAAAGCTTATTGTTGGTCTGGGTAATCCAGGCTCACAGTATGAACATACCCGTCATAACATTGGTGTTGATTTCTTATATCTTCTGGCAAGAAAATACAGCATTGATTTAAGACCAGAGGGTAAATTTCAGGGAATTCTTGGACGAGGCAGCATTCAAGGAAATGAAGTTAGACTTCTCTTCCCTACTACTTTTATGAATGAATCTGGAAGAAGTGTTGCCGCACTCTGCAATTTCTATAAAATACTTCCTGAAGAGATTTTAGTCTGCCACGACGATCTAGATCTGAATCCAGGATTTATGAAGCTGAAATTTGCAGGTGGGCTTGCAGGACACAACGGACTTCGCAGTATCACAGCAAATCTATCCAACACTCAGAACTATTACAGACTGAGACTTGGTATTGGAAAACCTCCTTCAAAAGAGGTAATCAACTGGGTTCTTGGAAGACCAGACACAAATGATCAGATTCTTATTGATAATGCATATAACACAGCTTTGGATGCAATTGACAAATTGTTTACTGACGGCATTTCAAAAGCTACAGCATTAGTTAACGGTTATAAGCCTAATTAGGAGAGTAAAATGGGTTTTAAATGCGGTATTGTTGGACTTCCTAATGTTGGAAAGTCAACTTTGTTCAACGCGCTGACAAAAGCAGGCATTGCAGCAGAAAACTTTCCATTCTGCACCATTGAACCAAATACAGGTATCGTTCCTGTACCAGATCCACGTCTTGATGCAATCTCTGCAATTGTAAAGCCTCAGAAGATTGTTCCTACCTCAATGGAATTCGTTGACATTGCAGGTTTAGTAAAGGGAGCATCAAAAGGTGAAGGTCTTGGCAACCAGTTCCTGATGAATATCCGCGAAACTGATGCAATCGCTCACGTAGTTCGTTGTTTTGAGGACGAGAATGTAATCCACGTTGCCGGTAAGGTTGATCCTGTAGCTGATATCGATGTTATCAACACAGAGTTAGCACTTAGCGACCTTGATATCTGTGACAAGGCTCTGCAGCGTCTTGAGAAGAGAGCAAGAACAGGGGGCGACAAAGAAGCTTTAGCTCAGGTTATCGCTCTTGAAAAATGTAAACCTGCTCTTGAACAGGGAAAGATGCTTCGCAGCGTTGATTTTACAGAAGCAGACAGACTTGCTCTTCGCAATTTCAGCTTCTTGACTATCAAGCCAGTAATGTACATCGCCAACGTATCAGAAGATGGCTTTACAAATAATCCTTATCTTGATGCAGTTGAAAAACTGGCAAAGGAAGAAAAATCAATCGTTGTTCCTGTATCAGCTGCTATTGAGGCCGATCTTGCTTCAATGGAAGAGGAAGACAGAAAAGAATTCATGGACAGTCTCGGTATTGAAGAGCC
Source organism: uncultured Succinatimonas sp. (assembly GCA_900317105.1). Taxonomy (GTDB): domain Bacteria; phylum Pseudomonadota; class Gammaproteobacteria; order Enterobacterales; family Succinivibrionaceae; genus Succinivibrio. The sequence goes on along the minus strand of ONFP01000048.1, from coordinate 560 downwards.
AGGTCTGAACCGTGTTATCCGTGCAGGCTACAAGTTATTGGGTCTTCAGACATTCTTTACTGCAGGTCCAAAGGAAGTTCGTGCATGGACTGTCAAGGTAGGCGCAACAGCTCCTCAGGCAGCAGGTAAGATTCACTCTGACTTTGAAAGAGGCTTTATTAGAGCCCAAACCATCAGCTATGATGATTTCATCAAGTACAATGGTGAAAGTGGTGCTAAGGAAGCAGGAAAGCTTCGCTCTGAAGGAAAGGATTACATCGTCAAGGACGGCGATCTGTTCGAGTTCCTGTTTAACGTTTAATTACTTTTTGCTGTTAAATATCGGGGGCTGTTATGCCCCCGAATTTATGATTAACAAAACTTTTTTTCATCCTCAATTACTTTCCGCATCTGTTCTTTGGTCTTAAGGATAAAAACTCATCAGCTTTTATAATTTCTTTTCTTACATCCTTATATTTACATCATACACGGGATCTTAAATACTATACGGGTAATTAGCTGATTAATTTAGAAAAGATATCGATCTAAAAAGATGAGGCTTCAAAGAAGCGGTTGTTCAT